>DASUOE010000202.1:0-50052 GCA_036276805.1 Woeseiaceae bacterium | reverse complement strand
GGCAGCGACAGGATGAAGTAATAGACCGCCGCCGCCATCAGGAACGCGCTGCCCCAGTTGAGCAATGGGGAAATTTCCTCGAAAGCCGCCGGCACCGGCAGGCTCCATAGCAGGCCAACCGTCCCGAACACCACGAGCGGCACCGCGGCCCAGTAGATCGCGGGCCAGCTCAGGTTGCCGCGGTGGCTGCGGTAGCGTTCGAGCCAGCGCTCGGTGTCGTTCATGAACATATCCGGGAAAGGGGCGGGCCGGCCATTCTACCGGAGCGGGCGGGCCGCGGTCCCCCGGCCCCGGCGCCTTAAGCGCCCGTTCAGCCTGGCGCTGCTGTAATGGTGTCGACCGTGGTTTCGAACGCTGCGGAGCGACGTGCGACAATCCGGAAGTGCCGGGCCGGGCCAAGCGTGACGCATGTCCGGATTCCGCACCCGGCGCCGTCTAACATCGGCGCATCCGCTTCGCCCCGTCAGCGACGAGGCTCCCCACGTGAAACAGGCACAGGAACGCAGTCCATGAACAAATTGAAACGCAGTTACATTCTCGGGTTCGCCGGCGCCGCCATCGTCGCGGCCGGCTGCACGACGCTCGACCCCTACACCGGCGAGCAGAAGACCAGCCAGGCGGCGAAAGGCGC
This sequence comes from Woeseiaceae bacterium, assembly GCA_036276805.1. Classification (GTDB taxonomy): domain Bacteria; phylum Pseudomonadota; class Gammaproteobacteria; order Steroidobacterales; family Woeseiaceae; genus UBA1847. Next base: position 49,421 of record DASUOE010000202.1, on the reverse strand, counting down.
GATGATCGGCGCCGGCATCGGCGCCGTCGCCGGCCTCATTTCCGGGGACGACGCGGTCGAGCGCCGGCAGCACGCCATGATCGGTGCGGGCATCGGTGCGCTCGCGGGCGGTGCCGTCGGCAATTACCAGGATCGCCAGGAAATGGCATTGCGCCAGGAACTCGAAGGCACCGGCGTCAGCGTGACGCGCGACGGAGACAACATCACGCTCAACATGCCGGGCAACATCACCTTCGCGACCAACAGCTCGGACCTGAGCGCCGACTTCTACCCGGTACTGAACTCGGTGACGAAAGTGCTGAACGAGTTCAACAAGACCGTGGTGGAAGTGGCCGGGCACACCGACAGCAGGGGTTCCGACGCCTATAACCAGTCTCTCTCCGAGCGCCGGGCCAACTCGGTCGCCGCGTACCTGCGCTCGCAGAACGTCATTCAGGAACGCCTCATTACACTCGGTCTCGGCGAATCTCGCCCGGTCGCCGACAACTCGACGCCGGAAGGGCAGCAGGCCAACCGTCGCGTCGAACTGACTCTGGTGCCGCTGACCGCGTAAGCGGTCGGCGACCCTTCCGGCGCAGCGGCCCAGGGACGGGCCACTGCGCTTTTTTGTCGAGGTTTTCCTCGGACGGTGCCATTGTCCGCGCGCATATACGGTAAACGGGACGACGATGAGTGGATCGTGGACGAGGGCATCGTCGTCCGCCTCATCCCCGACGACGTCCACGATTCACGCCACCAGCGCTTCATCCTGCGCCTGCGCGGAGGGCAGACACTTCTCATCGCGCACAACCTCGCGCTCTCGCCGCGCGTGCCCATAGGCCTCGGCGACCGGGTGCGGTTCCGCGGGGTCTACGAGTGGAGCGACGCGGGCGGGCTCGTGCACTGGACCCACGCCGATCCCATGGCCAATCCGCTAGCCGATCCGGTAGACGCGGAGCCGGGCGGGTACGTGGAGTTCCGGGGGCAGCGGTACAGGTAGGAGCGGCGGTAACGCCGCGACCTGAACGCGGGACATAATCGCGTCGTTGTTCGCCTCGCAAACCGGCCGCGATGAAGTGCCTGCGTCGCGGCGTTACCGCCGCTCCTACGCCATCGCGACCTGGAGCTTCCTGATGGCCGCCGATTCGATCTGGCGGATCCGCTCGGCGGATACGCCGTATTCGTCGGCCAGCTCGTGCAGCGTCTTCTTCTCTTCCGTCAGCCAGCGGGCTTCGACGATGGCTCGGCTGCGGTCGTCGAGGGTTTCGATGGCATCCGACATCCGCGCGGTCGCGTCGTCGTGCCAGTCCTCGTCCTCGACGAGCAGCGCCGGGTCCGCGTTCACGGCAGGCAGGTACGCCGCCGGCGTGAAGCTGTTCTCGTCGTCCGCATCCGGTGCGGGATCGAAGATGGCATCGCGCGAGCTCAGGCGCTTTTCCATCTCCGTGACTTCCTCGGCGGATACGCCGAGATCGTCGGCCACGGCGAGCGTCTCGTCGTGCGAAAGCCAGGCCAGGCTCTGCTTGGACTTGCGCAGGTTGAAGAACAGCTTGCGCTGCGCCTTAGTCGTCGCAACCTTGACGATGCGCCAGTTCTTGAGCACGAACTCGTGGATCTCGGCGCGAATCCAGTGCACCGCGAACGACACCAGCCGCACGTCATAGGTCACGTCGAAGCGCTTGACGGCTTTCATCAGGCCTACGTTGCCTTCCTGGATCAGGTCGGACAGCGGCAGCCCGTACCCGAGGTAACCCTTGGCGATGTGCACTACGAACCGCAGGTGCGCGACGACGAGCTGGCGCGCGGCATCGAGATCGTCTTCCTCGTGAAAACGAATCGCGAGCGAGCGCTCTTCTTCCTTGGACAGCACGGGGACGGCGCCGACGGCCTGGATGTAGGCGTCGAGGCTGCCGACCGGCCCGGCCAGCACCAGGTCGTGGTTTTGCATTGCAAGGGCACGTGTCATCGTGAGCATTCCTCTCTAGTCTCGGGGCCGATTTTAGCACTCGAGATTCGTGAGTGCTAAGCCGCTCTGTCCGCCGCCGGGCCCGGCCGGGCAAGTTATTGAATGTCCGTTCAATATCCAGCCCGAAAAAAACCGGCGTCCCGCCAGTTGTCGTGCGCGCAGGATAGCCGATCTTGAATGCCTGTTCAAGTATCTGTAGAATGCCGCCCGAAATGAGTCCTAAGCCATTGAACCGGAAGACCGAGAAACGATCGTAGCGAGTACCCACCCCATGTCGCGCCTGCCCGAATTCGACCGCACCGCCGTCATCGACAAGGCCATGCTGGTCTTCTGGCAGCGCGGCTACAGCCAGACCACGGTCACCGACCTCGTCCACGCGACCGGGCTCAATCCCGGCAGCCTGTACGCCGCCTTCGGCAACAAGAAGGGCGTTTTTCTCGAGGTCCTCGAGGCCTACAACCGGACGTTTCTCGAGCGTATCCGGCGGATGGGCGAGGACGGCCGGCCGGCGCTCGCAGCCTTGCGCGAGATGCTCGCCACCATCGTCGAGGACACCGTGAGCGGGCGCAACCGCCAGGGCTGCCTCGCCGTGAACGCGCTACTCGAGATGGCGGAGCACGAGCCGGACGTTGCGAGCCGGCTCTGTGCGCACAACGAGCGCGTACGCCAGGCGTTCGCGCGGCTGATCGCCGACGCGCAGGCGGACGGGGATATCGCGCCTGGCCGAAGCGCGGACGCGCTGGCCGCCTTCCTGGTCAACAACCTCTGGGGCATGCGCGTGATGTGCCGCGGCGCGGTCGACCGGGCCGCACTCGATGCCGTCGTGGACGGCATCCTGACGGGCCTCACCGGCCGTTTGCAGGCGGCTGATGGCCGCGACCGTCCCCGTCGCTAATCGTTGCGCCTGCAGGAGCGGCGGTCACGCCGCGAATTGCAGGCGGTTGGATGCCATGACGTTATCGCCGCGGCCGGCGGGTACAAACTATTCGCGGCCTGACGGCCGCTCCTGCAGCCGCCGCGTTCGCCACCGCCTTACGACCGCCTATCTCGGTTCGATACGCCGCAAGTGGCGCGCCACCGCGATCCACGACCCGACGAGCCCCAGGCTCACACCGATGCCGACGATGGCGCCGACTTCGCGCAGGGAGAATCCCTGCACGACGAGCTGGCTGCGGTAGAGGCCGGCCAGGCGCGCGATCGGCGCCTCCAGCAGGATGAGCCCGTACAACACCAGCCCGATTGCAAGCAGCGCGCCGAAAAGGCCGTACCACATGCCGCTCCACAGGAACGGCCGGCGGACGAAGCCGTTGCTCGCCCCGATGAGCTTCGTCACCTCGATCTCCTCGCGCCGGTTCTGGATGTCGAGCCGGATCGTGTTGCCGATGATCACGACGATAGCAGCGCCGAGCAGCACCGAGCCGATCAGGATTGCCTGCCGCAGGATGTCGAGGATGGCATGGAAGCGCTGCACCCATTCCGTGTCGACCTGCACGAGGTCGGTTTCGGGCAGGTTCTCCAGTTCCTCGCGCAATAGTCCGATGGAGGCGCCGGTGTTCTGTGCGCCGGGCCGCACGACGAGCGTGTGCGGCAGGGGATTCTCGCCGAGCTGATCCAGCGCCTCGCCGAACCCCGATTCGGCTTTGAACTCCGCGAGCGCTTCCTCCGCGGAAATGAGCTCAACCGATTCGACGTCCGCACGTTCCTCGATGAGCTGCGCAAGCGCTTCTGCTTCTGCGAGCGTCTGGTCCTGCTTCAGGAATACCGAGAAATCGAGTGCGTTGTCCCAGCCCTTGCTCACGGCCATCGCGTTCTTCACGACGAGGTTCAAGGCGGCCGGCAAGGCGAGGGTGACGGCGATGACGAGCACGATCATGAAGCTCGCGAACGGCTGGCGCGCCAGGCGGCCGAGCGCTGCGCCGGCGGTCGTGACGTGGCGGCCGAACCAGGTGGCGAGCGGCCCGGATGCCCGCACCGGCGCGATGGCGTCGGCGTGCCGGTTAACGGCCAACGGCGGTCCCCCGGCCAGGCGCCGCGTTCGCCCTGCGCCCGCTCATCATCGAAAGTCCCCGGGCTTAAGCCAGCGATCGTCGTCGCGGCGCTCGATGATGAACGCCTCGCCGCCCGCGACATGGCTCGTATCGTGTTCGAGCCGGCCTTCCGCAAGCGAGACGCGCCGGCAGCCGAGCTTGTCGATGAGCGCGATGTCGTGGCTCGCGACGAGGACCGTGACGCCAAACTCGTTGAAACGGCGAAACACGCGCATGACCTCGAGCGACAGGTCGGGGTCGAGGTTGCCGGTCGGCTCGTCGGCGATCAAGAGCTTCGGGCGGGTGGCGATGGCACGCGCGATGCCGACGCGCTGCTGCTCGCCCGCCGAGAGATGCTCCGGGTTCCGGTTCTCCTTGTTGAGGAGGCCCACCTGCTCGAGCGCCGCGCGCACCCGCTTGCCGGCGTCGCGGCGGCTAACGCCGGCAATGACGAGCGGCAGGGCGACGTTGTCGGCCACCGTACGGTCGTAGAGCAGCTTGTGATCCTGGAAAACCATGCCTATCTGGCGGCGGTAAGCCGGGATGCGGCGGCGGCCGACACGCCGCGTGTTCTTGCCGTCGACGATCACCTGGCCGCTGCTCGGCCGGTCGATGAGAGCGATCAGGCGCAGCAGCGTGCTCTTGCCCGCGCCCGAGTGGCCCGTGACGAAAACCATCTCCCCGCGCTCGATGACGAGGTCGAGACCGGCGAGCGCTTCCTGGCCGCCCTGGAAACGCTTCGTGACGTTCTCGAGCTGGATCATCGGGCCCGCCGGCTCAGGCATCCGCGCCGTTCTCCATCAGTGCTGCCGCGAATTCCTGCGCCGAGAAGGGCTGCATGTCCTCCGCCTTTTCGCCGATGCCGATGAAGCGCACCGGCACCTTCAGCCGGTCGGCGATCGAGAGGAGGATACCGCCTTTTGCCGACCCGTCGAGCTTCGTGACCGTGATGCCCGTGAGTCCCAGCGCGGCGTGGAACTTCTCCGCCTGGGACAGCGCGTTCTGGCCCTGGCTCGCGTCCAGTACGAGCATGATTTCATGCGGCGCGTCGGCCTGCTGGCGGCTGATGACGCGCTTGATCTTGGCGAGCTCGTCCATCAGGCCCTGCTGCGTCTGCAGTCGCCCGGCGGTGTCGGCGAGCAGCACGTCGACGCCGCGCGCCTTCGCCGCCTGCCACGCGTCGAAGACGACCGCGGCCGGGTCGGCGCCGTGCTGCTGGGCGATGACGGGGACGCCGTTGCGCGCGCCCCAGGCCTGCAGCTGCTCGACGGCCGCGGCACGAAACGTGTCGCCCGCGGCGAGCATCACGGACAGGCCCTGATCCCGGTAGCGGCGCGCGAGCTTGCCGATGGTCGTCGTCTTGCCGGCGCCGTTCACGCCGACCATGAGGATGAGGAAGGGGTCGTCCTGCCGCGGGATCTCGAGCGGCTTCGCCACCGGCGCGAGGATGTCCACGATGGCTTTCCTCAAGCCCGCCCTGAGCGATGCCAGGTCCTTGAGCTCCTTGCGTGCGAGCTTCTTCTCGAGGTCGGCGATGATGCGTTCGCTGGTCGCGACGCCAACGTCGGCCATGACGAGCAGGGTCTCCAGTTCTTCCAGCGAGTTTTCGTCGATCCTGCCGCCGGGCACGAGATTCGCGAGATCGTAGGTGAGCCAGCTGTCGCCGCGGTTTATGGTCTTGCGCAGCCGCTTGAACCAGCCGTCCTTCGACGGCTCGTCCGCTGGCCTGGCCGCGTCGTCGCGCGCTTCGTCTTTGCTGTCTTTGTTGCCAAACATGGCCGGTGTAGCCCTACACTCTCTGCCGAAATGAGTTTTGCGGTTTAACCCGACACCTTACACACGGATTCGACCATGGCACGCCGGGCTGGCGGCAAGAGCCGCGACGATTCTTCGCGAAGCGGCCGATCACGGAAACCGCCGGCGGCACCCGCGGGGCGGCTGCGTATTGTAGCCGGAATGTGGCGCAGCCGCGTTCTCGAGATCGCCGACGTACCCGGATTGCGCCCGACGCCGGAACGCGTGCGTGAAACCCTGTTCAACTGGCTCGCCCCGCGGATCGTCGGTGCGCGCTGCCTCGATCTGTACGCGGGGACCGGCGCGCTCGGCCTCGAGGCGCTCTCGCGCGGCGCACGCGAGGCCGTGTTCGTCGAGAAATCGCCGGTTGCGCTCGCGGCCCTCAAGCGCAACGTCGCGGCGCTGGATGCGAAAGGCGCGGTGATCGCCCCCGGCGACGCTTTCGCCTGGCTCGCCCGGGCGGGCGGCCAGCGCTTCGACGTCGTGTTCCTGGACCCGCCGTTCGCCGACGACGTCCTGGGAGATTTGTGTAGACTGCTGGCCGAAAGGGGGGTCCTCACACCGGCCGGCCGGTTGTACCTGGAGCAGGGCCGGGCGCGCGCATTGCCCGACGTGACCGGCCAGTGGACCGTGCTCAGGAACAAGGCGGCGGGGAACGTGCGCTACGCGCTGCTGGCGCCGCGGGCGCCCGGCGAGGCCGTCGACAAGAACAACGACAAGGCCGGCAGTGAACCCGGTGACGACGAGGAGACGAGCTCATGTCCGTGAATGCCATGTATCCCGGCACCTTCGACCCGATCACGTTCGGGCACGAAGACCTCGTGCGCCGCGCGGCGAAACTGTTCGACACGGTCGTCGTAGCCATTGCCGTCAATACAGGCAGCAAGGTGCCGATGTTCTCGGTGGACGAACGCGTGGACATGGCTCGCTCGGCGCTCGCCGGCCTGTCGAACGTCGAGGTCACGCGTTATACAGGGCTCACCGTGGAATTCGCGCGCAAGCGGGGCCTGCGCGTGATCATCCGGGGCCTGCGGGCCGTGTCCGACTTCGAGTACGAGTTCCAGCTAGCGAACATGAACCGGCACCTCACGGATGAGGTCGAGACGGCATTCCTGACGCCGACGGAGAAATACAACTTCATCTCCTCGAGCCTCGTCCGCGAAGTCGCCGAGCTCGGCGGCGACATCAGCGAATTCGTCTCGCCCTCGGTGAAGAAGGCGCTGATGGAGCGCATCGGCTCGAAGCGGCTGTAGGAGCGGCGCTCGCGCCGCGACCGTGACGCGGCCGGAGTCAGCGCTGGCAGCGCCGGCAGAAATAGCTCGTGCGCTGCCCGATGACTTCCGCGGCGATGGGCGCATCGCAACGCAGGCACGGCAGGTCCTCGCGGCCGTATACCGCGAGTTCGTGGCTGAAGTACCCCGCTTCGCCGTCACCCCCGTAGAAGTCCCGGAGCGTCGTCCCGCCGGCGCGGATCGCCTTCTCGAGCACCTCGCGGACGGCTTCCGCCAGCACGACGAAGCGCGGCAGGGCGATCCGCCCGGCCGCACGTCGCGGGTGTATGCCGGCGAGATACAGCGCCTCGCTCGCGTAGATGTTGCCCACGCCGACCACCACCGCGGCGTTCATGATGAAGGGCTTCACCGCGACGCGGCGGCCGCGGGACTGCGCAAAGAGGTACTCACCGCCGAAATCCGGGCCGAGCGGCTCGGGGCCGAGGTTCGCAAGCAGGGGATGCGTCAGCGGATTCGCGCTGAAGTGCAGCGACCCGAACCGGCGCGGGTCTCGGAGCCTGAGCGCCTTGCCCGAGGCGAGCCTGATGTCGACATGGTCGTGAACGCCCGCCGGCGTGTCCGCGTCGACGATGAACACGTGCCCGGACATGCCGAGATGCAGGATCGCGGAGCCGCGTTCCGTGCCGATCAGCAGGTATTTGGCACGCCGGCCGACGGTCGTGACGGTTGCGCCGGTGAGCTTCTTCTCGAGCCCCCGCGCCACCGGCCAGCGCAGCCGCCGGTTACGGATGACGACATCGGAAATCGCCTGGCCTTCGAGCCAGGGCGCGATGCCGCGGCGGCTGGTTTCGACTTCGGGCAGTTCGGGCATGGGCGGCGCCTCATAGCTCCCGGTGCGGACCCGCAAGCATGCCGCCGGCGGCGCAGACAAAAAAGCCCGCTCGGGAGCGGGCTTTGGCTTCGCCTGGCTTGCGGTGGAGTTCACCTGGGCATCCACCGGCGCCGTTTTCTGCGTGGTTGCAAGGCCACGTCGTGGTCGCGGCGCCAGCGCCGCTCCTACAAGCGCCGCTCCTACTTGATTTTGGATTCCTTGTACGCGACGTGCTTGCGGATCGTCGGGTCGTACTTCTTCGTCTCCATCTTCTCGGGATGCAGGCGCTTGTTCTTCGTCGTCGTGTAGTAGTGGCCGGTGCCGGCGCTCGACACGAGACGGATCTTTTCGCGGGCGGACTTCGCCATGGCAATCTCCTAGCGTGCTAGACGCGCTGGCCGGCGGCGCGGAGGTCGGCGACGACCTTCTCGATGCCGTGCTTGTCGATGATGCGCATGCCCTTGTGCGACACGCGCAGGCGCACCCAGCGGTTTTCCGTACCGAGCCAGAAACGCTTCGACTGCAGGTTCGGCAGGAACCGACGGCGAGTCTTGTTGTGGGCGTGGGAAACGTTGTTGCCGCTCTGCGGGCGCTTCCCGGTGACCTGGCAAACTCTGGACATGACGCGTAAGTCTCTGATTTTCGTGGCAGTTGCCCGTGGATGCCGGGCAAAGAGCGAGACTTTATACCAGCGTCGCCGGGGCAATTCAAGCCGCGCCCCGGGCGCGTGCGGCCCCCGTCACAGGAGCCCGCGGGCGGCGAGCGAGGTCGTGCCGCCGTCACCCACGATCAGGTGGTCGAGGAGTCGGATGTCGACCAGGTCCAGGGCCGCTTTCAGGCGTTTCGTGATGCGCTCGTCGGCCTGGCTCGGTTCGGCGACGCCACTCGGGTGGTTGTGCGCGAGTATGACCGCCGCGGCGTTCGCCCGGAGCGCCTCCTTCACGACCTCCCGGGGATAGACCGACGTCCCGTCGATCGTGCCGCGGAAGAGCTCGCTGAACTTGAGCACACGGTGACGGTTGTCGAGGTACAGGCAGCAGAACAGCTCATGGTCGAGGTGGCGCATGCGCGCGAGCAGGAATGCACTCGTGTCCGCGGGGCTGCGGATCGGCTCGCCGACGACGAGCGACGCGGAGAAATAGCGCTTCGCGAGTTCGGGCAAAGCGAGAATGACGGCCGCCCGCGCCGGGCCGATGCCGCGCTGGCCCAGAAGCGAGCGCTCATCCGCGTGCAGCAGTGCCCTGAGGCCGCCGTAATTCTCGAGCAGCCGTCGGGCGAGCACCCGCCCGCCGGCCGCCCGTTCCCCGCAATGCAGGAGAGTCGCCAGCAGCTCCGCATCGTTTTGCGACTTGACGTCCTCCGGGTGCATGGATCGGCTTCATTCATTCATCGTGCTGCCCTGGCCGCCAGAATCGGTCCGCGCGACATATCAAAACAAGCAAATAATCTGGACGGCACAAGCGAATTCAGCGGAAACTGTATAGCCATGAACGTCGTGCTGGGCATCAGCGGCGGCATCGCCGCCTACAAGACGCCGGAACTCGTCAGGCGCCTCAAAGACCGCGGCGCCGACGTCCAGATCGTGATGACGGCGTCGGCTTCCGAATTTGTCACGGAGACCGCGCTGCAGGCGGTGTCCGGGCGGCCGATCCGCAGCAACCTCTGGGACAAGGAAGCCGAGCAGGCGATGAGCCACATCGAGCTCGCGCGCTGGGCGGACGTCGTCCTCATCGCGCCGGCGACGGCGGAAATCATCGCGCGGCTCGCGGGCGGCGGCGCGCCGGATCTCCTCACGACGCTCTGCCTTGCCACGGAGGCGCCGATCGCCGTCGCGCCCGCGATGAATCACGTCATGTGGTCCAACCCGGCGGTGCAGGCGAACGTCACGACGCTCGCCGGGCGCGGCGTCACGCTCATCGGGCCGGACAGCGGCTCGCAGGCCTGCGGCGAGACCGGCGCGGGCAGGATGTCCGAGCCCGGGGATATCGCTGCGGCCGTTGTCGCGCTTGCGGGGCGGGGAGCGCCGGCCGGCGGCCTGCTCGCCGGACGGACGGTCATGGTCACCGCCGGCCCTACACGGGAGCCGATCGACCCCGTCCGCTACATCACGAACCGCAGTTCCGGGAAGATGGGCTACGCGGTCGCTGCGGCGGCGGCGGCGGAAGGGGCGAAAGTCATCCTCGTCAGCGGCCCGGTGTCGCTGCCGGAGCCGCGCGGCATCGAGGTGCACCGGGTCGTGACCGCCGAGCAGATGTACGAGACGACGCACGCGCACCTCGACGGGGTGGACATCTTCATCGCCGCGGCCGCGGTCTCCGACTACCGCCCGGTCACGGTGTCCGCGCAAAAGATCAAGAAGACCGACGACAACGACACGCTGACGCTCGATCTCGTCCGCTCGCCGGATATCCTGGCCTCGGTGGCGAATCGCCCCGGCGCGCCGTTTACCGTCGGCTTCGCGGCCGAGACCAATAACGTGCGGAACTACGCGCTGGGAAAGCTCGAGCGCAAGCAGCTCGACATGATCGTCGCGAACCGCGTCGGCACCGACTGCGGCTTCGACTACGACGAGAACACCTTGGACGTGTACTGGCACGGCGGCGAACAGTCGTTTCCGACGGCGAGCAAGACTTCGCTGGCGCACGACCTCGTGCGCCTCGTCGCCCGGCGCTACGGAGCCGAGCACGGTACGGGTGACGAAACCGCACCGGCTGCAGCCGGGGCACGCACCGCCGAATCGTCAAAGTCATAAGCAACCGGGACCGGGACTTGCGCAGCGTAGATCTCCTGATAGTCGACCCCAGGGTCGGCGATACCATTCCATTGCCCGCGTACGCCACCGACGGCTCCGCCGGGCTCGACATGCGCGCCGTCCTCGACGGGCCGCTGACGGTGCGGCCCGGCGAGACCGTGCTCGTGCCGACCGGGCTCGCGATGCACATCGCCGATCCGGGCCTCGCCGCCGTGCTGCTGCCGCGCTCGGGCCTCGGTCACAAGCACGGCCTCGTGCTCGGCAACCTGACGGGGCTGATCGACTCGGATTACCAAGGGCAGGTGTTCGTTTCGATCTGGAATCGCGGCTCCGTCACCTACGATATCCAGCCCGGCGAGCGCATCGCGCAAATGGTGTTCGTGCCCGTCGAACAGGTGCGCTTCAACGTGGTCGAGTCGTTCGAGGAAAGCGAGCGCGGCGCCGGAGGATTCGGGCACTCGGGCCGGTAGTGCGGCGAAGGGTGCCGACGTTCCGGCCGCGTCGGTTTTGAACCAGCATCCGGCCGCGCTTCATTCGCGGCGTTACCGCCGCTCCTACAGGCGGCGTTACCGCCGCTTCCAGCTCAGGAATTCCGGCCACCCTCAATTCGCGGCGTTACCGCCGCTCCTACAGGCCTTTGAGGGCCTTGAAGCGGGTGATGTCGCCGTCGAAGCGGGCGACGATGAGCTGCTCGTCATCCTTGAACTTCTGCAGGTTCAGTTCATGGCGGGCGATCGTATCCTTGGTTTCCTGGATCGCCTTGACGAGCGACGGGTCGATCATCTCGGCATCCTCGGCGGAGGAGTACGGCAGGTAGCGCGATGCCTCGCGCTCGAGCTTTTCGAGTTGCCGCTCGAGATTGCGCAGGTAGAGCTCGGTGACGCGGGACTGCGCCTGGAAGAGTTCGATGCGCCGGTCCCGGTGCATCATGATCTCCTCCACGGTCTGGTAGGTCGCGAGCAAGGCCTGGTCGGCGCGCAGCTGGAGGTCCCGTTGCAGCCGGAGTGCTTCGGCACGGCGTTCGGCCTCGAGCTCCTCCGCCGTCTTGCGGCCCTCGATCTGGCCGATCGTCACGCCGTGGTCGTTCACCACCTGCTTGTCGTAGTCGGTCAGTTCGGGCGGGATGCTGTCGCCGTAGTAGGTGTTGCCGTCCTTGTCGACCACCTTGTAGTGCTTGCCGCCGGTGTCGCGCTCGGCCGCGAGGGCCGGAACGGCGAGGACGAGCAGTCCGATGGCGAGGGGGGTCGATCGCATTGCGCAAATATGCCACGTTTCCCGCGGCGAACCGCGACGCAGTTCGCGAAATCGGAGCCTGGACGCTTCCGGCGCGCCTGTAAAGCGCCTAATCCGGCCGGAGATCAAGGGTTTAGGACTTGACGCCGTAAGTGTCGCGGTAGGCCAGAACGGCATCGACATGCGCCCCGTATTCCGCCGATTCCTCCAGCATTTCGACGAGGTCGTCCAGTGTGACGATGCTGACGACCCGGATCCCGAGCGCGCTGGCGAGTTCCTGCACGGCCGAGCGGTGATCCTTGCCGCGCTCCTGGCGGTCGAGTGAGATCGCGAGGCCGGCAATGTCGGCCCCGGCGCCGTGAATCACCTGGTACGCCTCGCGCACGGCCGTACCGGCCGTTATGACGTCATCCACGATGAGCACGCGGCCCTTGAGCGGTGCGCCGACGACGTTGCCGCCCTCGCCGTGGGCCTTCGCTTCCTTGCGGTTGAACGCGAACGGCACGTCGATGCCGTGGTGCTCGGCGAGCGCTGCCGCGGCCAGGGTGACCAGCGGAATGCCCTTGTACGCGGGCCCGAAAAGCATGTCGAACGGTACCTTCGATTCGGCGATGGCCGATGCATAAAAGCGGCCGAGCCGTGCGGCTGCATAGCCGGTGTTGAACAGCCCCGCGTTAAAGAAATAGGGGCTGACACGCCCGGATTTCAGTGTGAACTCGCCGAAGCGCAGCACGCCGAGTTCGAGTGCGAACTCGATGAATTCTCGTTGATAGGCTTGCATGGTCCCTTGTCGCCGTCGGTCGCGCGTTCCCGCTGCAACCGTACACTCTCCCTTGTATCATGCCGCCCTGCGACGGCAGGCGAAGTATGCCACGGTGCCGCCCGCCGGTTCATCGTCAAACGGGTTACGGATGTTACGAGTCGTCAGTTTCAATGCGAACGGGATACGCGCCGCGGCCCGCAAGGGATTCTTCGAGTGGCTGCCGTCGCAGAACGCCGACATCGTCTGCATCCAGGAAACCAAGGCGCACCACCAACAGCTTACCGACGACCATTTCCGGCCCGAGGGCTATTGCTGTTATTACCGGGACGCGGACAGGAAAGGCTACAGCGGCACGGCCCTGTTCACGAAGCACGAACCGAAGCGCGTGCTGCGCGGCTACGGCGACCCGGAATTCGACTGCGAGGGGCGCTATCTCGAAGTGCAGCTCGGCGGGCTCAACGTCGTGTCGCTGTACCTGCCTTCGGGCTCGTCCCACGAACTGCGCCAGGAGGCGAAGTACCGCTGCATGGAGACGTTCGTCGCGCATCTCGAAAAGCTGCGCCGGCGCCGCGCCGAGTACATCATCTGCGGCGACTGGAACATCGCGCACCGCGAGATCGACTTGAGGAACTGGAAGCAGAACCGGAAGAACTCCGGGTTCCTGCCGGCAGAGCGCGATTGGCTGGACGGCGTGTTCGGCCGCCACGGCTTTGTCGATGCGTTCCGTGTGGTGGAGGAGGGACCGGACCACTACACCTGGTGGTCGAACCGTGGCCGTGCATGGGACAAGAACGTAGGCTGGCGCATCGATTACCAGGTGGTGACGCCGGGCCTGCGGAACCGGGTGCTTCGCGCGCAGATCTACAAGGCCGAGCGCTTTTCCGACCACGCGCCGCTGATCATCGATTACGATTGGCAGCTGACGACGGCGGGCTGACGCGGGCGATACATGGCGGCAACGGGCGAACGCTCGCTAAGTGAGGCGATATTCAACCGGCGCATGCTGATCTGCATGTTCACCGGTTTTGCCTCGGGCCTGCCGTTGTATGTGCTGATCCAGCTCGTCCCCGCCTGGCTCCGGGTCGAAGGCATCAGCCTCGCAACGATCGGCTTTTTCAATCTCGTCACGTTTCCCTACACCTGGAAGTTCGTGTGGGCGCCGGTCATGGACCGCTACACCCTGCCGTTCCTCGGCCGGCGGCGGGGCTGGATGCTCGTGACCCAGGTGGCGGTAATGCTGTCGATCGCCGCGCTCGGCGTGTTCAGCCCCCAGGCTTCGATCGGGGTCATTGCCTACCTGGCGGCGGCAACCGCCGTGTTCAGCGCCAGCCAGGACATCGTCCTGGACGCATACCGCCGGGAGCTCCTGCCCGACGAGGAGCTGGGTCTCGGCAACGCCATCCACGTGCAGACCTACCGGATGGCCGGGCTCGTGCCGGGAGCCCTGGCGCTCATTCTCGCCGACCATATGCCGTGGAACACCGTGTTCCTGATCGTCGCCGCCTTCATGATCGTGGGCATAGGACTCACGCTCGCCATCGACGAGGCTGTCCTCGCGCCGAAGGCGCCGCGCACGCTGGCTGCCGCCGTCGTCGAACCGTTCAGGGAATTCCTGTCGCGCAGGGGCCTTGTCGCCGCGCTCCTGGTGTTGAGCTTCGTGTTCTTCTACAAGCTCGGCGACAACATGGCTGTGGCGCTGCAGACGGCCTTCTACGTCGACATGGGGTTCAGCCTGACGCAGATAGGCTCGATCGCGAAGTTCTCTGCGCTCATCGCCGCTATCATCGGCGGCCTCCTGGGCGGGCTCTGGATGATCCGGCTCGGCATCAATCGTGCACTGTGGCTGTTCGGTTTCGTGCAGATCTTCAGCATCCTCGGCTTCGCCGTGCTGGCGGAAGCCGGCGACAACCCGTGGGTACTGGGCGTGAGCGTTTCGCTGGAGTACCTCGGCGTCGGCCTCGGCACAGCTGCGCTGACGGCGTACATCGCCCGGGAAACCAATCCGGCATTTGCCGCCACGCAGTTTGCGCTGTTCACGGCGCTCGCATCCGTGCCGCGCACCGTCGCGAGCGCGATCACGGGTGTGATCGTCGAGCGGGTCGGTTGGACCGCTTTCTTTCTCCTCTGCTTCGTACTCGCCATACCGGGAATGCTGCTGCTGTTCAAGGTCGCGCCGTGGAACGGCGACGCGAATCGTCGGCCATGATGGACCTGCACGTCGGGCGGCTCGACGAACTCGACGACCCCGGCTGCCGGGAGTTCACGGCCGGCGACGGACCGTGGCCGTTCCGGGGTTTCGTCGTGCGTCGTGGCAATGCGGTTTTCGCCTACGAGAACCACTGCGTGCACGCCGGCCACCCGCTGAACCTCATGCCCGACCGGTTCCTCACGTCCGGTGGCGAGGCCATCGTCTGTGCCTCGCACGGTGCGCTGTACGAGATCGGGAGCGGCCGCTGCCTCGGCGGGCCGTGCCGGGGAAAGGGCCTGCGCGCCCTGGCCTGCGAGGTGCGCGACGGTGAGATCCGGGTGACCGCGCCGTAGGTCGGTCGTAGGAGCGGCCGTCAGGTCGCGAATGGTTTGACGCGAGGCAACCTTTCGTTCGAGTGAGTGGCAGCCGGGATCAGCCTTTGTACTTCGGGTTCCGAATCGCCTTTGGCGCGCTGGTGGAGCTGGCGCGTAAGCGAAGGTCGATCACCAGCGTTATAGGGGGACAGACGGAGGTGGTTGAGGCTGGGCGTTACCGCCGCTCCCCCCAGCTTATGGTGATTGGGCCGCCCCGTTCAGCTCACGTCGATCCGGCCGCCATCAATTCGCGGCGTTACCGCCGCTCCTACAGGCTATCCAGGAACGCGAGGGGGTCGTGGAAGCCGGTGGGGAGGTCCTTGTTGCTGCGCGCAATGAAGTCGCCCGGGTCCATGTCGACGGAGCCGGACCAGTCCTCCGGGGCGCTGACCTCCGTGAGCAAGAGGTCTGGCCAGGCATCCATGTCGACCTCGTCGATCGTGCCGTCGAACTGCTGGATGCCGACGGTGCCGGCATCCTCGTCGATGGCGACAACTTCGAACAGCGTTCCGCCCGCGCGGCGGAACCATTGGCCTATGACCGGGTACGACACTCCCACGGCGAAATCCTCCCTTTCCTGGCTCGTTTCGGCTTCTTCTGTCTTATTTATAGAAGACGAGCCGCAATCCGCAAGGCGGCGGGTGAAACAGCGGCCGCCGGAATCCGCTGCACCGGCCGGAAACCGGGCCGGTATCTACCGCCCGGTTGCCAGGATCCAGTCCCGTATGCGGTGACCCGCGCGGAGGCCGCGCTGCTCGAACTTCGTTCGCGGCCGGTCGAGCGGGGCCTCGCCGTCGTGCGTGCGCGCGGCGACGCAGCTGAATGCCGGTGCGGCCGCGATCGCGGCATCGATGTGCTCCGCGTAATCGGCCCAGTCGGTGGCGATGTGCAGCGTGCCGCCAGGCCGCAGCGCCCGCGCGCAGAGATCCAGGAAACGCGAATCGACGATGCGCCGCTTGTGATGGCGCTTTTTCGGCCAGGGGTCGGGAAAATACAGGTTGATGCGATCGAGCGAGTGCGGGGGGATCTCGTCTTCCAGCACCTCGATCGCGTCGTGTGCGAGGACGCGCAGGTTTTCGAGCCCGAGGTCCCGCAGCCGGATGAGGCAATGCCCGATCCCGGGGTCGTGGACCTCCACGCCGAGGAAGTCACGGTCCGGATCGCCGGAAGCCTGCGTCGCCAGCGACTCGCCGTTGCCGAACCCGATCTCGAGGACGATTGGCGCCTGCCGGCCGAAGAGGCGCTGGAAGTCGAGCGGCCGGCCGTCGAACTCGATACCGAAGCGCGGCCAGAGTTCCGCGAGCGCTTTCTGTTGCGAGGCGGTGAGCCGGCCGGCGCGGCGGACGAAGCTCCTTACGCTGCGCGGCCGCGGCGTGCCCGCATGGCCCGGTTCGTTGCCGTTCATCGTTGCGCCGAATATCTTGTTTTGGAGAACCCGCCGGTTATGCTACCGGTTCCAGTCACCGAGGGGGGAAACTCGTGATTCATTCCATAGCCGGTCATCGCGGACGCGCCGTGCCTGTCGCCAGCCTGCTCGCCGTAGCGGCGTTTTCGCCGTCGGAAGCCCCGGCCCAGCAACGGACGTCGGACGTCTTCATCGAAGAGATAGTCACTGTCGCCCGCAAGCGCAGCGAAGCCGAGGTCGCCCAGGACGTCCCGCTCGCGATCAACGCCTACGGCGCGAGCCAGCTCGAAGCCATGTTCGTCACGAAGCTGGACGACATGAGTTACCTCATGCCGAACGTCCAGCTCGAGGCCGTGGGCACTTTCCCGGGCGTACAGAATTTTTCGATTCGCGGCCAGGGAATCAACAGCTCGATCCCATCCGTCGACCCGACGGTCGGCGTATTCGTCGACGGGATCTACCTCGGCACGACGTTCGGCGTGGTGATCGACACGTTCGATCTCGAGTCCGTGGAAGTATTGCGCGGCCCGCAGGGCCTGTTGTTCGGCCGGAACGTGACCGGCGGGGCCGTCATCCTGCGCAACCAGCGCCCGACCGGCGAGTTCGGCGTCAAGGCGCGCGCCGGTTACGACGACGACGGCCTGATGACCATCGCCGGCGCCATCGAAGGCGCGCTCGTCGAGGATACGCTGGCGGCGAAGCTCGTCCTCTACCAGAGCAACGACCCCGGCTATTTCGACAACATCAACCAGTCGACCGCCGTGCCCGCGCCGCACCCGCTGCAGCCGTTCTACATCAACCCGGCCACCCGCGGCGAAGTCGGCGAGATGGACACGACGCTCGTGCGGCCCACCGTCGTCTGGACCCCGACGGAAAACCAGGAGTGGGCGCTGATCGTCGAGAGCGGCAAGAGCGAAGGCGACGGCGCGACGTGGGCGAACGTCACCGAGCAGCGCGCGGGCGTACTGGGCGACTTCTCGACGACGTCGGACGAAATCGGCTTCACCGACCTCGGGTGGACGCAGGTCGTGCTCGAAACCAACATCGCCGAGGTCGGGAACGGTACGGTAACCAATATCCTCGGCTGGCGCGAGGTCGACGCGGATTCCGCCGCGGACATCGACGGCACCGCGAACCCGATCTTCGCCGCGCCCGGCTACACGGACCAGGACCAGGTCAGCAACGAGCTGCGCTGGGCCGGTTCGCTCGGCGAGAACTGGGATGCCACGATCGGCCTTTACTACTTCGACCAGGACATCGAGTACCGCGAAGCGCGCTACATCTGGCTGCCGCCGCCGCTCGGCCCGGCGCCGTTCGGCATCAACCTGCAGCGCGCCCTGGGCGGCGACATGTCCGCGGACAACGTCGGGATATTCTGGAACAACGACTTCCAGGTCGGTGACGCCTGGGTGCTGACGGCCGGGCTGCGCTGGTCCGAGGAGTCGAAGTCGGCGCGGATCATCACCGGCACCTGCACGGACAACACCAGCTTCAACTGCACGTTCGACGATCTCGAGGGCGACTGGGACAACCTGACCCCGAAGCTCGGGTTCCAGTGGCTGCTCGGCGAGGACGCGCAGCTCTACGGCTACTGGGCGCAGAGCTTTCGCTCCGGCGGCTTCAACTTCCGCAATGCCAAGCCGGAACTCATTCCGCCGGGGCCGACCCGCGAGGAGGAAAGCAGCACGTACGAGATCGGCTTCAAGTCGCAGTTGCTGGACGGCCGCCTGCGCTTCAACCTCGCGGCCTTCCAGAACGACGTCACCGACATGCAGCGGGAACTCAACGTCGGCGACCCCGATGTCATCGTGCTGCAGGCGACGATCAATGCCGGCGACGTCACGATCACCGGCGTCGAGGCCGACCTCGTGTGGGTGCCGGCCGACTCGCTGTCCATCTTCGCCTCCGCGGGCTGGCAGGACGGCGACTACGACAGCATCGACCCGTTCGTCACGCAGCTCGAGGCCGCGTACGGCACGACGATCATCGGGCCGGACCTGCCGCGCCTTGCGCCAACGAACTACAGCGTCGGCTTTTCATTCGACCTGCCGCTCGGCGGCGCCGGGCTCCTGAACGTCGCGAGCAACTACAATTACCGCGAAGGCCACCCGTACAACGATGCGAACACCGAGAACTTCGACGACCAGGAACGCGTCAACGCGAGCGTCAACTGGCATTCACCGGGCGAAGCGTGGCGCATCTCGCTGTTCGGGCGGAACCTGACCGACGAGGCCAACTGGGGCAACCTGACTTCGATCGCCGGCCTGTGGACCGCCGGGCCGATGCAGAAGGGCCGCACGATCGGGCTGGAAGTGAACTGGGAGTACCGGTAGGCCGCGCGGCACGCCGCGGGCGCTGTCACCAGCGCCCGCGCGCCGTGGGCGGCGGCAGCGCGGGCGGCGTCGCATTCGCCGGATGCCGACCGGTGATGTCCGCATAGAACGCGCGGATGCGCGCCATGTCGCGGTCGACGTCGCCGGTGAGTTCCATGACCGGCCCCGTGCCGAGGCGCTTGCGCCCGTAATCGAGGAAGCCGAGCACGATCGGGACGCCGGCGTCCCGCGCGATGCGGTAGAAACCGGTCTTCCAGTAGTCCTTGCGCCGGCGCGTGCCTTCGGGCGCAAGACCGAAGTAGTAATGCGCGTTGTCACGGAGGGCCGCGATGGCTATCGGCACGGCGTCGCCGGGCCGGTCGCGGTCGAGCGGCACGCCGCCGAGGCTCCGCAGCACGAGTCCGAGCGGAAACCAGAACAGCGTGTCCTTCGCGAAGAAATGGATGTCGAGGCGAAGCGCCACCCGGTAGACGAGTCCCCAGATGCCGTCCCAGTTCGAGGTGTGCGGGGCGGCTATGATCACGGCGCGCGGCACCGGGATCGTCCCCCCGACCGGAGTCCAGCCGCCGAGCCGCAGCAGCACCCGCGCGACGACGCTCAGCACCGGTGGGGCGCCATCAGTTGAGGGCGAGGAGCGCGAGCGAGATCGCGCCGCCGATCGCGGCGGCGGCGGCTACCGAGGCGATCGTGAGCCAGACGCGCTGCTTGCGGATGCGCACGAGTTCCGCGTACAGGAGCCGGATCTCGTCGGCGTCGGCCCGGACGCGGACCTCGCCGCTCGCCGCCTGTTCCGCCAGCCGGTGCACGGCCCCGGGCAGCTCGCGCAGGGCTTCGCGAATGTGCGGCAGGTTCTGGCGCAGGTCCGCAAGCATCGCCTTCGGCCCGATGCGGTCCTGCATCCAGCGCTTCATGACCGGGTGCGCCGTCTTCCAGAGGTCGAGTTCCGGGTAGAGCTCGCGGCCGAGACCCTCGATGTTGAAAAGTGTCTTGTGCAGCAGGATGAGCTGCGGCTGGATCTCGACGTTGAAACGCTGCGCCACGCGGAAGAGCCGCATCAGGACCTGGGCGAACGATATCTCCGCGAGCGGCTTGTGGAAAATCGGCTCGCAGACGGTGCGCACCGCGGATTCGAGCTGGTCGATGCGGGTGCCCTCCGGCACCCAGCCCGAGTCGAGATGCAGCCGCGCGATGCGGTGGTAGTCGCGGTCGAAGAAGGCGAGGAAGTTTTCGGCGAGATAGCGCTGGTCCCACGGGCTCAGCGTGCCCACGATGCCGAAGTCGACCGCCGCGTACTTCGGCCGCTCCGGGTCCGTCGTGATGACGAACACGTTGCCCGGGTGCATGTCCGCGTGGAAAAAGTTGTGCCGGAACACCTGCGTGAAGAAGATCTCGACGCCGTTCTCCGCGAGCCGCGGGATGTTCGTGCCCGCGGCGCGCAGGGCGGCCATGTCGCTGATCGGCGTGCCGTAGATCCGCTCCTGCACGAGCACTTCCGGCCGGCAATAGTCCCAGTAGATCTCCGGCACGTAGAGCATGTCCGAGCCCTGGAAATTGCGCCTGAGTTGCGCGGCGTTTGCCGCTTCGCGCATGAGGTCGAGTTCGTCGAGGATCGTGCTCTCGTATTCGTCGACGAGCTCGCGCGGCTTCAGGCGCTTGCTCGCGTCCCAGTAGCGGTCGGCGAGGTTCGCGATCCAGTGCAGCACGTCGAGGTCGAGCCGGATCCGGGCCTCCACCCCGGGCCGCAATACCTTGACGATCACCTCCGTGCCTTCGCGGAGCTTCGCCGTGTGCACCTGCGCGATCGACGCCGCGGCCAGCGGTTCGCGATCGAATCGTGCGAAGACCTCGTCGACGGGCCGGCGGTACGCCGACTCGATCATCGCGAGCGCCGCCTCGACCGGGAAGGGCGGCACGGCGTCCTGCAGCTTCGCGAGCTCGTCCGCGATGTCCGGCGGCAGCAGGTCGCGCCGGGTCGACAGCGCCTGTCCGAATTTCACGAACACCGGGCCGAGTTCCTCGAGCGCGAGGCGGATACGCTCGCCGAGTGGCGCGGAGCGGTCGCGCCGTCGCGGGAAGAGATAGAACGGGAAGCGCAGGGGCCGCAGCAGGTGCGTCTTCGAGATGACTTCGTCGAGCCCGTACTTCACCAGCACGCGCTGGATGGTCAGGACCCGTTGCAGCGTGCGGCCGCGGACGGATTTCAATTCGGCTTCCCGAGCCTGTCGATGCGGGCTGCCAGGCGGTCGACGTCGTCGCGCAGCGTGTTGACGGATTGGGTGAAATGCTCGACTTCGTGGCGGTTCGGCACGTCGCGCCGTTCCTCCTGCAGGTACTCGCGCAGATTCGCGGCCAGCGTGCGCCGGGCGTCCGCGGCCCACCTGCGCACGCCGCGCGCCGCGCGGCCGGCCGCGTGCGCGGCGGGGTCACCCACGAGCCTCGAGAGCTGTTCTTCCGGGTCGGGACGGGCGTGCCTGAGCAGGCGCTGGAAAGCCTGCGCCTTCTCCGCGTCGCCGATGAGCTCCACGCGCCCGTCGCGAATCGCGTCCTCGTCGCCACCGAGGGCCAGGCGGGCCAGCGCGGCGAAGGAGCCGGTGATGGCGATATCGGCGTCGTCCGGCGCGCCGGGCGCGAGCGCTATGCGCTCCCCGTCGATACGAAACGTCATCGCCATCGCGGAATTGCGCACGCGCACCGCGGCGACCGTGCCGTCGAGTTCCCGCGCGAGCTCACGCGCCGGCGTCGATTCGGCGATGGTCTGGTTCAGCAGGGAAGCGAGCGGTCGCAGCAGTGATTCGAGCAGGCTCATCGCCGCGGCTCAAAGACGGTAACCGGTGTGCAGCGCGACGACGCCGCCCGACAGGTTCTGGTACCGGCAGCGCGCAAAGCCCGCATCTCCGAGCATGCCGAGCAGCGTATCCTGGTCGGGGTGCATGCGGATCGACTCGGCGAGGTAGCGGTAGCTGTCCGCGTCGCCGGCGACGAGCCGGCCGAGCGCCGGCAGCACCCTAAATGAATAGAGGTCGTAGGCGGGACGCAGGGACTCGTGCGGCTGCGAGAACTCGAGCACGCAAAGCTTGCCGCCGGGTTTCAGCACGCGGTACATCGAGCGCAACGCTGCGCCCTTGTCGGTGACGTTGCGCAGCCCGAAGGCGATGCAGACGCGGTCGAAGTACGAATCGGCGAACGGCAGGTTCTCGGCGTCGACCTGCACGAGCGAGAGGTTGCCTGCGATGCCAGCGTCCACCAGCCGCCTGCGGCCCTGCTCGAGCATGCTGCGGTTGATGTCCGCAAGGACGACATGGCCCTCCGCCCCGACCCGTTCCGCGAATGCCCGCGCGAGATCGCCGGTGCCGCCCGCGAGATCGAGCACGCGGTGGCCGGGCCTGGCCGCAGCCTCCGCCACCGTGAAACGCTTCCAGAGCCGGTGCAGGCCGCCCGACATCAGGTCGTTCATCAGGTCGTAGCGGCCGGCGACGGAATCGAATACGCCGCGCACGAGCCCCGCCTTCTCGGCGGACGAGACGGTGCGATAGCCGAAGTGCGTGCGGCCTGCGCCGTTGTCGGGATCGGGCGTATCGGGAGACATTGGTTCAGCCGGGTTTCCTGCGAGCATACCCTGCCGCCTGCAGGCGGTCGAGGTAGGTCCGCCACTTCGCCTCCCGTGTTTCGCCGAGCTCGCGCAGGTAAGCCCACGTGTAGAGGCCCGTATCGTGGCCGTCGTCGAACACGAGACGCACCGCGTAATGCCCGACCGGCTCGACGGCGGTGACGGCAACATCTTCCTTGCCGGTTTGCAGCCGCTCCTGCCCGGGCCCGTGGCCCTTCACCTCGGCGCTCGGCGAATACACGCGCAGGAATTCGAAAGGCAGCTCGAATGCGGCACCGTCGTCGAAAGCGACGCTGAGAAGACGCGAACTCCGGCGCAGCTTGATTTCGGTCGGTGCGGTAGAGGCAGTCACGCTGTGACTATGCCACGAGTTGGAGCGGTGGTAACGCCGCGAATTGAAGGTGGCCGGAATTCCTGAGCTTAAGAGCGGCGGTAACGCCGCGAATGGGAAGCGGCCGGATGCCCCGGCGAAAGCGACACGTTCGGACCGCGCGTACCATTCGCGGCCTCGCGGCCGCTCCTACAGGTGCGTCGTAGGAGCGGCGGTAACGCCGCGAATTGAAGGCGGCCGGATGCGCCGGCGAAAGCGACACGTTCGGACGGCGCAATCCACTCGCGGCCTAACGGCCGCTCCTACAGGATATAGCGGCTGAGATCCTCGTCGCGTGACAGCTCCGCCAGGTGCTCGTCGACGTAGGCGGCGTCTACCGTGACCTCGGTGCCGCTCTTGTCGGACGCCTCGAAGGATACCGTTTCGAGCAGGCGCTCCATCACGGTGTGCAGGCGCCGGGCGCCGATGTTCTCGGTATTCTCATTCACGTGGTAGGCCACCTCGGCCAGCCGGCGCACGCCGTCCGGCGTGAAGGCGAGGCGCACGTCTTCCGTCCCCAGCAGGGCCGCGTACTGGTCGGTCAGCGACGCGTCGGGCTCGGTCAGGATGCGCACGAAGTCCTCCACGTTCAGCGACTTCAGTTCCACGCGGATCGGGAACCGGCCCTGCAGCTCCGGGATCAGGTCGGAGGGTTTCGCGACGTGGAACGCGCCGGACGCGATGAACAGGATGTGATCGGTCCGCACCATGCCGTACTTCGTGTTGACGGTGGAGCCCTCGACGAGGGGCAGCAGGTCGCGCTGCACGCCTTCGCGGGAAATGTCCGCGCCTTGCGCGTCAGAGCGGCGGGCCACCTTGTCGATCTCGTCCAGGAACACGATGCCGTGCTGCTCGACCGCCTCGAGCGCCTGCGACTTCAGCTCCTCTTCGTCGACCATGCGCGCCGCTTCCTCGTCCGTGAGCTGCCGGAGTGCGTCCGAGACCTTGAGCCTGCGCGCCTTCTTCCGGTTGCCGCCGAGGTTCTGGAACATGCTCTGCAGCTGGCTCGTCATTTCCTCCATGCCGGGCGGCGCCATGATCTCGACCCCGACCGGCACGGCGGCCACTTCCACTTCGATGTCGCGGTCGGCGAGCTTGCCCTCGCGCAGCAGCTTGCGGAATTTCTGCCGCGTTTCGCTGTGCTTCGCATCCTCGTCGCCGAAGCGGGACGCCGGCAACAGCGCGTCGAGCACGCGCTCCTCCGCCGCGTCCTCGGCCCGCGGCCGCACTTTCAGCATCGCGTCCTCGCGCAGCATCTTCACCGCAACGTCCATGAGGTCGCGCACGATCGAGTCGACGTCGCGGCCGACATAGCCGACCTCGGTGAATTTCGTGGCCTCGACCTTGATGAACGGCGCGCGCGCGAGCTTCGCGAGGCGCCGGGAGATCTCGGTCTTGCCGACGCCGGTCGGACCGATCATGAGGATGTTCTTCGGCGTGATCTCGCTTCTGAGCGGCTCGTCGATCTGCACGCGCCGCCAGCGGTTGCGCAGCGCAATGGCCACGGCGCGCTTGGCTTCGGTCTGGCCGATGATGTGCTTGTCCAGTTCCTGGACGATCTCTCGAGGAGTCATCTGGGTCATTGGGGATCCTGTTCGCGACAGCTCGCGGTGATCGCGGCGTTACTGCCGCGCCGCGAGGGATGTCAGAGTTCTTCGACGACGATGTTCTGGTTCGTGTAGACGCAGATTTCGGCGGCGATCGTGAGGGCCTGCTCGACGATCTCGCGCGCGGACAGCTCCGTGTGGCGCAGGAGCGCGAGCGCGGCCGCCTGGGCGTACGGCCCGCCCGAGCCGATAGCCATCAGGTCGTCCTGCGGCTCGATCACGTCGCCGTTGCCGGAGATGATGAACGAGGACTCCTTGTCGGCGACGCACAGGAGCGCCTCGAGTCGGCGCAGGCGCCGGTCAGTCCGCCAGTCCTTGGCGAGTTCGATCGCGGCCCGCGTGAGATTCCCGTACTGGTCGAGCTTCGCCTCGAACAGCTCGAACAGCGTGAACGCGTCCGCCGTACCGCCTGCGAAACCGGCGATGACGCGGCCGCCCGCCAGCGGGCGCACCTTGCGGGCATTCCCTTTCATGATGGTGTTGCCCATCGACACCTGGCCGTCGCCGGCAATGGCAACCTTGCCGTGGCGACGGACCGAAACGATCGTCGTGCCTCTGAACTGTTCCATGGGGATCCCTGGCTCGCCCCTTCCGGGGCGGCTAACTCTTTGTTTTCGCTTTGGTTGATTGCGCTCTGGCGCGCGGGTGCGTCCGGTCATATATCCGGGCGAGGTGCTGGAAATCAAGATGGGTGTAGACCTGGGTCGTCGAGATGTTGGCGTGACCCAGGAGTTCCTGCACGCCGCGGAGATCGTGGCTCGACTCGAGCAGGTGGGTGGCGAAGGAGTGCCGAAAGAGGTGCGGATAGACGCGGCTGTCGATGCCCTGGCGACGGGCCCAGTACTTGACGCGGGCCTGCACGGCCCGGCGGCTGATCCGGCCACCGCGCGTGCTCACGAACAGCGCCCGCTCGCCCGCCGGTGCGAACTCGCCACGTCGACGGTTCCACTCGGTGAGCGCCTGCACCGCGTAACGGCCGACCGGCACGACGCGCTCGCGGTTGCCCTTGCCGGTGACCCGCACGGTCGCATCGGCGAGGTCCACGTCGCCGGCGTCGAGTCCGATGAGTTCGGCGAGGCGCAGGCCGGAGGAGTACAGGAGTTCGAGCATCGCACGGTCCCGAACGACGAGCGGCGCGTCGCCCTTGATATCGAGCAGGCGCGCCATGGTGTCGGCATCGAGGTTGCCGGGCAGCCGCTTCTTGCCCCGCGGTGCGGAGACGGTCTCGGCGGGATTCTGCCGGACCTTTTTCTCGCGGCGGAGATACCGATAGAACGTCCGCACGGCCGACAGCCGGCGCTGGATGCTGCGGCTCGAAAGCCCTTGCCGGTGGAGGGCAGCGGCGAACGCGCGAATGTGCCCGCTGTCCACGGCATCCCAGCTTGCGATACCCGCCCCGGCGCACCAGGCGGCAAGCGTGTCGAGATCGCGGCCGTAATGCTGGCAGGTGAGCGGCGAGAGCCGCCGTTCCAGCGCGAGGTGGCGCGAGAAGCGGTCTATCCAGGCGCGTTCGGCATCGTCCATGACGGGAAGCCCGGGGCTGCCGCCGCCGGCCTGTCAATATCGGGCGAGGGCCGCCGCCACCAGTTCGCCGACGCGCGAGAGGAAATCCATGCTCATGCCGGGGTGAAAGCGGTTCGAGTCGGCGCTGCCGATCGCGAGGAATCCGGTCTCCGACTTGCTGCCGAGCGGGATGAGAGCGACCGAGCCCACGTCGCCGGCATCGTCCTTGAAGAGAAATTCGAGTTGTGCGTCGCGTGCCTGGCCGCAGCGCGGGTTGCCGCTCGCGAGGAACGTGCCGAACGGACCGAGCGCCGGATCGTCCCGCTCGAGCGCGCGCAGAAAGCGGCCGCGCACGGCCCGGGCGAAGTCGGCCGGGTCGCCGAAGACGACCAGCACGGACTGGTCGGCGCCAAATCCGGCGCGCACGGCCTCCTCGACGGCGGCGATCGTCACCTCGAGGTTCGGTGCCGCGAGCAGCCGGAGCGACAGAGTGTGAATCTTCGCGGCCAGCACGTCGTTCGCGCGCGCGACTTCAATGAGGTCTTTCAGCCGGCGCTCGGTTTTCAGGTCCTTCTGTCGCAGCACCGACACCTGCCGTTCGACGAGCGACACCGCGCCGCCGGTCGCGTGCGGCAGGCGCAGCGAGCCGAGCAGCGCCGGGTGGCGCTCGAAGAAGTCGGGGTGAAGTTTCAGGTAGTCGTGCACCCGATCCTCGGAGAGGCCGTCCTCGAGGTAGTCCGGCTTGCGCTGGGTACTCATAGATCGATGATTCCTTCCCGTAAGGGTTCGGCGTTGCCCGTCAGCCAGACCCTGTCGACGCTCCGCGGCCAGCTTACCACGAGTTGCCCGCCCGGCAGATTGACGCGCACGTTGGCGTCGAGCTCGCCGCGCCGGCGCCCGACGGCGACCGCGGCGCACGCGCCGGTGCCGCACGCAAGCGTTTCGCCGACGCCGCGTTCGAAGACGCGAAGGTCGATTTCGTCCCGTGTGCGCCGGGCCATGAAACCGACATTGGTACGGGCCGGGAAGCGGTGATGCCGTTCGAGCCGTGGACCCAGCGAAGCGACGTCGGCCCCGGACACGTCGTCCACGTCCAGCACGCAGTGCGGGTTCCCCATGGATACGGCGCCGATTTTGAAGGTTTGGCCATTCACGTCGAGATCGTAGAAATTCGCCTCACGTTCCGCGACGAAGGGTATTTTTTCGGGGTTGAACTCCGGAACGCCCATGTCGACCGCCACGCGGCCGGGCGCGGTGATCCGGGCCTCGACGGGGCCCGCCGGGCTCTCGAGCCAGAAGGCCGCCGGCGCATCGCCCGCATCCGCCAGCAGGCGCGCGACGCAGCGTACCCCGTTGCCGCACTGCTCCACTTCGCTGCCGTCCCGGTTGAAGACGCGGTAGCTCGCAACGGCGCCCGCGGAAGCGGCCGGCAACACCCACATGAGCTGGTCGAAGCCGGGGCCGGTCGCGGTATCGCCGAGCGCACGGATCGCATCCGGCGACGGCGGCGCGCGCCGATGGCGTCGCTCGTCCACGACGAGTATCCGGTTGCCTGCGCCTTCCATTTGCACGTAGCGAATCTGCATCGGCCGGTCGTCTCGTCGGAGCATCGCGCCCGGGAGCGGGCGCTGGCGCGACCGTTGCGGCGCCGGTGCGCGAATGGACTTTTTCCTGCCGCGTCTGTAGTTTACATAAATTGCCTGCCGGCAACGAAGATGCATCCTTCGACGAGTTGGACGATCGGACACTTAAAAAAAATAGTCACAGAAAAATTCCAGCGATAAGAAAATCCGAGGTTACTGATGCGGCACATAATGGTAATGAATGCGAAGGGGGGGAGCGGGAAGAGCACCCTCGCCACGAACATCGCTTCCTGGTTCGCGACCGAAGGTGCGACCGTTGCGCTCGCGGACTACGACACGCAGCGCTCGAGCCTCGACTGGCTCGAGCGCCGGCCCGCCGACCGGCCCGAAATCCACGGCGTCGCCGCGTTCGAAGACGGCCTGCGGCACGCACCGCGCAGCGCGGACGTGCTGGTGATCGACGCGCCGGCGCGCTCGCACGGTGCTGAACTGACCGACCTCGTGAACCACGCCGAAACCATCATCGTGCCCGTGCTGCCCTCGACGATCGACATGCAGGCGACGTCCAACTTCCTCGAAGAGCTGAAAAACGTCGGCAAGGTGGACCGCAAGCAGGTGCGCATCGGCACCGTCGCGAACCGCGTGCGCGACAACACGCTGATCTGGGACGACCTCGACGCCTACCTCGAGAAGACCCGGGTGCCGTACATCGCGGCGCTGCGCGAGGCGCAGAATTACATTCGCGCGTATTCCCGCGGCCTCGGCATCTTCGAGCTCCCCGAGTACCTCGCCTGGCCCGACTGGGCCGAGTGGGAACCTCTCACCGAGTGGCTCGGGTCGAAGCGCAGCCAGCCGTAGGAGCGGCGGTGCGCCTTACACCCGCTCCTGCGGGAGATGCGGAAGCGCCGTCGCCTGTGACCCTGCCACGAGCAGGAGCCCGTCGCGAAACGCGTCGGCGGCTGCATCCGTCTCGCCGAGCCGGGCGAGCAGCCGGCCGTATTCCTGGTAGGCCTCCGGTGTCGGTTTCACGCCGAGCACCGTCTCGAGATAACTGCGGGCCTTGCCCCACAGCTCGTTCCTGAGGCAGAGGCGCGCCGCCGCCAGCAGCAGTTCCGGGTCGTCCGGGTGGCTCGCAAGCCAGGTTTCGGCGCGCTTGAGCTGGCGGCTGGCGTCGTTGCCCGGGACGAGCCCGTACAGGCGCACGAGCGGTGTGCGCCAGTCGCCGTTCAATTCCTGCACGAGATCCTTCTCCGCCTTCTCGTGCATGCCGGTGCGAATCAGCGCCGTGTAGTACGCATCGAGCAGCGCCACGTTGCTGCGCAGTGGGCGGGGAAGCTCTTTCCAGGCCGCGAGGACCTCGTCGCCCGTGACCGCTTTTTGGAGTCCGGCGCTGTAGACGGCCACCGACCAGAGTTCCAGCGTTTCCGGCCTGATCGTCCGCTGCTTCCCGAGCCGCGGGAGGAGCGCGGCCAGGCTGTCCCAGTCGCCGAGCCGGTAATAGATGCGGCCGAGCAGCTCCGCCGCGTACCCGTGATCCCGGTGGCCCTCCTCGATCTTGCGCAGCGTCGCCAGCGCCCGTTCGTAGTCGTTGCGATCGAGCTGGAACTCGGCCTGCGTCAGCAGCACCGCGTTCGTCGCCTCGGGCGTTTCGGTGTAGGCGAGCCGCAGCCATTCGTCGCGGCGATCGTCGTGCCCCTGCAGGTGTGCGGCCCGCGCCGCCTGCAGGTAATTGAAGAGCGGGGCGTCACTGCTGCCGGCGGCACGGGCGAGGAGTTTCTCGCCGTGGGCGAGATTTCCTTCCGCCACCTCGATCATGCCGCGTGTCAGCTTCTGCCCGGAACGCACGGCGCGGTAACGGCCGGCCGCCTCGCCGAGGCGCCGCGGCGCGACCACGATCCAGCGCACGACGAGAAGCGCGAACACGACGAGCACGACGAGCGCCGCGAGAGCAGGCACCGACATCTGGAGCACGTGGCCACGCATCTCGATTACCACGTAACCCGGGTCCGCGAGCAAGGCCTGGAACGCGACCGCGCTCGCGAGCGCGACCAGCACGACGATCAGCCCGAACTTCATGCGGCGGGTTCCGCCAGGGACTGGTGCTGTCGCAGGAGCTTCAGGGATTCCGAGATGTCGGGCCTGGCGATCGGGCGGTAGTTCCCGCGGATCTCCCCGATCGTCTCGAGCGCGCCGGCAACGGGCGCCGAGTCCGTGTCGAAATAGGTTTCAAGCCAGCGCTCCGCGTCCTCGAGGCTCTGCCGGAACAGGTCCTCTTCACCGCGCAGCAGGGCGAGCCGCGCCGCCTGGAGTTGCAGTGCAAGATTGCTGCGAATCAGCGGCTCGGCGTCCGGCGCGAGGAGCGGCCGGTCGGCCTCGGCCGGCGCGGTGTAGGAAAAGGCGCCGCTGAAGGCGTTTTTCACGGACTGCCAGGCACGGTCGAATGCACCGCCGTCCTCGCCCTCCGCGGCCGCGTCGCGGCGGGCATCCGCCCGGCTGCCCGCGAGCGGGAGCGATTCGACGACCTGGGCCAGGCTGCCGAGCGTCAGCGTCACCCCGGCGAGGTCCGGTCCTTCCATGAGCTCGAGCGCGGCGCGCTCGTCGGCGACGGCCCGCCGCACCTCCGTCAATGCGGGGTCGCCGACCTGCGCCAGGCGGTCGTCGGCCTGCCCGAGCGCCAGCGCCGCGAGTTCCGGGTTGCCGGCGAGCTGCAGCTGGGCGTTCGCGATCTGCATGTAGTATTCGGCTTCCGCGAGCAGGAAGCCTGTGCGGGCATCGACCGAAATGCCCTGCAGGTTGGCGAGCGAGCGCTCCACGGCGTTCACGCGGGGCGCGAGCGACTCGAGTACCCGGGCTTCGTCGTCGAGTGCTTCGAGCTCCTCCTGCAGGTCCTCGAGCGCAGCACGCTCGTCGCCGGCGTCGGCGACGGCCGCCTCGAGTCGCGATTCGAGCTCGGCCTGCGCCTCGCGCATCGTCCCGAGCGCCGCGTCGACGTCCCGTTCCAGGGCGGCGAGCGCCGCGGCATCCGCCGCCTCGGCGGGCCCGGCACGGAAATCCTCGAACGCGCGATACCCGAGGCCCGCCAGGGCGGCGAGCGCTACGAAGAGCGCAAGCCAGGCGATGCTCGCCGTCCATCCTGAACCGCGCCTCGCGGCCGGCGCCGGTCTGCCGGCGTCGTCATTGCCGGGCGCCTGCGCCGGCTCGTCGAAATCGGCGTCGACGACCGGCGAATTGCGGTTCGGGTTCTCGGTTTCGCTCATGTCGTCAGTCCGGTAGGCCGGGCGGCGCCGATGCGCGGGCGCTCGTTACGATGCAGTCGAGGAGTTCGCGCGCCCGGGGTCCGTCGGCCAGGGCTCCGGGGCAGCCCGGGTATCGCAGCCCGAACTCTTTTAACACACGTGCAGCAGGGGTCACCAGTAGCGGTCCGGCGGCTCCCGGCCGGCATTCGGCGGGCAGGAGGCGGGCCAGGTTGTCGAGCGATTCCACGCTCATGACGACGACGGCGCGGATGTCGCCGCGGCGCCAGCGGCCGGCCACGGCCTCGACGAGCGCCGGCGGGTGGGCAGGCAGCGCGCGCGTGTACGCTGCCAGGTAGTCCACCCGCGCACCGCGGCCGGCAAGCTCCGCGGCGAGCAGTTCCCGGCCGGCATTCCCGCGGACGATGCGCACCGTGCGGCCACGGATGTCGGCGAAGGCCGGCAGGGCCAGCAGGCTTTCGCTGTCGAAGCCGCCCGCCGGCTCGATGTCGACGGTCCGCCCGCAGCGGCGGATTTCGGCGGCCGTTGCCGGGCCTATGGCGGCGAGCCGGCCGCCGCCGTACGCGATGCCGTGCTGCACGGCGTTCGAACTCACGAAAATCGTGACATCGGGGACGGGCAGCGCGGCCGCATCGGCGGCGACGGCCGCCGGGTCGCGTGCCCGGATCTCGATGACCGGGAACTCCACGGCTTCGCCCCCCGCGTCGCGGATGGCGGCAGTGAGTTCGTCTGCCTGCGTGCGCGGGCGCGTGACGAGGACCGCGTAGCCGGGCGGCAGGCGGTCAGGCACGCCGCGATCCGCTGACCGCCCGCTCGGCCTCATCGAGGATCTCGCGCGCACCGTGACCGAGCATCCGTTCCGCCAGCGCGCGGCCGATGGCCTCGGCGCGCTCCACCTTGCCGCACAAGCTGTCGCGCAGGCAGCGGCGCCCGTCGGGCGTCGCCACGAGCGCCGTGATCGTGAGTTCGTCGCCCGACGTACGGGCATGCGCGGCGACCGGCGACAGGCAGCTCGCGTTGAAGCGGCGTGCGACCGCCCGTTCCGCGGCCGTCGTCACGGCTGTGGCCGGGTCATTGAGCGCGGCGACGACGTCGAGTATGCGTGCATCGCCGGCCCGGCACTCGATGCCGAGCACGCCCTGTGCGGCGGCCGGCAGCATTTCCTCGCAGGTGAAGACCTGGCTGATGTGCCCGGCGAGCCCCAGGCGTTCGAGCCCGGCCACGGCCAGCACGATGGCGTCGAACTCGCCCGCCTCGAGTTTCTGAAGGCGCGTGTTTACGTTGCCGCGCAACGGCAGGACCTTTAGCCCCGGGCGCAGGCGCTTCAACTGCGCCGCGCGCCGGAGACTCGAACTGCCGACTACTGCGCCGTCGTCCAGCGCCTCGAGCCGCATGCCCCTGCGCCCGATCAGCGCATCCGCCGGATTCGCGCGGCCGAGCACGGCAGCGATGGCGAAGCCCGCCGGCAGTTCGCCGGGCACGTCCTTCATGGAATGCACGGCGACGTCGGCGCGACCCTCCTCGAGCGCGACTTCGAGTTCCTTGATGAAAAGGCCCTTGCCGCCCACGGCCTGCAGGCTGCGGTCCTGGATTTCGTCGCCGCGCGTCGTCATCGGCACGAGCTCGACTTCGCTCACGCCGGCGAGCGTGCGAAGCCGTTCCGCGACGTGTCCGGCCTGCCACAGCGCCAGCGCGCTCTTGCGCGTTGCAATACGGAGTTTCAACGGCGTACCTGCCTCCGTCGTCAGGATCCCTTGAGCCGGCGGCGAACGTCGGCGACGTGCCGGCGGCTGATTATCAGTTGTTTGTCGTCGGGATGCGAGCCGTCGCGCAGGGCGACGCGCAGGCGGCCGTCCGCCGTGCGCAAAAGCGCGTCGATGCGGGCGACTGCCACGAGTGCGCCGCGATGGATTCGGACGAACTCGTCGGCAAACTCGTCCTCAAGCGACTTCAGCGAATCGTCGATGAGGCTGGTTCCGCCGTCGTGGTGCACGGCGACGTACTTCTGGTCGGCGCAGAAGAAGTTGACGGTGTCGATGTCGATGAGTGTCAGCTTCTCGCGGGAACCCGCGCACACGTGGCGGCGTCTGGCTGCGATCCCGCCGGTGCGACCGAGCTCCTCGATTGTCGCACGTGCCAGCCGCGAGGCATGTGCCAGCGCACTGGCGAGGCGTTCACGGCGGACCGGTTTCAGGACGTAGCCGACCGCACGTGCATCGAACGCGTCGATGGCGTACTCGTCGTACGCGGTCGTGAAGACGATCGCGGGAGGATCGGCAAGCTTGTTCAGGTAGTTGGCGGTTTCGATGCCATCGATGCCCGGCATACGAATGTCCAGGAGCACGATGTCCGGCCGTTCACCGGCCACCATGCGCAGGGCTTCCTCGCCGTTGGCCGCAACGCCCGCGACGGCGTAACCCTCGATGTCACCGACGATCTGCCGCAGGCGCTCCCGCGCCGGCGGCTCGTCATCCACGATGAGCACCCTCACCCGGACGCTCCGCCGTCCACCGGGAAGCACAGCGCGACCGTGTACTGGCCATTCTCCTGTCGGACGTCGACGCTCGCACGCGGTCCGTACGCGAGTTCGTAGCGCTGGCGGATGTTGGAAAGGGCCATCCGGTTGCCCTCCTTGGTGCGCCTCGCGGTCGCCGAGACCGGGTTGGCGATCTCGATGGACAGCCGATCGCCCTCGCGCCGGCCCGTCACCGTGATGCGCCCGCCGTCCGGTAGCTGTTCGATGCCATGGTAGATCGCGTTCTCGAGGAGCGGCTGGATCGTGAGGCTCGGGATCAGCGCCCGCATGGGTAGCGCCGCCACGTCCCAGCGCACTTCGAGGCGGCTGCCCAGGCGGAGCTTCTCGATGCGCTGGTAGATGGCGGCGAGTTCGAGTTCCTGCTTCAGCGTCGTTTTGTCCTTCGCGCCGCCGAGGTTCGCGCGCAGGAGGTCGGAGAGGTCCTCGACCGCTTCCTCGGCCTGCCGTGGGTCGGTCCGCGTCAGGGATGCAATGGTGTTCATGCTGTTGAACAGGAAGTGCGGCCGGATGAGCGCCTGCAGTGCGCTGACGCGCGCCTGCGCTTCGAGCAGGATGCTCCGGCGCCATTCGCTCGACACGTAGAGGTAGCGCATGGCGAGGGCGATCACGATCGCGCCGATGGCGAAGGTGCGGCCGACGAAGGCGACGTGGCTGCTCTCGATGACGAGCAGCGCCGCGAAGTACCGGCCGAGCTGCCAGGCGAGTTCCGCGAGCGCGAGGCACAGCAGGAGAAGTATGAGGAAGCTGAACACGAACGCGCGCGTCTTGCCGGCGCCTTCCAGCCGTGCGCGCAGCTTGCACATGATCGCGCAGCCGAGCAGGGCGAACCACAACACGTAAAAGGAGATGCCGTAGAGCTCGACGAAAAAACGGCCCTCGTCGTGCGCCGCGAGTGTCAGCGCGATGGCGACGAGTTCGGCGATGAGCACGGCCACGAAGACCGTGCCGGCCGCACAGAAATCCGGCAGGTAGGCCTGGCTGCCCGCCGGCGGCTGTTCCGGCCGATGGCCGAGGTCAGGGCTCAAACAGGGGCTCCCGGAGACGCAGCCCGCAATGTACTACAAGCGCCCGCGCGCGGCAGCGACGCCCAGGTGGCCTCAGTCGCAGTGCTCGACGACCATTTCCTCGGCCTTGCTGCGTGCTTCCGCAACTTCGCTGTCATCGAGGTACTCGCGCTCGCCGTTCGGCGCTTCGCGGTACAGGCGGCGCGACATGACGTAGGTTTCGAGCTGGTCGCGATACTGCTGGCACTTGTCCGCGCGCTCTT
Source organism: Woeseiaceae bacterium (assembly GCA_036276805.1). GTDB lineage: Bacteria > Pseudomonadota > Gammaproteobacteria > Steroidobacterales > Woeseiaceae > UBA1847. Next base: position 14,777 of record DASUOE010000202.1, on the reverse strand, counting down.
TGGCGGCGGCCGCGCGCTCCGCGCGGGTGGGCTTGTCGGCCTCTTCGCCCGCGGCCTCGTCGGCGGCGTCACGCCCGTAGCGGGTCTGCGCCCGCGCCTGGACCTGCGCCGGGTTCGTCGGTTTCGAGCTGATGGCCACCCGTTCCTCGCTCGGCGCGCCTGTGGGCCGGTCCACGTAGTGAACGTTGCCCTCGGTGTCCGTGTAGCGGTAGATGTCGCTCGCGTGCGCGGTGCCCGCACCCAGAACTGCTGCGAACAGCCCGAGTGCCGCGCGGCGTAAAGCTCTGCTGTGATCGTTCCGTTTCATCGGGTGCCTGCCTTTGCGCACCCTGCCCAGGGCCGGGTGCGCCTGCTTGCGCTATTAGAGCATGGCCGACTTCGGGTTGTTGTGACACCGATCACAGCGAATCGTGCGGATTTGGGCCGCTGGAGCGGGGGTGGCGCCCACTCCAGCAAAAAAGGCGGGCCCGAAGGCCCGCCAATCTGCTTTCTCGGGGGAAAAGCTGCAGCAAAGGTCCGGGGGACTGCCCGTATTCGCCGTTGCACGAATTCCGGGCAGCCCCCCGTCAGGGGACTAGTCGGCTTTCGAGAATTCCGGGTAGGCCTCGAGGCCGCACTCGGAACGGTCGACGCCTTCGTACTCCTCCTCCTCGGATACCCGGATACCGACGACCATCCGGATCACGAACCAGACGAGCAGGCTCGTCAGGAACACCCAGGCGAGGATCGAGACGAGCCCGATGAGCTGCCACTTGAACGTTGCGGCTTCGTCGCTCAGGCAGACCGCGAGCAGGCCCCACATGCCGACGACGCCGTGCACCGAGATCGCGCCGACCGGGTCGTCGATCTTCAGCTTGTCCATCGTCACGATCGCACCGACGACGAGCAGGCCGCCGACGATGCCGATCGCCGTCGCGAGTAGCGGAGCCGGCGTCAGCGGCTGGGCGGTGATCGCGACGAGCCCGGCCAGCGCGCCGTTCAGCGCCATCGTGAGGTCCGCCTTGCCGAACCAGAAGCGCGAAAGGATGAGCGCGGCGATGAGCCCGCCGGCGGCGGCCATGTTCGTGTTCACGAACACGAGTGCCACGGCATTCGCTTCGCCGACGTTCGACACCTTGAGCTCCGAGCCGCCGTTGAACCCGAACCAGCCGAGCCACAGGATCAGCGTGCCGAGCGTCGACAGCGGCAGGTTGCAGCCGGGGATGGCGTTGACCTGCCCGCCCGGGCCGTACTTGCCCTTGCGCGGCCCGAGCAGCAGCACGCCGGCGAGCGCAGCCGAGGCACCCGTCAAGTGCACGATGCCGGAGCCGGCGAAGTCGACGAAGCCGCCCTCGGCCAGCCAGCCGCCGCCCCATTTCCAGAAACCCTGCACCGGGTAGATGAGACTCGTGAGGATCACGGCGAACAGGAAGAACGACCACAGCTTCATGCGTTCGGCGACCGCGCCGGAGACGATGGACATGGCGGTCGCGACGAACACGACCTGGAAGAAGAAGTCCGACAGGCCGGAGTAGTACGCGTCGCCGGCGAGCACGCCCGCGACGTCGTTGTCCGACTTGCCGAGCAGCCCGCTGCCGAGCGTCGAGAGCGGCCCGAATACGCCGCCCGCGAAATCGCCGCCGGGGTACATGATCGCGTAGCCGCACAGCATGTACATGATGCACGCGATCGCGTAGAGACCGACGTTCTTGGTGAGGATCTCGGCCGTGTTCTTGGCGCGGACGAGGCCTGCCTCGAGCATCGTGAAGCCCGCCGCCATCCACATGACGAGGGCGCCCATGACGAGGAAATAAAAGGTGTCCAGCGCATAGGCCAGCTCAGTGACCGACGCCGAAACCTGGGTGATCTGGTCTTCCATCAGAAGTCCTCCTTCAAACGGCTTCGGGACCGGTCTCGCCGGTACGGATGCGGATGGCCTCGGTCAGTTCGGTGACGAAGATCTTGCCGTCGCCGATCTTGCCGGTACGCGCGGTGTTGGCGATGGCCTCGATGACCTGCTCCGCGATGGCGTCGTCGACGGCCAGTTCGATCTTGGCTTTCGGCAGGAAGTCAACGACGTACTCGGCGCCACGGTAGAGCTCGGTGTGGCCGCGCTGGCGGCCGAAGCCCTTGACCTCGGTTACCGTGATGCCCTGGATGCCGATATCGGCAACCGCCTGGCGCACATCGTCCAGTTTGAAGGGCTTTATGATCGCCGTGATCATTTTCATGAAAATCCCCTGTTGGAGCGGCGGTAATGCCGCGAATTGTAGGTGGCTGGAATCCCGCGAGGTCCGAGCGGCGGTAACGCCGCGAATTGCAGGTGGCTGGAATCCCGCGAGGTCCGAGCGGCGGTAACGCCGCGAATTGCAGGTAGCTGGAATCCCGCGAGCTCAGAGCGGCCGTAAGGCCGCGAATCGTGCGTGGCGGGAATCCCGTGAGTTGCAGCGGCGCTAACGCCGCGACCTGGACGTAGGCAGGTCGCTCCTCTGTCTTGCGTCATGCCGTTGCGACCCTCGGTCGTGCGCTACTGAAGGTCGAAAGTCTTGCCGACCGTGAAGATGACGTTCTCGTCGTTGCCGTCGGTGCCGTTCAGGTCCTCGTCGTTGATGATGAGGACGATGCCGAAATCTATGTCGGCCACTGTCGCGCCGTAGCCGAGTTCGAGATAGCTGCCATCGAAGTCCTGTGAGAAGCCCGCGTACTTGCCGTACAAGCCGTTCTGCTCGAGCGTCAGGGCGTAGTAGGTGTAATCGAGCGTGGGACCCTCGAAGTTCTCGTACTGGCCGACGGCGACGTCGAGCGACGCGATGCCGAAGCTGCCGCCCAGGTTGATTTCCTGGTAGGTGTCGTCGAAGTCGCCCGTGTAGAAGTAGCCCGTGTAGCCTGCGGACAGCCCGATCTCGCCGAGGTCCATGCCGTAGCCGAAGAACCCGTCCACTTCCAGGCCGTCGCCGACGTCGGCCGCCCACGTCCCGGCGTAGAACCCGCCGGCCTCGAAGTTGATGCCGCCGTTCGCGGACGAGTTCTTCTGGAAGATGCCGCGGTAATAGTACTCGCTGGCATAACCGAGGTTTACCGACCAGTCCGCCTGGGCCAGCCCGCTCGCGAGGATGAGGGTCGCAACCACGCCTGCTTTCGTCGTTACTTTCATTTTCGATGTGCTCCCGTTAAGTTGTGGGCAGTGACGCCCCGTTCCCGGGAGCCTTAAAAGCAGCAATCGTGCCAACGTCGGAAATGCTTATGAATTCAGCAACATGCGATTTTTCAGCGAGCGCAGGCGCACCACCCCGGTGCGTGGCGAATCGAGCCCTGCCCCGTTTCGATGAGTTGCGATCGAAACCAGTGCAATCGCGCACAAACGGCGCTGGCAGCGATGCAATGCATGCGCTGCAATGGCACAAGCATATGGCCGGGGGTGCGGCGTGAGCCGGCCGTTCCCGCCCGGGCGCGAGGAGATCGAGCGCCTGGCGAGCCGCCTCGCCGAAAGCCTGCCGGCGAACCTGCGCGCGATGCAGGACGAAATCGAGGCGAACTTCCGCTCGGTGCTGGCGCAGGGACTCGCAAAGCTCGATCTCGTGACGCGCGAGGAGTTCGAAGTGCAGGAAGCCGTGCTCGCGCGCACGCGGGAGAAACTCGACGCACTCGAGGCAAAGGTGCGTGCGCTGGAGACCGGGCCGCCGTAGGAGCGGCGCTCGCGCCGCGAATTTGGCACGGCCGGCTGCTACGGCAGAAGCGTCGCGGCCGGATCGAACGACGTTTCCACCGCGGCCGCATCGCGCGAACAATTCGCGGCGCGAGCGCCGCTCCTACGGCGGCCAGGGAGGGCCGGTATGGGAGGCATCGCGATCCTGCACAGCCGTGCCCAGGTCGGCACGCTCGCGCCGCCGGTCGCGATCGAGGTGCTTCTCTCCGGCGGGTTGCCCGTCTTCAATATCGTGGGCATGCCGGCGACGGCGGTGCGGGAAAGCCGTGACCGGGTGCGTGGCGCGCTGTTGAGCTCGGGCTTCGACCTGCCGCGAGGCCGCATCACCGTGAGTCTGGCACCGGCCGACATGCCGAAGACGGGCGGGCGTTTCGATCTCGCGATCGCGCTCGGCATTCTCCTTGCGAGCGGGCAGGTCCGGGCGGGCAATCTCGACGACTGCGAGTGGTACGGCGAACTCGCGCTGAACGGCGAACTGAGGAGCGTACCCGGCGTACTGCCCGCGGCGCTCAAGGCCGCGGCCGTCAATCGACGTCTCGTCGTGCCGCGCGACAACGGCGCCGAAGCGGCGCTCGTCAGCGACGGGACCCGGGTCGCCGACCGCCTGCTCGACGTCACCGGCCACCTGCAGGGCGGCGATGGCCTCGACCTGCTGGCGAAATGTCAGCCGGCGACCGGGAAGCCTCTTGCGCCGGACCTCGCGGACGTACGGGGCCAGGCTAGCGCGAAACGCGCACTGGAGATCGCCGCCGCGGGCGGGCACAACCTGCTGATGAGCGGGCCCCCGGGCACCGGCAAGAGCATGCTGGCGGCGCGGCTGCCGGGCATCCTGCCGCCGATGTCGGAACAGGAGGCAATCGAGACGGCGGCCGTCGAATCCGTCCTCGGGCGCCCGCCCGACCTCGATCGCTGGCGGGTGCGCCCGTTCCGCGCCCCGCACCATACCGCGTCCGCCGCCGCGCTGATCGGCGGCGGCCCCGAGCCCCGGCCCGGCGAGGTGTCCCGCGCCCACAACGGGGTCCTGTTCTTAGACGAGCTGCCGGAGTTCAGCCGCCACGTGCTCGAGGTCCTGCGCGAACCGCTCGAGGCGGGCTGCATCACGATATCGCGGGCGCGACGGCAGGAGGATTTCCCGGCGATGTTCCAGCTCGTCGCCGCGATGAATCCCTGTCCCTGCGGCTACCTCGGCGACGCCAGCGGCTCGTGTAACTGCAGTGCGGAGCGGGTCGCGAGCTACCGCGCCCGCATCTCGGGACCGTTGCTCGACCGCATCGACCTGTGCGTGGAAGTACACCGTCCGCCGCGCGAACTGTTGCGGGGCGATGCGCCCGGCGGGGAGCAAAGCGCCGCCGTCCAGGCGCGGGTGATTGCGGCGCGCGAACGGCAACTGGCCCGCAACGGCGTGTGCAATGCGCGCATTCCTGCGGGCGACGTGCAGCAGGCCTGCAGGCTCACCGACGACGGCTGGCGCCTGCTCGACACCGCGGCCGACCGCTTCGGGCTGTCGGTACGCGCCTATCACCGGATCCTGCGTGTCGCGCGGACGATCGCCGACCTCGCGGCGTCGCCGTCGATCGAGGTCCGGCACGTCGCGGAAGCCGTGGGCCTGCGCGGGCTGGAGTAGGAGCGGCCGTCAGGCCGCGAATGGTTCGTGCGATCAGGTTACCTGTAGGAGCGGCCGTCAGGCCGCGAAGGGTTCGCGGCGTCCGGGTGCGGGAGAAGCGTCGCTCCAATCCGGCCGCCTGCAAGTCGCGGCGTACCGCCGCTCCTACGGCCGTAACGATGGTCGCGAGCGCTGCGTTACGTCGACTCGTCGACCATGTACCGGACGGCGTCGACGACTTCCTCGTCGGACAGGTCGGTGCGGCCGCCCTTTGCGGGCATCACGCCGGCGGAGCCGATGAAGCCCTCGATCGCGTGCTGGCTCAGGGTTTCCATGCCCTTCGCCATGCGCTCCGCCCAGACGGCCGGGTCGCCGACCTTGGGCGCGCCCCCCACGCCCGTGCCGTGGCAGGCGATGCACGCGCTGTTGTAGACCTGCGGGCCGGTCATCGTCGTTGCGACCGGTTCCGGCGCGGCCGGGGCCGACGCGGCGGGCCGCGCCGCGGCATCCGCCTCGCCGGGCAGGTAGACCTGGCTGAGCGGCTGGATCCGTTCGTTGATCGCGGCCTGGAATTCGTCGGTTTCCTGCGTGTACACGCCCTGGGTGACTTCGGCCATTTCCATCGCGAGGATGAAAAGTGCGAGGCCGATGGCGGCGAGTCCGCCGATGACGAGCGAATACAAGTCGAAAAATTTCTGGTCCCGATTCAACGCACTGCTCCGGAGCTTGATGGCCTGCCGTGACCCCGCCGGCCGGCTGGAAGGGGCGCATTATATATCAGCCCCGGCAGCCTGTTGAGAAACGGCCGGCCGCTGCCGATCCGCCCGTGCCGCGGGCGCACCCGCCGCCTCGTCCGTCCCGGTCAGCCGATACCGAGTGCGATGGCCGTGCAGAGCACGATGGCCGCGCCGGCCGCGGCCAGCGCGAGCGGCAGCTGCGTGACGACGTGATCCATCAGGTCGGCGCCGCAGGACAGGGCGGAGAGAATCGTCGTGTCGGAAATAGGCGAACACTGGTCGCCGAAGACCGAGCCGCCCATGATCGCGCCGAAGCACAGAGAGACGTACATCGGGTCCGGAGCGATCGCGAAGGCGAGCGGCAGCGCAATCGGGAAGACGACGGCATACGTGCCCCAGGACGTGCCGACGGAAAACGAGATCGCCATGCACAGCAGGGTGAGGAGGCCGGGCAATACCCACGGTACGGACGTCAGTCCCGCGGCCGTCGACTGGATCACCCAGTCGGCGGCGCCGAGCGCGTCCGACACGCCGCCGAGCGTCACGGCGAGGCCCAGGATGATGGCGCCGACGGTCACGCCCTTGACGCCGTCGACCAGCCCGTCGAATGCATCCTTGGTGCTCATGCCACGCAACAGGGACAGCACGACGGCCGCGACGAGGGCGAGCCCGAAGGCCTCGAAGATCATGAGCCGGCCCGCGAGCAGGTACGGCAGTATCGCGACGGCGAGCAGCACCCCGATCGGCACGAAGAAGTCGAGCAGGGAGGGCCGGTAGCCGGGGGCGACGTCTACAGTCGTGAGCTCCTTCGAAATCATCGGCTCGGCGTCGGGCGCATCGAGGGCGCCGGTCGCGAGTACGCGCTCCCGCGCGCGGCGCATCGGCGCGCCGACGATCGGCAGCACGCCGAGCGCGAACAGGAGCGTCAGGCCGACGGCGATCCAGCTGTAGAAATTGTACGGCAGCGCCTGCATGAACAGCGCGACGGCGGCATCGCGGTCTGGAATCTCCGCCGCGAGCGACGGGATTGCGATCAGGCCGCCGACATACAGCGGCCAGGCATTGAACGGGATGATCGTCGCGACGGGCGACGCGGTCGAGTCGACGATGTAGGAGAGTTCCTCGTGCGCCACCTTTTCACGGTCCGCGACCGGGCGGACGGTCGTACCGGTCAGCACCGTGCTCACTGTGCCGCCCTGGTGGAACAGCATGCCGAGCACCCAGGCGAAGAACATCGCGGAACGCCGCGAGTGCACGAACCGCGACGAGACGAACGTCGCGAAGTGCCACGCGCCGCCGTTGCGGTTCCAGAGTCCCAATAGCCCGCCCAGCGCCCACAGGTACACGAGCAGGATTTCGGCGAACCGCGGCGTCCCGATGTTGGGAATGAGGTAGGCCTGGATGACGTTGTAGTCGGTGCTGATGAGCCCGCCGACAATGATGCCCATGAACAGCGCGAGGATAACGTTGCGCGTGACGAAGCAGATGACCAGCGTCGCGATGGCCGGGAGTATCGACAGTGCGCCGTAGTGGAGCTCGCCCTCCGGGCCGGTCAGCGGCTCGCGCAACGCCGCGTACACGCCGACCGCGACGCAGAACAGGAGGATCCAGAGCCAGGCGAAGTCACGCAGGCGCGCGAGGATGCGCGACAACGCCGTGTCGGGGCTCATACGCCGGCGTATTCAGGAGGCCGGCAGGCAGGGGTTGCGTTTGGAGTGTCGACCGGGCGCACCGTATGATTGTGGCATGAACAGGATCACAAGAATAATTCTCCTGCTCGTATCCCCGGTGTTCATCGGCGCGTGCGCCGGCATCGATTTCGATTACCCCCGGACTCCCTCGACCGTCATCGACGACACCGCCGGCACCCGCCTGGCCGGCAAGTACGCGGCGGAGGCGGCGCAGCACCCGGCGGGACAGTCGGGCTTCCACGAGTTGCCGAACGGCATCGATGCGCTGGCGGCCCGCCTGTTGCTGGCGGAACAGGCCGAGAAAAGCATCGACCTGCAGTACTACCTCATCAAGGACGACCTGGTCGGCCGGGCTTTCCTGCATGCCCTCGTGCGGGCGGCCGACCGCGGGGTGCGTGTGCGGTTTCTCCTGGACGACATGTTCACGTCGGGCTACGACCCCGGCATGGCTGCGCTGGATCACCACCCGAACGTCGAGATCCGCATCTTCAACCCCTTCAACCGCGGCTTTGCCGGGCGGCCGCTCGGGGCGATCGCCGACTTCGGCCGCGTGAACCGGCGCATGCACAACAAGTCCTTCACCGTGGACAACCAGGTGACGATCATCGGCGGGCGCAACATCGCCGCGGAGTATTTCGCCGCGCGCGAGGACGTGAACTTCGGTGATCTCGACGTCATCGGCATCGGCCCGGTCGTGACGGACGTGTCCGAAATGTTCGACCTGTACTGGAACCACGAGACGGCGCTGCCCGTCGGCGCGTTCTACGAAGGGCGCAGCGATCCCGAAGGCGACCTGGAACAGGTCCGCACCCGGCTCGCCCGCGCCTACGAGGACGTGCCCAACAGCCGCTACGCCGAGGCCGTTCTGGATCGCTACACCGCCTTCGCCCGCGCCGGCACGGAGGACTTCCGCTGGTCGGACTACCGGCTCGTCTACGATTCGCCGGACAAGGGCTTGAAGGAGCAGGCCGACGACACGAAGCTCATCGCGCAGGAGCTCCTGGAGGAGCTGGTCCGGGCCGAGCGGCAGCTGATCATCGTGTCCCCGTACTTCGTCCCGCGGAAGTGGGGCACCGACGCGCTGAACGCGCGGGCGGCACAGGGTATCGACGTGATCGTCATCACGAACTCGCTCGCCGCGAACAACCAGTTTTCCGTGCACGGCGGCTACGCGCCCGCACGGAAACCCCTGCTCGAGGGCGGCGTGAAGATCTACGAGGCGCGGCCGGATTCCGAAGTTGCCGGCGCCGAGCTCGTCGCCGCGACCGGCGCGAAGGCGACGCTGCACACGAAGGCGTTCATCGTCGATCGCGACGAAGCGTTCATCGGGTCTTTCAATTTCGATCCGCGCTCGGCAAACCTGAACACGGAGATGGGGGTCGTGATCAGGGACCCCGTGCTCGCGACGGAAATGGCCGACCGTGTGTTCGCGAGACTGAAGAGCGACGCCTACGAGTTGTTTCTCGATGACGGCGACCTGCGCTGGCGCGGCTGGGACCGCGACGGCCGGCCGTTCGTCGAGGACAAGGAACCGCAGACGAGCTGGTGGGACCGGTTCGTGGCCGGGTTCATGCGGGTGCTGCCGATCCGCAGCCAGCTGTAGGAGGGGCGGTAACGCCACGAGTAGCACGCGGCCGGATGCCGTGACGTAATCGCCGCGGCCGGCAGGTGCAAAACCATTCGCGGCCTGACGGCCGCTCCTAAAGGCGCCTCGGCTCGCGCCAAAGCCGAAAGTGCCGAATGACGCACAGCACGCGCCGCCGGGGCGCGTAGAATGCGCCCCGATGAGTTCCAGTCACCGGATAGCCGCGGCCGCCCTCGTGCTGCTCGCGGCATGCATGAGTGCGGCCGCGGCATCGGAAAGTGGCAAGGCCGGCCGACTCGCCGATTTCACTTCGCCCACCTGGGGCTACGCCGTGCGCTCGCCCGGCGTGGGCTGGCAGCGCTGGACCGACGTCCACGAGTCGGCCGAGGGCGCCGACTACGCCGCGCTGTCCGCCGACGGCTACGGCATGGTGGTCGTGCCGGGCTGCTGGCAGGGTGCGGCCCCGCCTGCGCACCCGATGTACCGGATGGCGCTGCAACAGTTCGGCGAGGACTACCCTTCCGACTTCATCGACGACGAGCGCGAGGTGGAGAAGGGCGCGGCCGCCGGGCGCCTGTTCGCCGGCACGGACGTCATCGACGGCGACGAGTTCGAATACCACATCGCGTTGCTTGCGAACGACCGCTGCGCCTGGCTCTACGGCGCGTGGGGCCCGACGAGCGACGACGACCTCGACCAGCGCCTTTCGAAGCTGTGGGAGCGCTTCGAGGTCGCGGGCTCGGCCGGTGCCGCCGAGGCCCGCTTTGCCGACGAGGGCGAGCGCGGCCGCAATGCGTTCACCCTGAATTCCATCGGCCTGCAATTACACGCCGCACGCGTATACCGCGATGCGCACCGTTTCTTTTCCGAAGCGAATGCGCTCGCTCCGGCCGACCCTTCGTACGCGGTCAACGCCGTGCAGGCGCTCGCGGAACTCGACGCCTGGCGCGAAGCGGCGGACTGGCTGACGCCGCGGCTGCCCGCCGTGGCCGGCGACCCGGTGGCGCGCAGCTGGGACGCCTGGCTCGCCTACCAGCTCGACGAGTACGACCGGGCGGAGCCGGTGTATGCCGAGCTGTTCGCCACCGGGTACCGCGAGGACAACGATTTCGGCGCGTACGCGACGATCCTCGCGGAAGCGGGCGAGTGGGACACGCTCGACCGCGCCTTCGCAGACTACAGCAAGGGCGGCGCCCTGCCCCCCGACCTGCGTTACCTCGAGGCCGAGCTGCTGGCCCGCCGCGGCGAGCACGAGCGGGCGCTCGGGATGCTCGATTCGCTCGACAGCGGGCGCGGCTTCAATGCGGACCTCGCCTACGCGCGGATCGACGTCTACGAGGCGATGAACGCTCCCGCCGACGTGCTGCGGATTGCGGAGGAACTCATCGCCAACAACTACCGGTCGCTCGAAAGCTACTTCTACAAGGGCAGCTCGGAGTACCGCCTCCAGTCCTATCGCGAGGCGCGCGCGTCCTTCGAAAAAGCGCTGGAATTCGCCCCGGGCAACAGCGCGGTGCGCGATTACCTGGAAGCCATCGACTCGATGCTGGGCGAAGGCGACGTCACGCTGATCAGCCAGCCGGTGGAGCCGGTGCCCCTGCCGCGCTGGCTCGAGCAGGAATTCGATGCCGCACAGCCGACGGGTCGCGAGGCGGGCTACGGCGCCGAGTACCTCGCGCGCATGAAGGGCCTCGAGAGGCGGAGCCCCGGCATCGTCGTGACGACCTGGTACCAGAAAGTACACGTATACGACGACAGCGGCGTCGAGAACTTCAGCACGCTCATGTTCGATTTCGATGCGGCGTCCGAGCAGCTCTTCGTCAACGCGCTGCGCGTGCGCAACGCCGACGGCGAAGTGGTCGCGGAGGGCAGCCTGCAGAGCTACTTCATTACGAACGACGAAGACGGGTACGAGGCGAGCACGGACCGCACCGCGCACCTGCCCGTGCCGAAGCTCGCACCCGGATACTCCATCGAAGCGCTGGTCAGCAAGCGCACCCGGGTGGAGGAGGGGCAGTGGCCGCTGGAGACGCACTACCTCGCGGCCGATCGCCCGATCCGGCTGAGCGCCGTGTTCGTGCGCGGAGACGCCGGCGGGATCGAGTACGCGGCCCGCGAAGTAGCGGCGCCGGAGCGTCGCGACGGGGCGCTGACCTGGCGCGTCGACGACCCGGTCGCGTACCGCTGGGAACCGCTGCAGCCGTACCACGACCAGATCCTGCCCTGGGTGCGCATCGGCACGATCGGGCGGGGCTGGGATGCGGTCGGCAGCGACTACCTGGACCAGATACGCGACAAGCTCGCGGCGGAGGACGTGGCCGAGCGGGCAAATGGCCTCGTTGCCGGCATCGACGGCACCGACCGCAGGATCGAGGTCCTGAGCGCCTACGTGCAGGACGAGATTACCTACAAGGCGCTCGAGTTCGGCCGCCGGGCGTACATTCCGAAGTCGGCGCGCGAAACGCTGCGCGACCGTTACGGCGACTGCAAGGACCACGCGGTGCTCCTGTACGCGATGCTGAATGCCGTCGGCGTCGACGCATCGCTCGCACTCGTGAACCTGTCGGAGGAAGTGAGCCCGGAGCTCCCGAACACCGACCAGTTCGATCACATGGTCGTGGCGGTGCCAACGGAGGCGGGCCTGCGCTTCATCGACACGACGGACAAGGACCTGCGGCTGGGTACGCTGGCGCCGCGCTCGCTCCGCGACAACCATGCGCTCGTGCTCGACGACTCGCCGGCGCTCGAACGCATACCGGGCTACGGGCACCTGGCGGATCGCGACGACCTCGAGATCGAGCGCATCGTCGAACTCGCCGACGCCGAAACGCTGACGGTACGCGAGACCGCACGGCTCACCGGCTACCAGGCCGCGAACCTGCGCAGCCAGCTGCGCACGATCGAGGCGACCGACATGCCCTCGGCCATCCAGCGCTGGGTCGCCGGGCGCTACGCCGACGCCGAGGTGACGGACTACTTCGTCGAAAACGTCTTCGACGCGAACTACGACCTGGTCGTCGAGATCCGCTACGAGCTGCCGATCCGCGACGACGGCAAGTTCGACCTGCCGGGCTTCGTCGAGTCCTACTATCTCGAATACGACCGGGTGAACGACCGCCGTTTCCCGTTCGAGTTCTATTACCCGCTCCGGGTCAGCGCCCGCACCTCGGTGCACGTACCCGCCGGACGCGAGCTCGCGCCCGGCTCCAAGCGGCCGGAATCCGCGGAGTCGCGGTTCGGAAACTGGCGGCGCGACGTCACGGTCGCCGAGGGCGCGTGGGAAATCCGCTTCGACTACGAGGCGGCAAGCGAGCGCTTCCCACCCGACCAGTACCGGGAGTTCGCGGACTTCCAGCGCGACGCCATCCGCGGCATCGAACTCCCCGTCGTCCTCCGCTAGGCGCGACGACGCCGTCCCAAACCGGGGCAATCCGGGCTAAGGTAGTCGGCCCCGGCGGATGCCGTCCGCCGGGGCTTACCAGCCTGGAAAATTCGGCCCCGGATGCAGTTCTCAGACCTCGTCAACGTCTCCCGCGAGGTGGCCGCCACACGTAGCCGCCTGAAGAAGCGCGCGCTCATTGCCGCCACGCTTCGCCGCGCCGCGGCCGGCGAAATCGCGCTCGCGGTGAACTACCTCGGCGGAACGCTGCCGCAGGGGCGGATCGGCCTCGGCCCCGCTGTCGTGCGCGATGCGCTGGCGTCGCCGCCGGCCGTTGCGCCGTCGCTCACGCTCGCCGACGTCGATGCCGCCGTTGCGCGCATCGCCGGCCACGCGGGCAAGGGCTCGCAGGCGGCGCGCCGCGCGGACCTGCTGGCGCTGTTCGGCCGCGCGACCGAGGCGGAGCGCGATTTCCTGGCCCGCCTCGTGCAGGGCGAGATCCGCCAGGGCGCGCTCGAGGGCGTGCTCGTAGAGGCCATTGCCGACGCGGCGGGCGTAGCGGTCGACGCCGTGCGTCGGGCCGTCATGCTCGCGGCCGACCCCGCGCCGGTCGCGGCCGCCGCCCTCGCACAGGGCGAGCGCGGCCTCCGCAAGTTCCGCCTCGAGCTGATGTCGCCGGTGCGGCCGATGCTCGCGCAACCGGCCGCCGACATCGATGCCGCCATGCAACAGCTCGGCGAAGCCGTGCTCGATTACAAGCTCGATGGCGCACGGGTACAGATTCACCGCGCCGGCGACGACGTCCGCATCTTTTCGCGCGGCCTGAACGACGTCACCGAGCGCCTGCCCGAAGTTGTCGCGGCGACGCTCGCGCTGCCGGCGCGGCAGCTCGTGCTCGACGGCGAGGTCATCGCGCTGAAGGACGGTCGCCCACTGCCGTTCCAGGTGACGATGCGGCGCTTCGGCCGCACGAGCGACGTGGCGGCGCAGCGCGAAGCGCTGCCGCTCGATATTTTCCTGTTCGACGTCCTGCACGCGGAGGGCGACGACCTGCTCGATATTCCACTGCGCGAGCGCGCGGCAATACTCGCGGACCTGGCACCGGCCACGATGCGCGTCGAGCGGCGCCTGACGGACGAGCCCGGCGCCGCCGCGGCCTTCCTCGCCGCCGCGTTCGAGGCCGGTCACGAGGGCATCATGGCGAAAGCCCCGGGGAGCCCGTACGCCGCCGGCAGCCGCGGCGCCGAGTGGCTCAAGATCAAGCAGGCGCACACGCTCGACCTCGTCGTGCTCGCGGCCGAGTGGGGCAGCGGCCGGCGCAAGGGCTGGCTCTCTAACCTGCACTTGGGCGCCCGCGACCCGGCGACCGGCGGCTTCGTGATGCTCGGCAAGACCTTCAAGGGCCTCACCGACCGGATGCTCGAGGAGCAGACGGCCGCGCTGCTCGCGCTCGAGACGCACCGTGCCGGCCACGTCGTGCACGTGCGCCCGGCGTTCGTCGTCGAGATCGCGGTGAGCGACATCCAGCAGAGCCCGCAGTACCCCGCCGGGCTCGCGCTGCGCTTCGCCCGCGTCAAGGCGTTCCGGCCCGACAAGCCCGCCGCCGAGGCGGACACCATCGGGACGGTCCGGGCGTTGTACGTTGCGCAGCCGGGGGTCGCATGACGGCGCCCGGCATGTTCCATCCCGCGACCGAGCGCTGGTTCGGCGACAACTTCGCCGCGCCCACTCCCGTGCAGGCCGCGGGCTGGCCGCACATCCGGGCCGGGCGGCACGCGCTCCTCGTCGCGCCGACGGGCAGCGGCAAGACGCTGGCGGCGTTCCTCGCCGGCATAGACCGCATCGGCGCGCGCGGACCGGCGGAGAAGCCCGGCGTCCGCATCCTCTACATCTCGCCGCTCAAGGCGCTCGTCTACGACATCGAGCGCAACCTGCGCGCGCCGCTCACCGGCATCGTGCGCGTGGCGGAGCGGTTGGAGCTGTCCTTTCACGCCGCGAGCGTCGCGGTGCGCACGGGCGACACGCCGGCGCGCGAGCGCCAGCGCCAGGTGCGCCAGCCGGCGGAGATCCTCGTCACCACGCCGGAGTCGCTGTACC
>DASUOE010000201.1:0-5150 GCA_036276805.1 Woeseiaceae bacterium | reverse complement strand
GGCGAGCCGCAGATCCTGGGCCAGCTGAAGGAGGCCTACCGCCAGGCGGAGGCGAGCGGCACGCTCGGCAGCCGGCTCGGCCGGCTGTTCCAGCACAGTTTCTCGGTCGCCAAGAAGGTGCGCACGGACACCGGGATCGGGGCGAGCCCGGTGTCCGTCGCCTATGCCGCTGTGTCGCTCGCGCAGCAGTTCTACGCCCGCTTCGAGCAGCACACGGCGGTCCTCGTCGGCGCCGGGGACACGATCGAACTGGTGGCCCGGCACCTGTCGGCGAAGGGCATCGGACGCCTGTTCGTCGCCAACCGGAACGTCGACCGGGCGCAGGCGCTGGCGCACGAGTTCGGCGGCTTCGCCCTGCCCTTGTCCGAACTCGCCGGCACGCTGCCCGAGGCGGACATCCTCATCACCTCGACCGCGAGCATCGAGCCGGTCGTCACCGCCGCCGCGATGCGCGAGGCTGTGCGCCAGCGACGCCGCAGGCCGGTGTTCGCGGTCGACATCGCGGTGCCGCGCGACATCGAGCCCTCGGTCGGGGAACTCGACGACGTCTACCTGTACACCATCGACGACCTCGACAAGCTCGTACTCGAGGGCCAGGTCAGCCGCGAGGCTGCCGCCGTCGACGCGCGCCGGATCCTCGATGAGGAGATCGCGCGCTACCTGGCGATCGAGCGCGCGCGCGAGGCGGCGCCCATCATCACGGCGCTGCGCGACCACGGCGAGGCACTCAGGGCGGAAGTCCTGGACCAGGCGCGCCGGCGCCTCGCCCGTGGCGCCACCGTCGACGAAGTGCTGGAATACGCCACCGCCGCACTGATGAAGAAGCTGCTGCACAACCCGAGTGTCCGCCTGCGCGAGGCCGGCGAGACCGCCGACGAGGCGACAATTGCCATCGCGCGCGGCCTGTTCGGCGTCGACGGCAAGTAACGAGGCCCGCCGCCCGCCGCCCGCCCCCATGAAAGACTCCATACGCACGAAGCTCGAAACCGTCCGCGACCGCTTCGAGGAAATCGCCGGGTTGCTTGCCGACCCGGAGGTCATCGGCAACCAGGGCCGGTTCCGGGACCTGTCGCGCGAATACGCGCGGGTCGAGCCCGTAGTCGAGCGGTTCCGGCGCTACGAGGCGCTGCTGCGCGACATCGCCGCCGCCGAGGAACTCGCGAACGACAGCGACGCGGAGCTCCGGGCCATGGGCGAGGAGGAACTCGACACCCTCGCGGGGCGCCGCGAGGAACTGTTGGACGAGCTCCAGAAGTCGCTGATCCCGCCCGACCCGTACGACGAGGCGAACGTGTTCCTCGAAATCCGCGCCGGCACGGGCGGGGACGAGGCCGCGATCTTCGCCGGGGATCTTTTTCGCATGTACAGCCGTTATGCCGAGCGACAGGGCTGGCAGGTCGAGGTGCTGAGCGCGCGCGAAGGCGAACACGGCGGCTACAAGGAGATCATCAGCCGCGTGAGTGGCAGCAGCATCTACGCGCACCTGAAGTTCGAATCGGGCGCGCATCGCGTGCAGCGCGTGCCGGCGACGGAGTCGCAGGGGCGCATCCACACTTCCGCGTGCACCGTCGCGGTCCTGCCGGAGCCGGACGAGATCGAGGACGTGGAAATCAACCCGTCGGACCTGCGCGTCGACACCTATCGCGCCTCGGGCGCGGGCGGGCAGCACGTCAACAAGACCGATTCCGCCGTGCGGCTGACGCACCTGCCCTCGGGCATCGTCGTCGAATGCCAGGACGAGCGGTCGCAGCACAAGAACCGCGCCCGGGCGATGTCGCTCCTTAGGGCCCGGCTGCTCGACATGCGGGTCAGCGCGCAGCAGGCAGCGCAGGCTAAGCAACGCAAGCTCCTGGTCGGGTCCGGGGACCGCTCCGAGCGCATCCGGACCTACAATTTCCCCCAGGGCAGGGTCACCGACCACCGCATCAACCTGACGCTTTACCAGCTCGATGCGATTCTCGCGGGCGACCTCGGCGACGTCATCGGACCGCTCGTCAGCGAATACCAGGCCGGTCAGCTCGCGGCGCTTGCCGGCTGACCGTCAACGGAACATCAGCCGATCGTCAGCCGCCGAGCGCGTGGTCGAGGTCCGCAATCAGGTCCTCTGTGGCCTCGATGCCGACCGACAGCCGTATCAGGCGATCGTCGATGCCGAGCGCCTCGCGCTCGGCGAGCGGCACGGACGCGTGCGTCATGATGGCCGGGTGGTCCACCAGGCTCTCCACGCCGCCCAGGCTCTCCGCCAGCGCAAAGAGTTCGCAGCGTTCCAGGAACCGGCGCGCCGCGGCCAGGTCGCCGTCGATGAAGAACGTGACGATGCCGCCGAAGCCGGACATCTGCCGCATGGCGAGTTCGTGCTGCGGGTGCGTCGGCAGCCCGGGGTAGATCACACGCTCGACGCGCGTGTCGCGAGTGAGCCACTCCGCGACGGCGAGCGCGTTGCTGCAGTGCCGCTCCATGCGCACGTCGAGCGTCTTCACGCCGCGCAGGGCCAGGAAGCTGTCGAACGGGCCGGCGACGGCGCCGATGGCGTTCGAGAGGTAGGCGAGCCGCTCCGCGAGTTCCGCGTTCGCCGTCACCGCGATGCCGCCCACCATGTCCGAATGGCCGTTGATGAACTTGGTCGCCGAATGCATGACGACGTCGACGCCGAACTCCAGCGGCCGCTGCAGGCACGGCGTCGCAAATGTATTGTCGGCGACGACGAGGATGTTGCGCGCGTGGGCGATAGCCACTACCGCCTCGAAATCGACGATGCGCAGGAGCGGGTTGCTCGGGCTCTCCACCCAGAGCATGCGCGTATTGTCCTTGAGCGCACCCTCGACGAGGTCCGGGTCCGTCATGTCGACGAAACTGAATTCGAGTCCCGCGCTCCGCTCCCTTACGCCGTGGAACAGGCGTCGCGTGCCGCCGTAGAGGTCGTCCATGGCGACCACGTGCGACCCGCTGTCCAGGAGTTCGAGAATGGTCGCCGTCGCGGCCATCCCGGAGGCGAACGCGAAGCCGTGGGTCGCCGACTCGAGGTTCGCGATTGAGCGCTCGAACGCCTGCCGGGTCGGGTTGTGCGTCCGTGAGTATTCGTAACCCTTGTGCCGGCCCGGACTCTGCTGGACGTAAGTCGAGGTGGCGTAGATCGGCGGCATGATCGCGCCCGTCGTCGGGTCGGGCCGCTGGCCGCCGTGGATCACGCGGGTGGCGAACTTCTTTTCGTCGTCGTGCACGTTTGGCCTCAGATCTGCCGGCGCAGGTAGTTCAGGACGTCGGAGCGGGTGATGAGACCCAGGAAATCATCCCCGTCCATGATCGCAGCGTAGGGCTGCACGTGCAGCATTGCCACCAGGTTGTTGATGCTCACTGACTTGTCGAGCTGGATGAACGCGGACTCCATGGCTTCCTCCACCGTCGCCGTCATGAGTTCCGGCCGGCCGAACACGAACTGCAGGATCGTGTCTTCCGTGATGACCCCGACGATCCGGCCGTCGTACATGACCGGCAACTGCGAGAACCCGGCGTTGCGCAGCCGGTTGTGCGCCGTCGTCAGGATGTCGGTCGGGCCCACCGTCACCGTCGCGCGCTCGCCATGCGGCCGCCCGATGAGGTCGCGCAGGTCGCCGTGCTCTGCGCGGCTGATGAAACCCTGGTCCTCCATCCAGAAGTCGTTGTAGAGCTTCGAGAGGTACTTGTTGCCGGTGTCGCAGGCGAGCGTGACGACTCTCTTTGCGCTCGTCTGCTCGCGGCAGTAGCGCAGCGCCGCGGCAAGCAGCGTGCCGGTCGAGGAACCCGCGAGCAGCCCTTCCCGGCGCAGGAGCTCGCGGGCCGCGGCGAAGGACTCCGCGTCGCTGATGGAGTAGGCCCTGGTCACCTGCGAGAAATCGGCGATGTCCGGGATGAAGTCCTCACCGATGCCCTCGACGAGCCAGCTTCCGCTCGCGCCGTACTTGCCCGTGTTGATGTAGTCCGCGAGCACGGAGCCCACCGGGTCGGCGAGGATGAGCTCCACGTCGGGAGCTTGTTCCGCGAGGTACTTGCTCAAGCCCGACACCGTCCCGCTCGACCCGACGCCAAGGACGATGGCATCGACCCGCCCGTCCATCTGCTCGAGGATCTCCGGGCCGGTCGTCGTTTCGTGGGCCAGCGGGTTGTCGGGATTGCCGAACTGGTTGATGAAATAGCCGCCGCGCTCCCCGGCGATCCGCCGCCCCATGTCCTGGTAGTACTCGGGGTGCCCCTTGCCGACGTCGGAGCGCGTGAGCACGACCTCCGCGCCCATGGCGCGCAGGTTGAAGATCTTCTCCTGGCTCATCTTGTCCGGGAGGACCAGGACCAGCCGGTAGCCCTTCTGGGCGGCGGCGAGCGCCAGCCCGATGCCCGTGTTGCCGGCGGTCGCCTCCACGAGCGTCGCACCCGGTGCGATGTCGCCCCGCCGCTCGGCCTGCTCGATCATCGAGATTCCGATACGATCCTTGATCGAGCCGCCGGGGTTCATCAGTTCGAGCTTCAGGAACAGCCGGCAGGGACCGGCGTCGAGCCGGCCGACTTCGAGCATCGGCGTGCGGCCGACCATTTCGAGGATGTTCGAGTAAATGTGCATGCAGCGGGAGTGCGGTCGGGTCGCAGCTGAAATCGTCGTCGAGTGTACGCGACCGCCCGCGCGGCTCGAAAGCCCGGCGCCCGCCCGGCGCCGGCCATGAGCGAAGAGCGCCGGCTCGGCGCGCTGCTCGACGCGCTCACGGCGCGATTGGCGGCCGTCAGCGACTCGCCGCGGCTCGACGCCGAGATCCTGCTCGCGCAGGCGATCGACGTCCCGCGGAGCTACCTCTACGCCCACCCCGAGGACCTGCCGGACCCGGCGGCCGTCGGGCGGCTCGAACGCCTCGCCGCCCGGCGGGAAGCCCGCGAGCCTATGGCCTACATCACCGGAATGCGCGAGTTCTGGTCCCTCGAGCTCATGGTCACGCCGGACACGCTGGTACCGCGCCCGGAGACCGAGGTCCTGGTCGACCTCGCCCTCGGCGAGATCCCCCGGCGCGCCGAATGGCAGCTGCTCGACCTCGGCACGGGGAGCGGTGCGATTGCACTCGCCGTCGCGCGCGAGCGCCCCGGCTGTCACGTGACGGCTGTCGACGTGAGCGCCGCCGCCCTCGCGGTCG
>DASUOE010000200.1:0-15692 GCA_036276805.1 Woeseiaceae bacterium | reverse complement strand
GGCAAATGAGAAGGTAGCGGCTGACCCTCGAATGGCGGATTTGATCAACTCATCGAATTCGGGTTTTGAGGCAAATCGGATGGCATACGGCGGATTCCAGTCGTTCGTTCCATCATCTAATGCCAACGCCGGATAACGGATCGCTACAATTACGGCCCGCAGCGGCCGTTGTTGGCCGACTCCTGCCCCATACCTCGTGACGCTCGAGTGTCTGAAATGACGGAAAGAAGTCATGGAACTAGATCAAGCCAGTCGAATTCTTCACCAGCTTGAGCGGCACAGATGGACGCAGGTACGCAATCGAATCGGGCGGGCACGTAGCAGCAGTCTCAGGAGCGGAGCCGCCGGCGGGGCCGAACGCCGGCTCTGTCAACAGCGCTTCGTTTTCTCGTCCGCTGTAACATCAGCCGGAGTCCTTCTGGCGTGCAGCAGCTCGATGAGCAACGGCAGTCGAACCGACGGGAAACACGGAGACGAGGAGACGACCGGTTGGAAACGATGACGACGCGCACAAGCAGTGCATGGCTGCTGCCGGCCGCCCTTTCGGTCACGCTGCTGGCAGCTTGTGCGAGTGGCGACCGGCCCGAACCACCACCCATGTACGCGGTCATGTCGAGGCTGACCGAGCAGGACGGCCGTGCCTGTTTCTATGTCTCAGACGTACAGGGCTCCGGCGTGCTCGGGGATGGCGTCGTCAGTGTCAGCACGCAGTCCAACCGGGGCTTTTACCTGGTCACTCCCCTGGACCGTTGCTCCTGGGTGAGGCCGATGACGTCCATCGGCTTCCAGGGTGGCAGTTCGCAGGTCTGCGGCGGCGCCTCCAGCGTGGTCGGGTCCAATGGGTACAGCTGCCCGATCAGCCACGTGTTCACCTTCGCGTCGCGCAAGGAAGGCCTGGCGGCCTACGAGCTGGCGAAAACCCAACGCGAGATGCAGGGGCGCTACCCGACGCCCAGGAAGGCCAGTCCCCCGACCGACAATCCATAGGGTCGGAGCTTGCGCGCGGATCGTAAGTATTGGCTTGTACAGGCAGCCTGGGGCGCCGACCGGGTCCCCTACCCCCCCGACATCGCCCCGATGACGATGAACGGCTCCTTCCCGCTCGCCACAGCATCCGGCAGAGCATCGTCGGGCGCGGCATCGGACCAGTCCTCGTTACAGGCGAAGAAGCGGATGTACGCGCGGCGCCGTTTGGTGCGGCGGTCGCGCGTTGTGCCGAGCAGCGCCGGGTAACGCGCTTCCAGTGCATCGAGCAGCGCGCGCTGCGTCACCGGCGCAGGCAGGTCGAACCTCACCTCCCCGTCGATGTTCGCGAGGCGCTTGAGCTGCGCCGGGAGCACTACGGTTACCATCGGCGGCTAGAGCGTCTGCACCTCGACCGACAGCACGGCCGGCAGGTACTCGGCGATCGCTTCCCAGCTGTCGCCCTCGTCGCGCGACGCCCAAACCTGGCCGCCCGTGGTGCCGAAGTACACGCCGCAGGGCTCCGCCGCGTCGACGGCCATCGCGTCGCGCAGGACGTTCACGTAGCAATCCTTCTTCGGCAGCCCCTTTTTCAGCTCCTTCCACTTGTTGCCGCCCTTGCGCGTGCGGTAGACGCGCAGCTTGCCGTCCGGCGGGAAGTGGTGCTCGTCGCTCTTGATCGGCACGACGTACACGGTGTCCGGGTCGTGCGCGTGCACGGCGATCGGGAAGCCGAAGTCGGTCGGCAGGTCGCCGCTGATCTCGTACCAGTTGGCGCCGGCGTCGTCGCTCCTCATCACGTCCCAGTGCTTCTGCATGTACAACGTGTCCGGGTTCGACGGATGAAAGGCGATCCGGTGCACGCAGTGCCCGACTTCGGCCCTGGGGTCGGGTATCTGCTGCGACACGAGGCCCTTGTTCGACGGCGCCCAGGTGGCGCCGCCGTCCTCGCTCCGGAATACGCCGGCCGCGGAGATCGCGACCGTGATGCGGCCGGGGCGGGCGGGATCGAGCAGGATCGTGTGCAGGCACATGCCGCCCGCGCCGGGCATCCATCCCGGGCCGGATTCGTGCTGGCGCAGGCCGGGCAGCTCCGCCCAGTTCCTGCCGCCGTCGGTGGTCTTGAATATGGCCGCGTCCTCGACGCCCGCGTACACGGTGTCGGGATCGTCGAGCGCGGGCTCGAGGTGCCAGACGCGCTTGAACTCCCACGGGCGCTGCGAGCCGTCGTAGTACTGGTGCGTGCCCGGCTCGCCCACGTAAGTGAAGTCGTTGCCGACGGTCTCCCAGCTTTTCCCGCCGTCGTCGGAGCGCTGCATGACCTGCCCGAACCAGGCACTCGTCTGCGAGGCGTACAGCCGCTCGGGGTCGGCCGGCGAGCCGGCCATGTGGTAGATCTCCCAGCCCGGGAAATGCGGCCCGTCGATCTTCCACCTGCCGCGCTTCCTGCCCGAAGTCAGGATGAACGCACCCTTGCGGGTCCCCACCAGTACGCGGATTCCGCCCATGGGCTACCTCTTTACGCTATGGCTGTACTTGACGTTGCCGTACCTGTTGTCACGGTTCTTGTGGCCGCGGTCTCATGTTCCCGGTTCCGGTGGACTGCCTGTTGCGGGTGCCCTGCTGCGAAGGCTTCCCGCTCCGCCACGGACGGGATGCGACGGAGCCGAGTATACTATTTTGGACGCGCGTGTCCGTTACACTCCCATAACCTTCCGGCATGAACCAGTGACCGAGCTTTCGCCCCGCGAAATCCTGCGCTACGGCCGGCATCTCGTGATGCCGGAGGTCACCGCGGCCGGCCAGGCAAAGCTCAAGGCGGCGCGCGTGCTGTGCGTCGGGGCGGGCGGGCTCGGCTCGCCGGTCTCACTGTATCTCGCCGCCGCGGGCATCGGCACGCTCGGGGTCGTCGAGTACGACACCGTGGATCTCTCGAACATCCAGCGGCAGATCCTCTACGTCACGGCGGACGTGGGCCGGCCCAAGCTCGAGGCCGCGGCCGCACGCCTCGCCGCGCTCAACACGGACATCGTCGTCGTGCGGCACGACACGCGGCTCACGAGCGACAACGTCATGGACGTCGTCGCGGATTACGACATCGTCGTCGACGGCACCGACAATTTCCCGACGCGCTACCTCGTGAACGACGCGTGCGTCCTCGCGGGCAAGCCGAACGTGTACGGCAGCATCTTCCGCTTCGAGGGCCAGGTCAGCGTCTTCGACGCGACGCGCGGCCCCTGCTACCGCTGTCTCTTCCCGGAGCCGCCGCCTCCGGGCGCGGTGCCCTCCTGCGCGGAGGGCGGCGTGCTCGGCGTGCTGCCCGGCATCATCGGGACGCTGCAGGCCCTGGAAGTACTGAAGCGGGTGCTCGAGCTCGGCGACGATCTCGTCGGGCGGCTCGTGCTCTTCGATGCGCTCGCCTTCGAGTTTCGCGAGCTTCGCATCCGCAGGGATCCCGACTGCGTCGTGTGCGGCCACTCACCGTCGATCACCGCGCCCATCGACTACGACGCATTTTGCAGCGGCCCGGCGCAACCGGCGGATGCGAGGGAACCGGGACGCATCGGCGTGCGCGAGTTCGCGGACCTGCGCGAGCGCGACGCGGACGTCGAATTGCTGGACGTGCGCAACCCTTACGAGACGGACATCGCCGCGATCCCGGACGCCATCCTGATCCCGCTCGACCAGCTGCCCCGCCGCCTCGGCGAGCTGGACCCGTCACGGCGTTACGTCGTCACCTGCCACCACGGGCCGCGCGCGGTACGCGCCTGCGAGCTGCTTGCCGACGCCGGGTTCGAGCGCCTGGAAGTGCTCGAGGGCGGTCTCGACGCCTGGTCGATCGAAGTCGACCCGAGCGTGCCGCGCTACGGGTAGGCACCGCACCGGGCTAATCAGCGGCCGGAACGGTGCCGTGCGCGTGTGCGTGCGGAGATCCGCCCTGCCGGCCGCCGTGATCGAGCGGCAATACCAGGGCCGACATGGCGGCGACGAGGACCAGTACGCCGAATGCGCGGCGAATGCCGGGGCGCCGTTTGAAGTTCGCGAGGCGGCCGGCCATCGCGCCTGCGGCGAGGAGCGCCGGCAGCGTCCCCAGCCAAAACGCCGCCATTACCACTGCGCCGGCCGCGGCGCTGCCGCTGCCCGCGGCGAGCGCGACGGCGGCGTACACGAGCCCGCAGGGCAGCATCCCCCACAGGAAGCCCGCGCCGAACGCCCGCGCCGGCGTGGTGGCCGGCAGCAGTTTCCCGGCAAGCGGCGAGAGCCGCCGCCACACCCGCGCGCCCGCGGCTTCGAGGAACCCGAGAGTGCGCAGGCCGAAGACGAGGTCCACGGCGAGGAGCACCACGACGAGCGCCGCGGCCATCCGCAGGATGAAGAGCCCCGTTGCCACGCCGGCGACCCGTGTGAGCACGAGGCCCGCCGCCGCCGCGACCGCGCCGAGCAGCATGTAGCACGTGAGCCGCCCCGCGTTGTAAACCAGGCGGCGCAACAGCGCACCGGGCGCGTCCTGCGGCCGCTCGAGCAGGAGCACCATTGCGCCGCACATGCCGATGCAATGGCCGCTGCCGAAAAACCCGGCCGCGAGCGCCGCGAAAAGCAGCGCCTCGTTCACGAAAACTCCCGCCGGCGCCCGGTCACGGCTCGCGGTCCGCCGGGCTGTCGCCCCGTTCCGCGGGCACGCGCGAGGCGATGCGCAAGGGGATGCTCGAGGGGATGCTCGAGGGGACGGGCGAAGGGACGCGGTCGTCGTCCATGACCACGCGCCACGCCGGCGACTCGAGGTCGTCGAACTGGCCGGACCGGGTCGCCCAGAAAAAAGCGGCGACGGCGATGGCCACGAGAACGAGGCCGAGCGGAATCAGGAGATAGAGAATGCTCACGTCAGCGCCTCGCGCACCGCGTCCGCCGCCGGCGGCGCCTCCGCAGGCACCGGCCGCCGCCCGTGCGGCGAGCGTTCCAGCCTGAGCGCATTGCCGACGACGAGAAGCGAGCTCAGCGACATGCCGATGGCGGCCATCCAGGGTGCCAGCAGCCCGCTCACGGCAAGCGGCACGGCGCAGAGGTTGTAGCCGATCGCCCAGGCAATGTTCTGCGCGATGACCCGCCGCGTTTGCACGGCCGTGTCGGCGATCTCCACGACGCTCGCGAGGCGCCGGCCGGGGACCACGACGTCCGCGCTCGCGCGTGCAAGCGCCGTGCCGGCGTCGACGGCAATCGATGCATCGGCGGCGGCCAGGACCGGGGCGTCGTTGACGCCATCGCCGACCATGATCACCGGCAAGTCGCCGCGGCGCCGGGCGCTGAGCCAGTCGAGCTTGCCCGCCGGCGTGAGTCCGGCGTGCCAGTCCGCGATGCCGAGCCTTGCCGCCGCCGCGCGCACCGCGGCGTCGCGGTCGCCGCTCGCGATGCTCAGCCGGTGCCCGCGCGCGGCCAGCGCGGCCGTCGCCTGCACGGCGTCCGCACGCAGCGGGTCCTCGAGCGTGAAGCGCGCAAGCAGGCGCTCCTCGTCGGCGAGCCAGACGAGGCTCGCGGCGTCCGGGGCGGGGCCGGCGGCCGGTGCGGACGGCCGGCCGCGGCTGACGAAACCCAGGCTAACGAACTCCAGGCTGCCGAGACGCAGGCGGCGGCCGCCCATTGTGGCGATAGTGGCTTCGACGCCGCGCCCCGCCACCACCGCCGCGTCGTCGAGGACGACGGCCGTTGCCCCGGCGACGGTGTGCCCGCGCGTGAAGGCACGCGCCAGCACGTGTTCCGACAGCGCTTCCATCGCGCCGGCCCAGGCGAGGCACTCGCGCGCCGGCACGTCCGCCAGCGTGTGGACATCGGTGATTGCGGGCCGGCCCTCGCTCAGTGTGCCGGTCTTGTCGAACACGATGTTGGCGGGGCGCGAGAACACGTCGAGCACGCGGGCGCGGACGAGCAGGATGCCCTGGCGGCCGAGCCGCGACGCGGCGGCTGCGAGCGTCGCCGGCGTCGCGAGCGACAGCGCGCACGGGCAGGTAACGACGAGCGTGGCGAGCATCACCTCGAAGGCACGGCGGCCGTCGATCGGCAGCCAGGCGAGGCCGGCGACACCCGCGATCGCGATTACGCCGAGGACGAAACGTCCCGCGATGCGGTCGGCAAAGAGCGCAATCGGCGGGCGGTCGGCCTTCGCGCGTTCGATCATGCGGCCGATTTCCGCCACACCCGTGCAGGCACCGACACGCTCCACCTCGATGGCCGCCATGCCGGCGCGGTTGATGCCCCCGGCGAAAACCTCCGCGCCGGGGCCGCGCGCGACCGGCATCGATTCGCCGGTGAGCAGCGCCTCGTCGATCGACAGTTCGCCGGAGACCACGCAGCCGTCGGCGGGGATGACGTCGCCCGGGCGGATGAGCACGCGGTCGCCGCTCCGGAGCCGGTCCGTGGCGACGACTTCCGGCACGTCCCCGGCGAGCCGCGTCGCCGTGTCCGGCAGCAGCGCCGCCATCGCGCGCACGCCGTCCTCCGCACCGTGGCGGGCCCGCATTTCCAGGTACCGCGCGGCGCCCAGGAACAGTACGAACATCGCCACGGAGTCGAAGTAGATCTCGCCCACGCCGCGAAGTGCCGCGTATGTCGAGGCGAGGAACGCTGCGGCGATCGCGAGCGATACCGGCAGGTCCATCCCGGGCCGGCCGCGCCGGACGCCGCGCACCGCGCCTGCGAAGAACGGGCGGGCGCTGTAGAACACGACCGGCAGGCACACGAGCAGGCTGGTGACTCGGAGGAAGGTCTCGATGCGGCCCTCGATGCCGAAGTAGTCGCCCGCGTACAACGCCACGGCGAACATCATCACCTGCATGCCTGCGGCGGCGGCGACGATGAGCCGCCGGAGCGCCTGTCGCTGCTCGTCTGCGCGGTGTGCGTCGGCGGCTCCCGGCACGGCCGGCGCGGGCGAGAAACCCAGCGCCGCGATCCGGGCGAGCAACGCGGAAAAGGCGAGCTGCGAGGCGTCCCAGGTTATGACCGCGCGCCGCGTCGCCGGGTTGAGCGCGACCGACCGCACGCCTGCGACGCGGCCGAGGCCGGACTCGAGCAGCCACGCGCAGGCCGAGCAGTACATGCCGCCGATGTCGACGACCGCCTCTGCGATATCGCCGTCGCGGCGCAGGTAGCGCAGCGCGAGGTCGGGATCGTCGTAGGCCGACCAGTCGGCCGCACGGGCCTTGAGGCCCGCCGCGGCTTTGGGCGCGCGCCGGTGCTCGTAGTACGCGCCGAGCGCCTGCTCGTGGATGAACTCGGCAACTGCCTTGCACCCGGCGCAGCAAACCGGCTGCGTCACGTCGTCGAGGCGTGCCCAGACCGGCGCGCCCGCCGGCAGAGGTTCGCCGCAGTGGAAGCAGAGGCCGGCGCGACGCGAGGTCACGGCGCCTCCCCGTAGGCGGCGGGTGCGGGGTCCCGCACGATTTCCTCCGGATGCGCGAGCGCGAGGTAGATCGTGACGAGGCAGCCGGCCACCGTCGCCGCCGGGATGGCGATCACGAGCCACACCCAGCCGTTCCGGTACCAGCGTTCCGGTTCCGCACGCCCGTCGCCCGTCGCCACCTTCACGTCCTTCCCCGTCGTCACCGTACGCCTTCCGGGCCGCGGAAGCGGCTCTCCTCGACGATCTCGATGCCCGAATCGTCGAGCGCCCGCACGACGAACTCGATCGCCTGCCCGCCCTCCGCATGTTCGTGCGGCACCGTGACGGCGACGGGCAGCGTGTGCACGCTCTCCGCGGCGACAGCGACCGGCCGGGATTCCGCGAGCGCGATTCCGGGGATGCCGCGGACCTCGACCGCGTACGCCCGGTCGACGTTCTGCTTGTTGACGATCCGGAGCGTGTACACGTTCTCGATGCCCCGCGTGCCGACGTCGCGGTACAGCACGTTACGGTCGCGCATCACGTCGACGATCACGGGTTTGCGCAGCAGGATGGCGCCGGTCATCGCCGACACCAGCGTAGCGAGCAGCACGCTGTAGATCACGGTTCGCGGCCGGAACAGGTGATAACGCTTGTGCTGGATCGCGTGCTCGGTCGTGTACCGGATGAGGCCCCTCGGGTAGTTCATCCGGTCCATCACCGAGTCGCAGGCGTCGATGCAGGCGGCGCAGGCAATGCACTCGTACTGCAGGCCCTTCCTTATGTCGATGCCGGTCGGGCACACCTGCACGCACAAGGTGCAGTCGATGCAGTCGCCGAGCCCGGCGGCCCGCGGGTCGGCGCCGCGCCGGCGTGACCCGCGCGGCTCGCCGCGTTCCTCGTCGTACGTGATGATCAGCGTGTCCCTGTCGAACATCGCGCCCTGGAAGCGCGCGTACGGGCACATGTACTTGCACACCTGCTCCCGCATGAAACCGGCGTTGCCGTAAGTGGCGAACCCGTAGAACAGGACCCAGAAGCTCTCCCACGGGCCCGCCGAGAAGCTCAGCAGGTCACCGCCGAGTTCGCGCACGTTCACGAAGTAGCCGACGAACGTGAAGCCGGTGAAAAGCGCGAGCACGATCCACAAGCATTGCTTGAGCGCCTTGCGCCATATCTTCGCGGACGTCCACGGCGCCTTGTCGAGCTTGATGCGTTTCGCCCGGTCGCCCTCGACGAGGCGCTCGATCCAGGTGAACGCCTCGGTCCACACCGTCTGCGGGCAGGCGTACCCGCACCAGAGCCGTCCTGCGAGCGCCGTGAAGAAGAACAGGCTGACCGCGAGGGTGATGAGCAGGAGCGCGAGGTATATGAAATCCTGCGGCCACATTGTGAGGCCCCACAGGTAGAACTTGCGCTCCGGCAGGTCGAACAGCACGGCCTGGCGGCCGTTCCAGGTGAGCCACGGCCCGCCGTAGAACAGGCCGAGCAGCAGGAACATCGTGACCCGCCGCATCCGAGCGAACCGGCCGCGGACCTCGCGCGGGTAGACTTTCGCCTCGCTCCTGTAGAGCTCGCCGTATTCGTACGTGGCCACGCGGACTTCAGTGCCCGATGCGGCGCGGCCAGTTGCGCTTGCGGCGCACCAGCCGGAGGATGAGCCAGCCGCCGGCGAGCCCCTGCAGCCACAGGAACGCGAAGCCGATCGCATAGCCGGCGTAGCGGCCGTCCACGTACGGGCAGTTGATGGCGTCGACGAGCGTCAGCGGGTCGACGAACGCGAAGAAGATAACCGCGAAGGCGGACGCCGTGAGGAACGAGATCCAGAGGAGCACCCCGAGCTTCTGGCGATCGCGCGGCCAGTCGACGACGTCATGGGCGGCTTGTTCGGACACGCTCCCTCACTGCGACAGGCCGTAGACGTACGCGGCCAGGATACGTACCCGGTCGGGCCCGAGCAGCGCCTCGTGCCCTGGCATCACGCCGTTACGACCGGCGGTCAGCGTCTGCCGGAGCGCAGCGGCGGAACTGCCGTACAACCAGGTGTCGTTCGCCAGGTTCGGCGCGCCGAGCACCGGGTTACCCGTGCCGTCAGGGCCGTGGCAGGCGACGCAGAGCGTCATGTACTGCGTGTGCGCCGGCGAGGCGGCGTCGGCACCGGCGTCGGCGAAGCCCTGCACGTAGTCGATCATGGCCGCGAGCGCGGCGTCGTCACCGAGGGCCGGCGCGAGGGCCGGCATGACGCCCGTGCGGCCCTTGAGAATCGACTGTTCGATCGCCGCCGGCGTACCGCCCCAGAGCCACTCGTCGTCCGTGAGGTCGGGGAAGCCCGGCGCGCCCTGCGCCGTCGACCCGTGACACTGCGCGCAGTAGTTGGCAAACAGGCTCCGGCCGATCGCCATGGCGCGCTCCTCGCCGACGAGCGCCGGCACGTCCATCGCGCCGAATTCCGCGAAGATCGGGGCGTAGCGGGCCTCGGCATCGGCCATCTCGGCAGCATACTGCCCGTCCTGCGTCCAGCCCGACACACCGGCGACGACGACCAGGCCCGGGTACCAGAGCAGGTAGCCGACGCTGAACAGGATCGTCAATACGAACAGCCAGAGCCACCACATTGGCAGCGGGTTGTTGAGCTCCCGGATATCGC
Source organism: Woeseiaceae bacterium (assembly GCA_036276805.1). Taxonomy (GTDB): domain Bacteria; phylum Pseudomonadota; class Gammaproteobacteria; order Steroidobacterales; family Woeseiaceae; genus UBA1847. The sequence continues at coordinate 5,712 of DASUOE010000200.1, read as the reverse complement.
CGTCCCAGACGTGCGATTCGGACTCGGCGATCGCCTGCGGCGTGCGGCGCTGGCGGTTGGTGAAGACGATGAGCCACACGCAGGCTGCGAGACTCAGCACCGTGCCCAGGAAAACGAACCAGCCCCATGCGCTACTCATTCCTTTCTGGCCTCTGCCCTTCTGCCCTCTGCCCTCTGCCCTTCTGCCCTTTACCCTCTGCCCCTTCTGCGATCTGCTGCGGCTCCGTGCCCGCCGGGTGTCCCCGCTCCGCGGCACCCGCCGCGGCCGGCGGCGGAGCGCCGTCGTCGTCGAGTGGCAGGCGCTCGGCGGCGCGATACTCCGCTTTGCGCCGCCTGCTGAAGCTCGAAATCAGCAAGCCGACGAACAGCGCCAGCAGGACCGCCGTGACCAGGCCGCGAAAATCCCCGATGTCCATGGCTCCGCCCCTACCTTGCCGACCGGACGGTGCCGAGGTTCTGCAGGTACGCGACCAGGGCGTCGAGTTCGCTCACGCCATCGAGCGCCGCGGCCGCACCTTCGATCTCGGCGTCGGTGTACGGGTCGCCGAGCCGCTCGAGCGCCCGCATCTTGCGGGCGACGAGCTCGCCGTCGACGAACGCCTCCGCCAGCCAGGGGTAACCGGGCATGTTGGAGTCCGGCACCAGGTCCTGCGGCCTCAGGAGGTGAATACGATGCCACTCGTCGCTGTAGCGGCCGCCGACCCGGGCGAGGTCGGGGCCGGTCCGTTTCGAGCCGAACTGGAACGGCCGGTCGTACACGAATTCGCCGGCGACCGAGTACGGCCCGTACCGCTCCGTCTCGCTGCGGAACGGCCGGATCTGCTGCGAGTGGCAGCCGTAGCAGCCCTCGCGCACGTATATGTCGCGTCCGGCGAGTTCGACGGGCGGATACGGCGTGACACCCTCGTACGCCTCCGTCGCGGCGGAACTCGCCATGAGCGGCACGATCTCGACCAGCCCGCCGATGCTGATCACGATGACGATGAGGATCGCCATGAGGTTGACGTTCTTCTCGACCTTGTCGTGATTCATCGCCAGAGCCTCATGCCGGTTGCATCACCGCGACCGGCGCAGGCCGGACCGCGCGCACGGTGCGGTAGACGTTGTAGACCATGATCAGCATGCCGGAGAAATAGACGAGTCCGCCGAGCAGCCGGATGCCGTAGTACGGATACGTGAACTTGACCGTCTCGATGAACGCGTAGGTGAGCGTCCCGTCGTCGTTCAGCGCGCGCCACATGAGCCCCTGGTTGATGCCCGAAATCCACATCGGCACCGCGTAGAGAACGACGCCGATCGTCGCGGTCCAGAAGTGCACGTCGATGAGCCGCGTCGAGTACATCGCCTCGCGGTTCCAGAGCCGCGGCAGCAGGCAGTACAGGGAACCGATCGTCATCATGCCCACCCAGCCGAGGGCGCCGGAGTGCACGTGCCCGATCGTCCAGTCGGTGTAGTGCGACAGGGCGTTCACCGTCTTGATCGACATCATCGGCCCCTCGAACGTCGACATGCCGTAGAAGGACAGCGCCACGATCATGAACTTGATGATGGGATCGGTGCGCAGTTTGTGCCACGCCCCGGACAGGGTCATGATGCCGTTGATCATGCCGCCCCAGGACGGCGCGAGCAGCACGAGCGAGAACACCATGCCGAGCGACTGCGCCCAGTCGGGCAGCGACGTGTAGTGCAGGTGGTGTGGGCCGGCCCACATGTAGATGGCGATCAGCGACCAGAAGTGCACAACGGACAGGCGATAGGAGTAGATCGGGCGGCCGGCCTGCTTCGGCACAAAGTAATACATCATGCCGAGGAAGCCGGCAGTCAGGAAGAAACCGACGGCGTTGTGCCCGTACCACCACTGCATCATGGCGTCGACGACGCCCGCATAGATCGGATAGGACTTCGTGAGCGAGACCGGTATGGCGAGGTTGTTGAAGATGTGCAGCACGGCGACGGTGATGATGAACGCGCCGTAGAACCAGTTCGCCACGTAGATGTGCTGCACGCGGCGCCGCGCGATCGTGCCGAAAAACACGACGCCGTAGCTGACCCAGACGACGGCGATCAGCAGGTCGATCGGCCACTCGAGCTCGGCGTATTCCTTGCTCTGCGTGATGCCGAGCGGCAGCGTGACGGCGGCCAGCAGGATGACGAGCTGCCAGCCCCAGAACGTGAACGCCGCGAGCCGACCGAACGCGAGCCGGACGTGGCAAGTGCGCTGCACGACGTAGTAGGCCGTGGCGAACAGCGCGCTGCCGCCGAACGCGAAGATGACCGCGTTCGTGTGCAGCGGCCGCAGGCGGCTGTAGGTCAGCCACGGCAGGTCGAAGGTGAGTGACGGCCAGATGAGCTGGGCGGCGATGACGACCCCGACCAGCATCCCGACGACGCCCCATACCACCGTCATGATGGCGAATTGCCGCACGACCGTGTCGTTGTAGGTCGACTCACTCTGCATATTGGCTGCCCCTGTTGCGCCTTGCCGGCCGCGCCCCGCCCGGCCCGTCGGCGCGAGTCCCTGATCCCGTCACTTCCCGATCCTTATGTCTGCCGCCGCGGCACGGCGGTAATGCCCACTGCATGCCGGGGGAAGGCCGTCGCGTCAATCGTTTCGAGGTAGCCGTGCCACGCCGCGAAGCCGATGACCGGCAGCAGCACGACGAGCCCCACGAACGCCGTCAGGAGGCCGAGCAACAGGGCGACCACGATGAGAGACAGCCAGACGAGCATGGCGACCTTGTTGCGCAGAACCGCGTTGACGGACGTAACGATCGCCGTGATCGTGTCCACGTCCCGGTGCATGATCATCGGCAACGAGAAGGCGCTGACGCTATACGTAATTGCCGCAAAAAGGGCGCCGATTATACTGCCGACGCCGAGCACCCCGGCCAGGTCGGCGGCGGTCGTGCCGGTCGTCGGCACGGTGAAGGCGATGACCATCATCCCGGCGCGCGCCCAGGTGAAGAAGATGACCAGGAGCACCAGAGCGAAGATCATCTCGTTGCCCAGGTGGCGCCTGAAAGCGGCCTTGAGGCTCCGCGAGAGCGAGGGCGGCTGGCGGCGTTCGAGTTGCGCCGAGAGCGCGTAGAGCCCGATGCAGCCGAGCGGTGCCAGGAACACGAAGCCGGAGAGCATGGCGAGCATGAGCCAGTGAGTGCCGTAGCGCCAGGCGGCGACGGATACGGCCGCGATGATGAGCGCCATCGCCGTGCCGTAAAGCAGGCTCTGCGGCCACGCCCGCCTGAGGTCGTCGATGGCGAGGCGCACCCAGCGAAAGGGCGCCGTCGGCGCAAGCTGCCGGCAGGGCGCGACGAACGGCAGCCCGTCACGGCCGGCCGGGGCCTCGGAAGTCCCGCTCATGATCCGTTCCCCGCAGATCACCGGAGGCGAGCATAGAACAATTCGCGCGCGCCGCAAGACCCCGCGGGCAGGTCAGTCGAGGGGCCGCCGGTCCTGGTCCCAGACGGTGAGGTTCGCGAGCTCCCGTCCGCGGCGCGGCAGCAGGGAGCCCAGCAGGAAACCGACGGCGAACATCACGAGGTTGCCGATGATGCCGGTGTAGTAGAGGTCGAAGGGGAACGTGAGCGCCACCGGGAGGATTGCGTAACTCGATGCGAGCGTCCAGCCGGTGAACAGGAGCGTCGCAACGATGCCGAGGCCGGCCGCCCGAGCGTCGCCGCGCCGGGTGAGGAACCCGAGCAGGTAAAGGCCGAGGAGCCCTCCGCCGAGGAGCGACGTCAGGATGGCGCCCGTGTCCTGTAACGTCTTCGTGTCGCTTTCGGCAAGCAGCACCGCGCCACCGATCATCGCGACCGCCGCGGCAGCGGCAATGCCCCAGGCGACGCGCAGGTAGTGCGCATCCGGCCGCGCCGGCGCCAGGTGGCGCCGGTAGATGTCGACGATGCCCACCGTCGAGATCGCGTTGATGCTCGAATCCAGCGACGACATCGCGGCGGCGAGCGCGGCGGCGATAAGCAGGCCGGTGATCCCGGCCGGCAGGTGGTGGATGACGAAGTACGGCAGGATCTGCTCGGCCTTGCGGACCCCCGTCAGGATTTCGCCCGCCTCCACGCTCGGGTATACCTGGAAGAACACGAACAGGCTCGTGCCGAGAAACATGAAGAACGCCCAGGTCGGCACGCTGACGCCCACGCAGACGAGCATCGCTTTGCGCGCCTCGCGCGCCGAGGCCGACGCGCAGTAGCGCTGGATGACGTTCTGGTTGCTGCTGTACTCGGTGAGCCAGGTCACGAGCCCGAGGAGGAGCATCATGGTCACCGTCTTCTCGCTGAGCGAGAGATCCCAGCCGACGGGGTTGAGCCGCCCGTCGACGAGCTCCGCCGCCGCGAACTTCCCCTCCGCGATGCCCACGGCGAAGATCTGCGCCAGCCCGCCCGGGAGCTGCCCGACGATGACGGCGAGGCACACGACGCCCCCGGCGAGCAGCACGATCGTCTGGATCACGTCCGTCCAGATGACGGCCCGGAAGCCCCCGACCACGGTGTAGAAAGCGACGAAGACGCCGCTCACGACGATGCAATGCACCGGGGCGAGCCCCGTCATCTCGTGCACGACCAGGGACACGAGGTAGAGGATCAGGCTCACCCGCACGAGCTGCGCCAGTATGAACGCCGAGGCCGCGTACACACGGATCGACGGCCCGAAGCGGCCCTCCAGGTATTCGTACGCGGACGTGATGCGCCCGCGGCGGAAGAACGGCAGGAACACGTACGCCGCGATGAAGACCGCGAGCGGCATCATGAGGTTCGGGAGAAACCGCAGCCACGCCGTCTTGTAGGCGTCGGCGGGATACGCGAGGAACGTGACGGAACTGATCGAGGTGCCGACCATGCTGAGGCCGATGACCCAGCCGCGGAACGAGCGCCCGCCGAGGAAGTAGTCCTCGGTGCTGACGTTCCCGCGCGAAAAGTACCAGCCCATCGCCGCCATGGCCCCGAGGTAGGCGGTGAGGACGGCGATGTCGAGCGGGTGCAGGCTCATCCGGCGTCAGGCTCCCGGGCCGCCGCTCACGCGACGCCGAGTTCGCTTCGCCAGCGGGACGCCGCCGCGCGCAGGTCCGCAAGTGCCGCAAGGTCGTCCGGCGAGGGCCGCCCCGCATCGACGCGGCAGACCGGCGCGATCGGCAGCCCGCGCGCGGCGAGGAAATGTTTCGCCGAGGCGGGGTAGTTCCGGGCGAACGCGGTCTCGGCATCGCGCAGGAAGTCCTGCAGGCGCGCGGCCGGCGCGGGTTCGTCTCGCCAGTTCCGGCACAACCACGTCCAGAGCTCCGGCACGAAGTTCGCGGAGATGCCGCAGAAGCCGTGTGCGCCGCGTTCGAGGCTCGCGAGCAGCGTGGCCGCGTGCGCGTTGAAGAACTTCTCGGCCGTACCCCGCACGGCCTCGATTTTCGCCTCGATGAGCGGCAGGCGCGCGGAGGTTTCCTTGAGGAACAGGAACCGGCCGGTCGTGCCGGTCCAGGCAAGCGTGTCGGCGCCAAGCACGCGGTGGTAGGGCTGCGGGCACTCGTAGAGGCCGAGCGGAATCCCGCCGGTCGCGGCGAGCAGCGCCGTCGCGCGCGCCTGCCAGGTCGCCTCGCTCTCTTCTGCGGCCGCGAGCGAGCCGGTGAGGCACACTACGGCCGCAACGCCGGTATCCGCCATGCGCCGGACGTTGTCGGCGAGTTCGGCGACCCCGAGGCCGAAGGTGCCGGTC
>DASUOE010000199.1:0-11236 GCA_036276805.1 Woeseiaceae bacterium | reverse complement strand
ACCCGTTCCTCCAGCGCTGCCATGAATTCGTTCATGGACTGGAAGCGCGTCACGCGGGAATAGGATATGGCCTTTTTCAAGGCCCGCCACTGGCCCTCGGTCAGTCCCTGCGGACGTTGCGGCGCCATGCCCTCCGCCGCTGCCTCGGCGGCATTGCGCGGGCCGAACACACGATATCCGGCGACCAGGCGATAAAACAGGCAGCCCAGCGAGAAAACGTCGTCCGCAGGTGCCGGATCCTCGCCGGTCAGCACCTGCATGCTCGAATAGGCCGGCGTCAGGGCGCCGAGCACGCCCGGGTCGAAGTCCTCCTGGTTTTCCTTTTGCGACTGGCGGACACGCGCAACCCCGAAATCGAAAAGCTTCACGTCGCCGTTCGGCTGGATCATCACGTTGGCCGGTTTGACGTCGGCGTGCACGATCCCGCAGCGGTGCGCGTAGCCTAGGGCATTCGCGAGCTGCCTGACGATGCGCATGGCCTGGTCGGTGCCCATCGTCTTGCCTTCGGTCGAATCGAGGATCGCGGCGAGCGTCTGGCCCTCGAGCCATTCCATGACGATGAAGTAGAGGTCGTCCTCCCGGTCGAGGTCGATGAAACGCACGATGTTGGCATGCGACAGGCAGCGCCCCTTCGCCGCTTCCTGCTGCAACGCCCGCAAGGCGGTGCCGTTCTTCGCGAGCTGCGGCGAGAGCACCTTGATGGCGACCCACGGTTCGCTGGCGCCCGCCTCGGCCATGCGCCTGTCGAGCGCCTTGTAGACTACGCCCATGCTGCCGCCGGAGACGCGCTCCTGCAGCAGGAAGCGGTCACGCAGCACCGAACCGGCCTGCACCTGGTCGTCCGCCGTCGCCAGGCGCTGGACCTCGTGGTGCAGGATCGTCGTCGTCGAATAGTGGTCTTCCTCGACGGCCGGGGCTGCGTCGAGCTGCGCAGTGACGAGGTCGAGCTCGCTCACGGGGTGGCGTCCCGCCGGCTGGAGCTGGCCGGTGGGTTCGGTGTCCAGGTCTTCGGTCACCTGGCGATCCAGGAGGCCGCACACCTGTTCGTATGTCTCGGTCCGCAGGTGGCCGTCGTCGTATCGTTCCTGCAGTACCGTGCGGATTTCCTGCTCGGCGCCGGCATGTTCGCTCAGTGCAGCCGCTATGCGCATGCGGAGAGACTCCAGCAGGCGCCCGTCGTCGCCAGCCGCGCCGAGGTTGTCCTCGAGATCCGACAGCGAGTCGTACAGCCACTCGCGAATAGTGTGCGGGTCAGCGCTCATCGAAGCCGGTATTGCCTTGCATTTACGCAGATTCTAGTCATATGTCGTTGTCCGGCCCGGAGCAGGTCGTCAGATTACCTTGCCGGGGTTCATGATCCCGCCCGGGTCCAGGGCCCGCTTCACGCTGCGCATGAGCGCCAGCGCGACAGGATCGCCGTACCGCAGCAGCGCGTCCTTCTTGAGCACGCCGATACCGTGCTCCGCGCTGATGCTGCCGCCCATCTCGGTGACGAGGTCGTAGACGACACGGGATGTCTCATCGCTCAGCCGGCCCAAATCGGCATCCTGCACGTCCGGGTGCAGGAGCGCATTGTAGTGCAAATTGCCGTCGCCGACGTGCCCGAATACCACCGGCATGGCGGCGGGCACGCGTACCGCGAGCCGGGCATCCGCCTCGTTAATGAAAGCCTCGATGCAGCCGATCGGGACGGCGATGTCGTGCTTCACGCCGACGCCTTCGCGGCGCTCTGCCTCGGCGATGGAGTGCCGCAGCCGCCATAGCGACGTCTGTTCGGTCCGGTTCTTCGCGAGGATCGCGTCGGGCATCGCCACGTGCAAGAGCAGGTCGTCGAGGGCAGCCTCCAATTCGTCGGCGGGGACGGCGGCGTCGAGCAGGACGTACCACGGGTACGATGCAGCAAACGGTTTCCGCGCGCCGTCGATGTGCCTCAGGACGAAATCCATCGCCCGCTGCCCGATGAGTTCAAACGCCTGCAGGCGGTCCGGCAGGCGCCTGCGAAGCCGCGCCAGCGCCCGCACGGCGTCGCCCGGACGCATGAACCCGAGGAGGGCCGTATGCACCGGACCCGGGTCCGGAAACAGTTTCAGGCACACGGCGGTGATGATGCCGAGCGTCCCCTCGCTGCCGATGAAGAGCTGCTTCAGGTCGTAACCGGCCGTGTTCTTGCGCAGGCTCTGCAGGCCCTCGAAGAGGGTGCCGTCGGGCAGCACGGCTTCAATGCCGAGGACCAGGTCGCGGGCCGTGCCGTAGCGCAGGACGTTGATCCCGCCGGCGTTCGTCGCCACGTTGCCGCCGATCTGGCACGTCCCTTCCGCCGCGAGGCTCAGGGGGAAAAAGAGCCCGGCGTCCGCCGCCGCGCGCTGCACGTCGGCCAGGATGCAGCCCGCATCGGCCACCATCGAGCCATCGTCGGCGGAAACGCTGCGGACGCGCCGCAGGCGCCCGAGATTCACCAGCACCTGCCGGCCGGACGTGTCGGGTACGGCCCCGGCGCACATGCCGGTGTTGCCGCCCTGCGGCACGATACCGACGCCCTGCGCCGAACAGGCCGCGACGATCGCGCGGACCTGCTCCACCGTTTCCGGGCGCAGCATGAGCGGCGTTCGACCGTGCACCCGACCCCGCCACTCGGTCAGGTGGGGTTCCAGCGCAACGGGATCGTCCGTCCAGCCGCGTGGCCCGACGAGCGTGCGCAACTCGGCGAGCAGCGCCTGGAAGTCGGTAGCGCCGCGCGCCCGGGCACTCACAACGCCGCTTCCCGCGCAATCGCCGGCCAGTCGATGATGCTGCCGCAGAAAACGAGCACGACGCGACGCCCGGCGAGCGGGACCCGGAGCGGCCCGAGCAGCGCAGCCGCCGCGGCTGCGCACGCCGGTTCCACGGCGATACGCATGCGCCGGAAGAGCACGCCCATGGCCTCCCGGAGATCCGGGTCGCTGACGCGCACGAGCCGGGCGACGAAGCGCCGGCAGAGTTCGAACGAATACGGCAGTGCGAACGGTGCGCCCAGGCTGTCCGCGATCGTGCGTACCGCGTCGATGCCGACCGGCCGACCGGCGGCAAAGCTGCGATGCATGGAGTCGGCGCCATCCGGCTCTACTCCGATGACCTCGATATCCGGGTCGAGTTGCCGCACCGCGTTGGCGATGCCGCCGATGAGGCCGCCGCCGCCCACGGCGACGACAATGGCATCGATGCCTTCCAGGTCCTCGCAGATCTCGAGTCCGACCGTCCCCGTACCGCATGCGACCATCGGGCCTTCGAACGGGTGCACGAGGTAGCGTCCTTCGCTCTCGCGGATCGAGTTCGCCATTTCAAAGGCGGCGTGCACGTCGTCCGCGAACTCTATGTCCGCGCCCCATGCGCGGCAGGCTGCCACCCGGGCCGGGTTGGCCGTGGCCGTCATGACCACGCGGGCGTGCGTACCGGCTGCGCGCGCGGCGAACGCCGTTGCGACCGCGTGATTCCCGGCACTGACGGCGGTGACGCCGGCGGCGCGCTGCTCCGCCGAGAGGGCACGTACGGTGGCCAGTGCGCCGCGCGCCTTGAACGTGCCCGTCCGCTGCAGGAATTCGAGCTTGCCGAACACTTCGGTGCCGTCGCCAAGCAGTTCCTCGAGGCCGGCGCAGCGTACGATCGGCGTCCGCACGATGTCCGTGCCGAGCGCCTCGCGCGTGCGCGCGATTGCGTCCAAATCAGGTGCGGTTTGCTGCATAAGTCGAGATTCTACTTGCGATTACGCGCGCAGAGGACTACTTTCGCGAAACCTTATGGAACTCGACGACCTTTCGCAATCCGGGATTCGGCGGATCGCCGATTTCTCGCCGTACCTCGACCAGCTCGCTGGCGTTGCCCAGGAAATGGGACTGCGGCAGCGAAGCAACCTGGTGCACCTCGAGCGGATGCTGCACGAGCACTGGTCGCTCGGGCAGAACAACATCCTGAGCTGGGCCGCGCTCGACGAAGGGATCCTGATCCTGGTCGTGCCGCACTACGCGATCGCGGAATATACGACGCCGCGCGGCGACAACCTGCCGCCGCGCGTGTCCGCGCAGTTCATCACCGAACTCATCTCCGGCGAACGCCAGCTGACGTTCACGCAGATGCAGAAGGTCGCGCGCCTGCTCGACGTGCAGCCGGTCTACGTACGGCTCCGCGAACCCCTGTCGGGGCACCCGGTCGAGACCCAGATCATCGAGAAGATGATCCGGCGCTACGGCATCAATTACGTCGCCAGCCGCGCCGTGACCCTGTTCGACATCGTCGGCTTCAGCCTGCTCACACCGTTCGAGCAGATGACGCAGCTCAACAGCCTGTCGTACTCGCTGAATTCCGCACAGGCCAAGATGATGGAACAGGAGGTCGGCATCAATTTCGCGCGCTCGTCGAGCGGCGACGGCTTCTACATCTGGAACCGGAACGACGGCCTCGAGGCGAACGTCAATCTATATCACTTCATGCACATCGTCCTCGCGGACAACGCGATTGCACGCGGCAAGGCATCATCGAAGGCCGTACCGCGACTACGTGCCTGCTTTCACGTCGGCAGCTGCTACGAGTTCCACCAGGCAGAGGGACTGAACCCCACGATGCACGATTTCATCGTCGGCGACGTAACGATCGAACTTGCCCGCATGATCGAAGCCGCGCTGCCCGGCCAGATTCTCGTCGGCGACTTCCTCGCCCAGAACAACGGCGGAGACACCGAGCACGGCCAGTCGCAATCCAATCTCGACGCCATCACCTTCCTGAAGCGTGCTCAAGGCAATCTCGCCAAGCTGAGCGGTCTCGAACTGTCCGGCGAGCGAGTCACCGCCATCAAGTGCTACCTTACCGGCGAAAACAAGGGCGGCGGCGAGTTCACGATCCGCAAGCTGCAGATCCGCGACAAGCACGGGCTGTGCCGCGTCGCGTACAACGCGAAGGTGAACATCTACCGCGAGACGGCGCAGCCGATCCTGCTCGGTATCGAGGACCGGAAATTGCCCGTGCCGGGGCAGTCGGCCTAGGGCACCTCTTTCGCCACCTGCTGGCGCGTCCGATTGGCGATTGCATCACCACGCGAGTATGGTTGAAAGCTGACGTCGTGGCAGGGATCCTGCGTCCCGTCCCCGGGCGGCGCCTGCGCTGGCCGTACGCCCTCGCCCGAGCAGCAACGAGGAAACTCCTGTGTCATTGCCGGTCGAACGAACACGTCTGTATACCAGTCATCGGATCCATCCGTTGCACGCGGTCCTCCTTGCCGGGGCCGTACCGCTCTTCCTGGGTGCGTTGCTGAGCGACATCGCCTACGCTGCAACTTACGAGATACAGTGGTCCAACTTCGCTTCGTGGCTGATTGCCGGCGGGCTCGTTCCCGGCATCCTCGCATTACTGTTTGCAGCCATCGAACTTTTCCGCGCCGATCGCTCCGGATGGCGGCCGCGCGTTCACGTCCTCCTGCTGCTGGCGAGCTGTGTCCTGGGCTTCATTAACGCGCTGATCCATGCACGGGATGCCTGGGCGGTCATGCCGGGCGGCCTCGTCCTGTCGATCATCGTCGCCGCGCTGGCCTGTGCGGCGACCTGGACGGGTTTTTCCACCTTGCGCGCCAGAGGTGCAGTATGAGTCGCACGCACCAGCTTGCGGTCGCCGCGCTCATTACCGTCTTCTGCGCATGCAGCGGCAAGGGCAGTGACCCGGACGCGCCGCAGGTCGGTCCGGACCCGGTACTGCCGGAGCCACGCCGCGGCCTGCTCCCGACCATGACGATTGCGGAGCCGGCGCCCTGGGGGGACCGGCAGCCGCTGGTGCCTGAAGGCTACACGGTCGTCGCCATCGCCAACGATCTCAAAATTCCACGCCAGACGCTGGTCCTTCCGAATGGCGACATCCTGGTTGCCGAAGGCAGGGGCGGCAATGCGCCGGCTTTGAAGCCGAAGGACGTGATTGCCGGTTACATAAAGTCAAAGGGGACGACTGCGGTCGAGAGCGGCAACCGATTGACGCTTCTGCGGGACGGCAACGGCGACGGCAGCTATGAAGAGCAATCTGTTTTCGCCGAGAACCTCGATGCACCCTACGGTCTCGCGCTCGTGGACGACGCCCTGTACGTCGCCAACCAGGACGCGCTCGTGCGTTTCGATTATCGCGATGGCCAGGTCCGCGCCAGCGGGCCTCCGGCGAAAGTCACGGACCTGCCGTCTGCGATCAACCATCACTGGACCAAGGCCCTGGCCGCCGGCCCGGACGGGCGATTCCTGTACGTCGGAATCGGGTCGAACAGCAACATCACAGAGCGCGGGATGGTGGCCGAAGTCGACCGGGCCATGGTCTGGGAAGTGAATGCCCGCACGGGTGCCCACCGGCCCTACGCCACCGGCCTGCGCAACCCCACGGCTCTATCCATCCAGCCGGAAACGGGTCTCTTGTGGGCGGTGGTGAACGAGCGCGACGAGATTGGCCCGAACCTCGTGCCCGACTACCTGACTTCCGTGCAGGAAGGCGGCTTCTACGGCTGGCCGTACAGTTACTGGGGCCAGAACGTCGATCAGCGGGTCCGGCCGCAGGATCCGCAGAAGGTCGCCTCCGCGATCGTTCCCGACTACAGCCTCGGATCGCACGTCGCCGCGCTCGGCCTGGACTTCTCGACCCCCGCGATGGGAAACGATTTCGCGGACGGTGTCTTCGTTGGGGAGCACGGCAGCTGGAATCGCGCAGAGCCGGTCGGTTACAAAGTGATCTTCATACCATTTCGCAACGGCCGGCCCTCCGGTCCGCCGATCGACTTCGTCACCGGCTTCTTCGGCGAGGACGGCAAAACCCGCGGCCGGCCGGTCGGCGTGACCGTTGATCCGCGTGGCGCCCTCATCGTCGCCGATGATCTTTCGAATACGGTCTGGCGCGTGGTGCGTCGAAACTGAATGGCATCAAGGCCGCTCCCAGGCGGTGAGAGCGGCTTGTTGCGGGGAGATAAACGGATCGCTACGCGATCCGTTTGTCGGCCGGCTGCGCCGGCCTCGGTGCGAACTTGATTCGTTCGCTCCCGGCCCGACCATTTCGACCGAAAAAATAGCCGCTCCCAGGCGGTGAGAGCGGCTATTTTTTCGTGCGAAATGGTCGGGGCGGGGAGATTCGAACTCCCGACCCCCACAACCCCATTGTGGTGCGCTACCAGGCTGCGCTACGCCCCGACCGGAATGGAATGACAGGCATCGACATCGACGAGCCGGCAATGATACGTGCCCACCGGCGCCGATCAAGCGCTATTTCAGCGCCGCATTATTCGCAGAACTTCTTCAAGTTCCGTGCGTAACTGCCTGATTATCTGCTGACTTTGCGTGATGTCGGACTTCGCCGTGTCGCCGGTGAGCCGCTGCCTCGCCCCGCCGATCGTGAAGCCTTCGTCGTACAGCAGGCTGCGGATCTGCCGAATGATGAGCACGTCCTGACGCTGGTAATAACGCCGGTTCCCGCGACGCTTTACAGGCTTCAGTTGTGGAAACTCCTGCTCCCAGTACCGAAGCACGTGGGGCTTCACTGCGCAAAGATCGCTGACCTCACCGATCGTGAAATAGCGCTTGCCAGGAATGGGAGGGAGTTCGTCGTTATTCCCCGGTTCCAGCATAGGCCTCTACTCGGGCTTTTAGTTTTTGTCCCGGCCGGAAGGTTACGACACGACGCGCTGAGATTGGAATCTCTTCCCCCGTCTTCGGATTCCTGCCTGGTCGTTGTTTCTTGTCGCGCAGATCGAAGTTGCCGAATCCGGACAGCTTGATCTGCTCGCCCACAGCGAGCGACGCCCGCAATTCTTCGTAAAACATGTCGACGAGTTCACGCGCTTCGCGCTTGTTGAGCCCGAGCTCGTTGAACAGCGATTCGGCCATGTCTGCTTTGGTTAGCGCCATTCGTTCAGTCTCTCAAAACGGCCGCAAATTCCTGGTGGAGTTTTTGTACTGCGGCGGCCTGCGCGGCGTCCGCATCATCGTCGGTAAGCGTGCGGGAAGTTTCCTGCAAAATCAAGCCTATTGCGACGCTTTTTAGCCCAGCTTCTACTCCGGGGCCGCGATAGACGTCGAAGATTCGAACGGACGTCACCAGCAGAGGGGCGGCCTCCCGCACGGCGCGCGTGAGTTCGGCGGCGCTGACGGATTCATCGACGAGCACCGCGATATCCCTCCGGATGGCCGGAAAACGCGAGATGGCGGCCGCTGTCGGCACCGCGGCCGCGAGCGCAGCGTCCGCATCGAGTTCGAACAGGTACACCGCCGGACGAATGTCGAAGTGCCGGGCCAGCGCCGGGTGCAACTTGCCGACCACCCCCAGTTCCTGCCCGTCGCGCAACAGGCGGGCCGCCTGTCCCGGCTGCAGCGCGGTGTGTTCCAGGCTCTCGTACCTTACCGCGCCGCCCCACCCGCCCAGGGCCAGCAACGCGTCGACGTCGGCCTTTATGTCAAAGAAGTCCACCGGGCGCGGCTCGCTTCCCCATTGTTCCGGTTGCGCCGGACCGCAGACCAGCCCCGCGAGCCGCAAGACCTCTTGCGGTGCATCCGGCCGTCCGTGGAAGCTCTTGCCGGTCTCGAACAGGCGCACGCGCTCCTGCTGACGCGCGAGGTTGCCGGCGCACGCACGCAGGAGCCCGCTGAACAGCGACGAGCGCATGACCGCCATCTCCGAGGAAATCGGGTTGTCGAGGACGAGTGCCGAGGTCGCCCCGGTCACCGCGCGGTCGTCGTCCGGATCGACGAAACTGTAGGTCAGCACCTCTCGGTAGTCGCGAGCGGCAAGTACCGCGGCCGCGGCATCGAGGCCTACGCGCGTTTCGGTGACGGGCTCGAGCGGCAATGCGGCCTCGCCCGTGGTTTCCGGAATGCGCTCGTAGCCGTGGATGCGCGCGACCTCTTCGACCAGGTCCGCCTCGAGTTGGATGTCGAACCGGTGAATGGGCGGCACGACGCGCCAGCCGTCCGGCGTCGCCGCCACGTCGCATCCGAGGCGCTCGAGTATGCCCCGCGTTTCCTCGGCCCCGACGTCGAGGCCGAGCAGGCGTGCCATCCGCGCGCGGCGAAGCTCGATCGATTGTCGTACCGGGATGTGCGCGGTATCCGTCGTCACGGTCAACGGGCCTGCCGTGCCGCCGGCGATCCCGAGCAGCAGTTCGGTGGCCCGCTCGACCGCGGCCGCCTGCCCGGTCGGGTCGACGCCGCGCTCGAAGCGCAGCGACGCGTCGGTGTGCAAGCCGTAGGCGCGCGCCCGGCCCGCCATCGCGCCCGGGGGCCAGAATGCCGCTTCGAAATAGACCTCCGTCGTCTCGTCATTGACGGCCGTCGACAGGCCACCCATCACGCCGGCGAGCCCGATGACCCCGGAGTCGTCCGTCACCACCATGGTGTCCGGCCGCAACTCGACCTGCCGGCCGTCGAGCAGCACGAGCGATTCGCCAGCGTGCGCGAGCCGCGGCCGGACCGTGCCCGTTAGCCGCGAAAAGTCGTAGCCATGCAGAGGCTGGCCGCGTTCGAGCATGACGTAGTTCGTGACGTCCACGACGGGATGAATGGGGCGCAGCCCGGCGCGCCGCAGGCGTTCTACGAGCCACGCCGGCGATACCGCCGCCGGGTCGATGCCGGCGACGACACGCCCGGCAAAGACCGGACAGCCCTCTGGTGCAGGCAGCTCCACTTTCTGCACGGTGTTGCCCGTCACCGGTACCTCGGCGACGGACGTCGGCGCGAGCGGAGCGCCGGTCAGGGCCGCGAGATCCCGGGCGATGCCGAGCACGCTGAAACAGTCGCCGCGATTCGGCGTGATGTTGAGATCGAACACGGCATCCGGCAATCCGAGACTTTCGGCGACCGTCGTCCCGGGCACAGCGGCCGCAGGGAGCTCGAGGATGCCGTCCGATTCGTCACCGAGCCCGAGTTCGACGGCAGAGCACAGCATGCCGTGCGACACGACGCCGCGGATCTTCGAGGTGCGCAACGTCACACCGTTCGGCAGCGTGACGCCCGGTACGGCCAGTGCCGCTTTCATGCCGGCAGTGACGTTCGGCGCGCCGCAGACGACCTCGACGGACGCCTCGCCCGAGGTCACGCGACAGACCCTGAGCCTGTCGGCATCCGGGTGGCGCCGCACTTCGAGGACCTCGGCCACGACGACTCCGTCGAGCCCTGCGCCTTCGACGACCAGCGCGTCCACTTCGTGGCCGAGCATCGTCAGTTCGCGGGCGAGCCCGTCGGTATCGAAGTCGGGATTGACCCAGTCGCGCAGCCAGGATTCGACAATCTTCATGCGCGGTTACCGGAACTGCTCGAGGAAGCGCAGGTCGTTCTCGAAGAACGTGCGCAGGTCGGTGACGCCGTAACGCAGCATCGCCAGTCGCTCTATGCCGATGCCGAACGCGTAACCGGTGTAGCGCTCCGAATCGACGCCCGCACTGTCGAGGACGTTCGGATGAACCATGCCGCAGCCCAGGATTTCGAGCCAGCCACCCTCGCCCCAGCGTACGTCGACCTCGGCCGACGGTTCGGTGAACGGAAAGTAGGACGGGCGGAAGCGCAGCTCGGCCCGACGCTCGAAAAACGCCTCGACGAACTGGTGTAGCACGGCTTTCAGGTTCGCGAAGCTGACGTTTTCGTCGACCACCAGTCCCTCGACCTGGTGAAACATCGGCGTGTGAGTCTGGTCGGAATCGCAGCGGTACACCCGCCCGGGCGCGATGATGCGAAGCGGTGCGCCCTCCGTCACGAGCGAACGGATCTGCACCGGCGACGTGTGCGTGCGGAGAAGGAGCCCGCCCGGGAAATAGAACGTGTCGTGCATCGCGCGCGCCGGATGGTTCTCCGGGATGTTGAGCGCGGTGAAGTTGTGGAAGTCGTCCTCGATCTCGGGCCCGCTGCGCACACCGAAGCCGGCATTGCGGAAGATCGTCTCGATGCGCGCCATGGTTCGCGCCACGGGGTGACGCCCGCCGATGCCCGGCCCGCGGCCCGGCAGCGTCACGTCGACGGCGTCGGCCGTGAGGGCGGATTCGAGCGCCCGGCTTTCGAGCGACTGCCGCTGCTCCCCGATCCGCGCCTGCAGCGATTGCTTCGCCCGGTTGATCGCCTGCCCGGCGGCCGGACGATCAGCGACCGGCAAGTCGCCGAGTGCTTTCAATCGCGCTGTCAGGACCCCCTTCTTGCCAAGATAGCGCACGCGCACGTGATCGAGCGCCTGCAAGTCGGCCGCCGCGGCGACTTCCGCGGCGGCCGACTCG
>DASUOE010000198.1:0-2061 GCA_036276805.1 Woeseiaceae bacterium | reverse complement strand
CCGCCCTCCATGCCGAGGAGCGACGCGACCCGGCCGCTGCGCATGATGCGTTCGACGTCGTCGGCCGTGAGTGCGAGCTCGAACGCGTCGTACTTCTCGATGAAACGCCGTGCGATGTCGATCTGCTCGAGCTGCACGCGCGCGAAGCCGCTGTCGGCGATCTCACCGGGCAGATACACGGACCAGAACTGGGCGCCGACGCCGCCGGCCTCGAGGCGCTGCAGGTCGGTGTGGCCGGGGGTACGCTGGCGGAGGTCGTAGGCCTCGACGTCGAGCGGTGCCGCGACGTTGTTGCGGATGGCCCAGGCCAGATCGTTGTGGCCGTCGAAGACCGGATGCCGGGCAAGAATGTCGCGCGCCTGCTGCAGGCGTTGTGCCTCGGTCTGCGCGTGCGCGCGGCCGGCGGTTGCGAACGGGGTCACGAGCAGAGCGAGCAGCATCAGCATCCGCATGGTTCGGTTCTTCGGTTGTAAGTGCCGTTTGGTCCTGACCGGCGCATCGCGTGGCCGGGCAAAGATTTCAGTTCGCCGCGATGATGCGCCAGATGCGACCCTTCACGGAATCCGACACGTAGAGCGCACCATCAGGCCCGAGTGCGAGTCCCATCGGACGGTACTCGGCCTCGCCCGGACCCATGATCTCGGGCGAGCCCTTGAAGCCATCGGCAAAGATCTCGTACTCGCCGGCCGGCCGGCCCTCGCTCATCGGCTGAAACGCCACGACGTAACCGCCCATGGGCAGCGGAGCGCGGTTCCATGAGCCGTGAAACGCGATGAACGCGCCGTTGCGATACCGTTCGGCGAAGCTCGAGCCTGTGTAGAACAGCAGGTCGTTCGGCGCCCAGTGCGCCGGATAGGCGGCGAGCGGCTCCTCGAACGCATCGCAGCGGCCGACTTCCTGACCATTCCCGCCAAATTCCGGTGCAAGCACCGCCTGCTGCTGGTCCAGGTCCCAGAAGCAGTATGGATGATGGAACGTGTCGCCCGGCTCGACGCGATACAGCAGCTCGCCCGGCTTCGTGGCGTTCTGTTCCGCGTTGAATGACGCGGAGTCGACCACGTTCAGCGCATCGCGGCCGTGCTGGACGGCATAGAGCGCGTTCGCCGCGTCGTGCCATGCGATGGCCACTGCATTGCGGATTCCGACCGCGTACGCCTGCGCCTCCGTCTGCACCTGGCCGGTGCGGTTCGCGTCGAACCGCCAGATCCCGGCCTGCTGCGAAAACTCCGGACAGGGGTCCTGGCCGGGGCCTGGCTGGCGATCGTTGGCCAGCGGCTGGCAGGCGTTCGTGGGCGAGCCGACGGTCACGTAGAGATTGCCTCCCTGATCGAAGGCGAGCGGCTTCGAGGCATGGCTGCGCTGTTGCGGGAACCCATGGACCACCTGCTCCGGCTCGCCGGTGGGGACCAGCGATCCATCGGTCGGCAGAGCCACGCGGAAGACGGCCGTGTCGGTGGAGAACCACAGCATCCCAGCGCGGATCTCGATTCCCGTGCCGCCGTCGTTGCGGAACCGCTCGACGACGTCCGCGCGTCCATCGCCGGTGGTGTCCCGCAGCGCGACGATGCCACCGCCGAGCGTGTCGGTGCGGAGGCGGACGTAGACGTCTCCGTTCGCGGCCACGGCGAGGTGGCGGGCGCGGCCCAGTTCGTCGGCGACGACCGCCGCGCAGAAACCGGCGGGCAGGACCAGGCCGCCGTTGCCCGCATCGCAGGCAGGATCCGCCGCAGCAGCGGGTTCGTCGGCGCTCGCGGGGGCACTCTCCCCGGCCTCCGCGCAGGCACTCGCGAGCACAGCCACGAGCACGAATCCCCAGCGATACCGCCGCATGCGCCCTCCTGCGTCCGTGGATCGATCGAGCGGTGAACCGTCGAGTCTAAGCCGGTCCGGTCGAATGCGGCAACTGCGGGGGGGGCACCCGGGCGATACGGATCAGGCGTGCTGGATGGCGTCGCGATCCTCCTGCCGGCGGCTCGGAAGGCTGAACGCGAAGATGGTGAGGCCGGGTCCGGGGAAGTCCGCCCATGCGTCGCCGCCGACGCTTCGGGCCGCATCGCGAAC
>DASUOE010000197.1:0-5759 GCA_036276805.1 Woeseiaceae bacterium | reverse complement strand
CGCGGACGTGTGCAGGCCCATTTCCTGTGCCAGCCGGACCTGCGAGCTGCCGGGATTCGCTGAAATCAGCGCCAATGCGGTGAACATGCCCTGCGTCAGGTTCTCGTCGCGCGTGAGCCGCATGAACTCGCGTGTCTGGATGTCGTGGACGCGTCGCATGCGAAAGCCGATGTAGTGGGCGAGCCGGCCGAGGGAGATGTCGTGACCGGGAGGCGCTTCGCCCGCATCGGCTGGTGGCGGCGGCGGCGCCGCATCGTCGCGCTGACGCCTTGCAGTTCTGCTCTTGCTCACAAGTCGTTGCTCACGAGTCGTTGCTCACGAGCTGCTGCTCGCCAGGGTGGCCTGGCACCGGTCCGGTCACTGTCTGCTGTCCCCGATCGATTGACGAACGCTACGGCGGGCCCGTCGCCCACCACGCGCGGACGACGGGCCGGACTCCCCGATCCCCGGCTGCACTCGCGGCCGCCGGGAACCGGGCAATGATTACCTGCGCTTCAGTCCCGACGCTTGAGTCGCACCACGACTTCCTCGTCGATGGGCACGCCATTGACGTAGGCACCCGTCAGAGGCAGGGCGATATCGTCGCCGGATTCACTCGTCCCGTTGCCGACGTCCCTCGCGCGGAAGGATACGCGCAGCGAGTTGCCGTCGAGCCGGCTGTCCACCGGAGCGGCGCCGGCAAGGCGAATCGACCCGACGTCGATACTTCCTGCCGCAAATTCCGCGGCATCCGTCGCCGGCGTCAATTCTACATGAACCTTGCCGCTGCTGTGGGCGACGATCACGTCGGGGCCGGGATCGGCCGGCACGTCGAAGAACGTGAAGAACCGGGCAAACTCGTCCGGCTCGTATTCGATGAATCGCGGCGTGCCGGTGAGATTCACCGCAGCAGCGCGGGCGTTCATCGACACCGGGTCGGTCGGCGGCCACGTGCCGGTGTCGGCGCGCAGTTGCAGTACTTCAACGGCGGCAACCACTTCAGGACCGTTGAAACCGCAGTGCCCGGCAGTCTGCGTATAGGTCTGGCGCAGGTTCTCCGAGCCCGCCACGGCCTCATAGGCCTGTTGACCTGCAACCGGAGAGATCATGTCGCCGATGCCGTTGATCGTGACCACCGGCACCGCGAGCGGGTTGACCGGCACCTGCACGCGGGCCCACCGGATGGCATCCGGGTCCGCCACGAAACGCTCGGCAGCCGCAAGCGCGGCGAGGTCGTCCGCCAGGCTCAGGCCCGCCTGGTCGTACATCGCCTGCACGACGTCCGAGTTGTCGACCTCCGCGAGGATAGCGGCGTAATCGATACCGAGGTTCCAGGAAATGTTGCCGCCTGCACGACGATTAATCTCGTTCCGGCTGGACATCGCCTGCCCTATCACAGGGGGAAAGGCACCGGCGAGGCTGTCGTAGAGGCCTTCCTGGAGCGCGTCGTAATCGCCAGGCGTCGGTACGGGCTTGGCCGGGCTCGACCAGGTCGGCAACTGCGCGATGACGCCGGCGAGTGCGATGCGCGCCCTGCCCTCGGGCGTGGCCTGCGCGGCTTCGACGAGCGCGAGCCAGTCCGGCCGGGTGACCGTTGCAAAATCGTCCGGTATGTCGATCACCGGGTAGCGCGGGTCGCCCGGCGCGAGCAGTGTTTTCAGTACGAAGAGCGCGTCGGCCTTGCCATTCCAGAGGCCGATGATTCCCGCGAGGCTGCCGCACTGGAGCACGCCGCCGTCGAAGACGTCGGGGCGCGCCTGGATGGCGGACGCGCCCGTATGGGCGCCGAGCGAGCTGCCGTTGACGAAGGTGTAGGCCGGCGGCCCGTAGGCTGCGGTGAACAGCTCGACGACGCTGACATGGTTGTCGATAGCGTCCCCGACAGACCAGCCCGTAATGCCCCGCGAAACGCCGGAGGTCGCGAACCCTCGCGCCTGGAGCTCGAGGTTGGTCGCGCTGGCGCCGCCGTTCGGCGCGTAGTCGAGCGATACCAAGAGCGTGCCGTTCCAGTTCTCCGGGTAGTCGATCCGCCACGGCGTGCCGTCGGCGAGCGTCCCGCTCGTAACTTCGGCGGCGTATGCCGTCCCCAGTGCGAACATCGCAAGCAAGCCGACTCCAGCGAGCCGGCGCAATCCTGTCAGGTGCATGGTTTTCCCCTCCTTGAAGACAGTGGCGTGCTCGCGGCGGCGGAATCCCTGGACCCGATGACTTGCCCCTGCCCGGCAACCCGCGAGCTCTGTCCGAAACTATTGGCGATCGATAAATAAGTCAATCATTTAGATGGTTAATTATTTGCTGATTTAATGTCAGTCGCTGGCGGTGACGGGCAGCCGTACCGCCGCGAACCTCGTCCCGGCACGCCCTCGAGGTTTCTCAACCGTCCCGCCCTCCTCCCAGGCGGCGCTGTAACTTGCTGAATCGAAAGCGGAAAATTATCCGTCAGGAAACGGTCATGGCACCGTCAGTACTAACCGGCGCCGACCCGCCAATCTTCGCTACCGACGGCGGCAATGGTGCCTGCCTTCCAACAGGAGAAAGACATGAGCAGTACGGCAGTGGCAGTGAACAACGGCGTCAACGTAGAAGCGCTCCTGGGCGCCCGCGAGGCACTGACGGCGGCGCCGGAGGCGGCGAAGTTCGTCTGGCGGGCGCACAGCACCTGGCAGGACGGCACGCACACCGAGACCAGCGTGAAGAAGTTCTTCGGCCTCGGCGGGGAGCAGAGCCACCGGCAGGAGTTCGTGTACGACACCGACCACCCGGAGATCTTCGCGTCCGAGGACAAGGGATCGACGCCGGTCGAGATGGTGCTGGTCGGCCTCGCGGGCTGCCTGTCCGCGGGCATCGCGGCGGTCGCGCAGAACCGCGGCATCCAGCTCCATTCGGTGACCGCGACGCTCGAAGCGCCGATGGACATCCAGGGCATCCTCGGCATAGACGCCGACGTTCGCAACGGCTTCGACGCCATCACCGTGGACTACCGGATCGATGCGGACGCCTCCGAAGAGGACATCCGCGCGCTCGTCGCGCAATCGCAGAAGCGCTCGGCGGTGTTCGACATCATCACGAACCCCACTGACGTGCACGTGCGGGTCAACGCGTGAGCGAGCCCGCCGACATCCTGTTCCGGCAGGCCGGCGCCCGTGGCGAGGCGGTGTTGGACACTCTCGTCATCGGCGCCGGTCACTCCGGCCTAGCGGTGAGCCGGCTGCTGGCTGCCCGCGGTATCCGGCACGTCGTGCTCGAGCGCGGGGAGGTGGCGGACGCCTGGCGCAAACGGCGCTGGGATTCGCTTCGCCTGCTCACGCCGAACAAGCTGACGCGCCTGCCCGGCTTCGCTTATGCGGGCGACGACCCGGACGGCTTCATGCGGGTGGCGGACCTCGTTGCGCTGCTCGAAGAGTACGCGCGCGGCGCGCCGGTCGTGACCCGGGCCGAGGTGACGGCGGTACGGCGCGACGGCGATGCGTGGTGTGTCGCCAGTACGCGCGGCACCTGGCGCGCGCGCACGGTAGTGCTCGCGAGCGGGGCGGCGGCCCTGCCGTGCGTGCCGTCGTTCGCGAGCCGCGTGCCGGCGGACGTGGCGCAGCTGACGCCCCTCGACTATCGGAGCCCGGAGCAGGTCGCGCCGGGAGGCGTGCTGGTCGTCGGCGCGTCGGCGACGGGCCTGCAGTTTGCGGACGAACTCGTCCGCGCCGGCCGCGAAGTAACGCTCGCAGTCGGCGAGCACGTGCGCATGCCGCGGCACTACCGCGGCCTCGATATAGTGGAGTGGCTGGTTCGCGCCGGGATTTCCGACGAGCGCTACGACGACATCGACGACATCAATCGCGGCCGCGACCTGCCGTCGCCGCAGCTCGTCGGCGATCGCACACGGCCGATACTCGACCTCAACAGCCTGACCGACGCCGGCGTCACGATCGCGGGAAGGCTGATGGGCGTGCGCGACGGTGTCGCCCTGTTCTCCGGCGGGCTGCGCAATGCTTGCGCGCTGGCGGATCTCAAGCTGCGGCGACTGCTGGACGCGATCGATGCGTCCGCCGTCAACGGCCCGGCGCTGCCCGCAGCGGAGCGTTTCGAGCCGACCCGCGTGCCGGCGAAACCGCCACTCGCCCTTTCCCTCGGCGACGCGAGGACCGTAACGAAGTCAGGACCGGGGACAGGAACGACGTCTGTATCGACAATAATCTGGGCGACCGGCTACCGCCCGGATTTTTCCTGGCTTGACGCCCCCGTCTTCGACCGCAAGGGCCGGCTCGTGCACGACGGCGGCATCGTGGCAGCGCCGGGTCTGTACGTAATGGGACTGCCGCTCATGCGGCGCCGCAAGTCGAGTTTCATCTTCGGCGCAGAGGACGATGCGCGGGATATCACCGCGCACCTGGCGGATTTCCTGGCCCGCACGAGTGGCCGTAAGTCCGCGACGGCGACGCGGGTGTCGGTCTGGGCAAGTTCGCGGCCTTACGGCCGCTCCTACGGCCGCTGCGCCAAACCCGCCTGACGAATCGGGACGGACTCGAGGACGACGACCATGACATTCATAAGAACCCTGCCTGCCTGCGACGCCGACGGCGACACGCTCGAGATGTACCGTCGCCAGGAGGCACACTGGGGCTACGTGCCGAACTACGCGAAGATCTTCGGCGAGCGGCCGGAAGTGCTGGCGCGCTGGGGACGCCTGCTGGCGGAGATCCGCAGGCCGGCCGACGACCGGCGATTCGAGCTCGTCACGTTCGTCGTGGCGCGCGAACTGAAGCACTCCGCCTGCGCGCTCGCGCACGGCGGCAAGCTGGCCGGACTGATCGGCGCAGAGCACGTCATCGCGCTCGCCCAGGGCCGCATACCTGACGTGCTGACGCCTGCCGAAGCGGCGATCGTCGACTACGCGGCCGCGATCGCGCGCGACGCGACGACCGTCACGTCGGGGCTCGTCGCCGCGTTGCGCGAAGTCCACGGTCTCGCCGATGCCGAGATTTTCGACATCGCGGCGATCGCAGCGGCACGCTGCTTCTTCGCGAAGTTGCTCGACGCGCTGGGCGTGGAGGCCGACGTCGCCTGCATGTCGATGGACCCTGCATTGCGGCATGCGCTGACTCTCGGCCGACCGATCAGCCAGCAGGCACCGGAGCACGTAACGGCGGCCGCGTAGAGTGTGAGGACCGGAAATGGAGCAGCCACAATCCCTTCAGACCATCGCCGAGATCGGCATCGCGTTCGCCGGTTTCAGCGGTCTCGTGATCGCGTTTCGCCGCAAGGCCGGGCCCCTGACCGCCGTGCACAGGTACCGGCTGCGCATATTGCTGACGCTGGCCTTCGGCGCGCTCTTCCTCGCGCTGCTGCCGGACGTGCTCGCCAGCGCGCGCATCGACCCCGTGACCGCCTGGCGCGTTGCCGCCGGGATCGCCGCGCTGTTTTCTTCTGTCTTCCTCGCGTGGTGGTGCGCCGTATCGCGGCGCATGGTCCGGATCGTCCCCGAGATCTTCCATCGCTTCGCCGTGATCCGCATCGTGACGGGTCACGCGATGATGGCGCTGCTGCTGTGGGCGGTCGCCTGTGGCCCGCTCGAGGCGCAGGGCGCCCCCGTCTATCTCGGCGCCCTCGCCTGGTACCTGGTCCACGCCGCGCAGCAGTTCTGGCGCATGCTGTTCATCCAGCCGCGTGAGCGGCAGGCGCAGCGCACCGGGCGCGCCCGGCGCTTCCGGCCGTGCTATAGCCGGCGTGCCGCCTCCGGCCGCGAAGCGGTGGCCGCACGATTGTAGGAGCGGCCGTAAGGCCGCGAA
>DASUOE010000196.1:0-3430 GCA_036276805.1 Woeseiaceae bacterium | reverse complement strand
GGCGCCGTTCCAGGTCACGGTCGTGAGACGCACCGACTCCCGGTTGTCCTTGCCGGCGATGATGTCGATGAAGGCCTTGAGGTCGGGCGTCGCGGTCTCGTCCACGGCGACGATGCGGCGGCCGGCCCACAGGCCGTATCGCGTCGCCGGCGAACCGTAGCTGAAGTACGCGACATACACGCCGTAGGGCGGAATGCCGCGCTGTGCCGCCATCGGGCGATGCGGGTTCTGCAGCAGCGCACCGGCCCAGGACACGGCATGCTCGATGCCGCGCCCGCTGAGCGACGCCGTCGCGACGGGCACCTCGAGCGCGCTGCCGTCGCGCCAGACGGTCACGGTTACCTCCGGCTTCTGGGTGGCGTCTTCGAGGGCGCTGTAGGAGGTGACGACCTCGTTGTCGACGGACAGTATGATGTCGCCGTTCCTGAGCGCATCGGCGGCTGGCGAGCCCGCAACGAGGCGCGTGACGACGAGGGCCCGGCGCCGCGCGGGGTTGTCGCGTTCGAGCCGCGCGAGCCAGTCCTCGCTGACGCCCAGGTTGCGCGCGGCGAAGAGCGGCGCATAGGTAAGGTCCGCCTCGAGCGAATAGAACGGCCTGCCGGCCTGCACCGTCCGCACGAAGTCGGTGACGATCTCCGCGGGGATGCCCCGGTTGATCTGCGCCGGCTCGCCGCCGGCCGACGCGTCGAAGCTCGACCAGGTCGACGCGATGCGTCCCCGGCGGTCGAGTACGACGCCATCGAATTCGTCCGGGCCGTTCACGAGGCTCACGACCTCGATATTCGAATCGCGGAAGCGCAGCGTCCGCGACAGCGGCAGCAGCAGCGGGTCCACGGACGCGACCCTGCCCTGCTGGTGCACGAACTGGTGGTCGGCGCGTATGCCAACCACCCAGACCTCGTCACCCGCCTCGAGCGGCGCCGTAGCGAACGTCGCGGCCCGGACCGGCGTATCGCCGATCAGGGCGGGATCGTAGGAGACGACTGCCAGGTTGTGCAGCGGGTGCACCTGCTCGATCTTCGCTTTCACTTCCAGTGAGCCGGCAAAGGTCACCGTGACGTCGCCGATCGCGATCGGCACCGTATTGCGGTCGACGACGACGAGGCCGCGTTCGGCATCGACCACGACGCCCGTGCCGTAGTAGTGGCGCTCGGCGACGCCGGAAAGCGTATAGGGCAGGTCGAACGTCACGACGACGAGCGAGGGCGCGATGCCGTTCACGCGCGGATCCTCGTACTTCGCGAAGCGCGTGCTGCCGGTCACTGGCGCGCCCGGCGGCGGCCCGCGACCGAGGTCACGACAGGGCCAGAGCCCGGTTTCGTCGTCACGCGCGCAGCGGCGCACGGGAAACCAGACGCGATCCATTTCGAACGGGCGCACGACCGTGTTCTGGGGGTTCTCCATCGTCACGTAATGCATCTGTGCGCGGGAGCCGTCCGCGAGCTCATCGAGCGCGGCTTCGAAATCGTCGAGCCCGCGAATCTCGGCGGTGCCGAAGCGCGTGATGACGGCGCCCCTCGGTACCGCCGCCTTCGACATGAGGTACCCGGGATTCGCCACGTACACGCCCTCGATCGGCAGGTTGTAGTGCCGCGCCTGCTGGTACGACAGCT
Organism: Woeseiaceae bacterium; assembly: GCA_036276805.1. Classification (GTDB taxonomy): domain Bacteria; phylum Pseudomonadota; class Gammaproteobacteria; order Steroidobacterales; family Woeseiaceae; genus UBA1847. Next base: position 1,817 of record DASUOE010000196.1, on the reverse strand, counting down.
CGTTCAAGGTGGCGTCGCCGACCTCGACGTATTCCGAAGGTGTGATCGCATGCAGGTCCGTGACCGGCACTTCCTGCACGACCGGCTTGCCGCCGCGCTGCAGGTCGAGCGTGACGGTACCGCCGACCTTGTCGTCGAGAATCGTCGCCAGCGGCACGAAAGCCGTCACGAGTTCTCCGTCGACGGAAAGGACGATGTCGCCGGGCTCGAGCTTGCCGTCCGCGGGCGAATTCGGGATCACCTGCTGCACGGTCAGCATGCCGGTCTGCTTCGGCTGCGCGGTGCGTACCACCTGTTCGGCATCCGCCGTCAGGCCAAGGCGCTCGAGTTCGTCGTACGGCTTGTGTTCGAACATGGTCTGCAGCGTACCGCGCGGCACGGGCCGGCCCGCCTGAAGGAGCTGCATCACGCGCTCGATGCGGTCGAGCGGGAGGAAAAAGCTGCTGGCTGCGGCGCTGTTCGCGCCGGCGTTCAGCGCAACCACTTCGCCGGCGATGTTGATGACGGGCGAGCCGGAAGAACCGCCCGAAGTGCCGGACGCCGCCTGGTAATAGAACGTATTGAAATCGTTGTAGTTGCCGCGCCCGTAATCCGGAGCCTTGCGGTCAAGGCGGGCGATCGTGCCGGCGAGGATGGACAACTGCTCGCCCGCATCGTTGCCGACCACGCGAATCTCCCGGCCGATGCCGGCGCCGTCCGGTGCCAGCGGCAGCTCGGTAGGCTCGATGTAACGCAGCTCGGCCGGGTCGTATCGGAAGAAGCCGAAGTCGTGCACGGGATCCCGGTACACGGGCGTCAGGCGCACTTCCTCGTTGTTGCGGAAGATCGCCTCGGCAACGACGGGTCCCGGCGTCACGACATGCCGGTTCGTGAGGATCAGGCCGCGCTCGGCGTCGACGACGAAGCCGGTCGCCTGGCTCGAGGAATTCCACTCGGTGTCGAAGGCCCGCGTGCTGTCGACCCGGATCGAGACGACCCCGGTCGCGATCCGGTCCAGCGTGCGCGTCCACGCGTCGTCCTCCGCGGCCGAGGCAGGGCCGGCGGCGAGGACAGCGAATACGACGGCGGCCGGGACGCCTGTCAGGCGGTAAGGAAGCATTGAATTCCAGTGAACGGTCGGTTCCGGGACGATTGTAGAGCCAGTCTGACCCCCGGCACGCGACACGGTTCCCGGTTTTGCACATGCCCGGCAGCCGCCCCGTTCATAGCGTCAACAGGCCCTAGTCCGGGCGGTAGCGCACATCGAGCTTGCGCGCGGCCCTGACATCGTCCAGCCGCCGGACCGGCAGGGTGTATGGCGCCTCCTTGTAGGACGTGCCGTTCGTCCGTGCGTCCGTGACGATGTCCACCAGCGCGTCGACGAAACCGTCGAGCGTCTCCTTGCTCTCCGTTTCCGTGGGCTCGATCAGGAGACATTCCGGCACGAGCAGCGGGAAGTACGTCGTCGGCGCATGGTAATTGCGGTCGAGCAGGGCCTTCGCGACGTCCATCGCGGTGAGATCGTGGCTCCTGGCATCCTTGCGCAGCGTGATGATGAACTCGTGGCTCGCGCGCCGGCCGGGAAACGCGAGGTCGAATCCGGCGTCGGCCAGGCGCGCCATCAGGTAGTTTGCATTGAGCGTCGCGTATTCGGCGATGCGCTGCATGCCATCGCGTCCGACCATGCGCATGTACACGTAAGCTCGCAGGAGGACGCCCGCATTGCCCATGAACCCGGACAATCGCCCGATGCTCTGCGGCAGGTCCTCCTCGGCGAGCCAGCCGTAACGCGGCCCGGCGTCCGTCTCCTCCCGCCCCACCACCGGGATCGGCAGGAA
>DASUOE010000195.1:0-4287 GCA_036276805.1 Woeseiaceae bacterium | reverse complement strand
GATTCATGCCTGACAAGTACCGCTCTGAACTGCCGTACGAAAGCGCAACGGCGCCTGAGAACGCGATCTGGAACGCGCTCGGGGAACTGCCGCTCGAGGATCCGGGCGACGGTATCCGCCATCGCTTCCACCGCGAACTCGCGCGCGCCCGCCGCGGCTCCTTCGCCTCGCGCCTGCGCGAGTTCGCAGGCTTTCCCGACAACCCCGGCTGGGCGACCGCGGCAGCCTGCCTGCTCGCCGGCCTTCTCATCGGGCAATTCGCCGGCCGCGCGCTCGGGGGCGACGGCGGCGACGAGACCCGGCTGGCGGCTCTCGAAGGCCACGTCGCGGAGTTGAACCGCAGCCTCGTTCTCGACCGCATCAACAACGCCGAGCCGGGGAAGCGCCTCCAGGGCGTCATGGACGCCGCCTACCTCGCCGGGGAGGATCCCGCGATCACCGCAGCGCTGCTGGAACGCGCGGCCAGTGACCGGGTGGCGTCGATCCGTTCGGCCGCGATCGGTGCGCTGGGCCCCCGCATGGCCTCGCCGGACGTCGGCCGGCAGCTGATGGAGCTGCTCGCGGAGGCCGAATCACCGCTCGTCCAGTTCGCGCTCGTCGAGCTCGTGCTCCGCCATGGCGACTCGGTACAAGTGGACCAGTTGCACGTCCTCGCAGACCGGCTGCACCCCGACCTCCAACGCTACATCGACAAGTCCCTCGGGAGGGATAGCAATGAAACCTGAATCGCCTGTCGCATTCCTCGGCGCAATGCTCGCCGCCACGGCGGCAGCTGAGCCCGTCGTCCAGGAAAATGCCTGGACCGAGCAATACGCCGTGACGGCTGCCGCACCGCTGCTTTCGATCGACAACGTCTGGGGCAGCGTCAACGTCCGCACCGGAAACGTCGACCGGATCACCGTGAACATCAACGAACGCCGCTCGGCGCCGAGCGAAGACCTCTTCGAACGTTCGATGGCGATCTACTTCCTCGACACGGACGCTGACGAGACGGGCGTCGCCATTCGAGTCGGCAGGGAAGACCGCAACTGGCAGGAGCTCAATCGCTGCAGCAATTGTCGAGTGGATTACCAGTTCGACGTCGTCGTGCCCGAAGGCACGGACATCGACGTCGGCACCGTCGTGGACGGGCGCGTCGCGGTGTCCGGCGACTTCGGCACCGTGAGCGCCAGCAACGTCAATGGCCCAATAGACGTCGACGGGTTGAGGAACTGTGCCCGCGTTGCGAACGTCAACGGTCCCATCCGGCTCGAATTCGCGACGAGACCTGTCGCCGATTGCACGATTGAATCGATAAATGGCGACATCACGCTCGCGATACCGGGCGACGCCGGGCTCGATGTCGCGTTCGACCTGTTCAACGGGCGTATTGTTTCCGAGCTCGAGGTCGAGCCCGTGGCGCTACCGGCCACCGTCGAGCACCTCACGGAGAACGGCAGCAATCGCTATCGCATCGAGAAGCCCGCGGGCCTCAGGGTCGGCGCGGGCGGACCAAGCTACCGGGTGTCGTCGCTGAACGGCGATGTCCGCATACGCAAACTCTGAACGGAGCCACAATGAAAGACTTCATGCCAAGAAACGTTCTGGCCCTGGTGTGCCTGCTTGTTGCCACTGGCGCCGCGGCGCAGACTGCGCCGCACGTGGTCACCATACCGCTATCGCGGCCCGGCGAACCGATCTTCCTCGAAATCGACATCCTCTCGGCGCGCATCGAGGTGATCGGTGAGGATCGCGACGACGCGGAGTTCGAGATCACGACGGTCGACTCCCGCCGGAAAATCATCACGCCTTCGGGCACCAAAGCGTTGACAGGCGGCTCCTTTGCGTTCGACATCGAAGAGAAGGACAACGAGATCTCCGTCGCGACGGACCATCGCATCGAGAAAGTGACGGTGATTGCGCGCGTGCCGCGCCGTGCGGACCTGAGCCTGTCGACGGTCAACGACGGTGAAATCGTCGTTCGGAACATCACCGGTACGCTGGAACTCGGGAACGCCAACGGTCCGGTGACGGCCAGCGGCATAAACGGCCCGGTGATCGCCGAGAGCATCAACGACACCATCGACATCGGCTTCGCATCCCTGCCCGCTGAAGGCGTCTTGTCGATGGAGTCCATGAACGGCGACCTCATCGTCCGGCTTCCCGGCAACGCGGGCGTGGAACTGCACCTCGACAGCTCGGAAGGCGAGATCCTGTCGGACTTCGAGGTCGAGGTTCTGCCTTCGACGCCGGTGATCGAACGTGAGGACAGCGGCGATGGAGTGTCCGTGCGCGTGGAAAACACGATCGTCGCCCGGGTGAACGGCGGCGGACCGGTCGTCCGCCTCAAGACATTGAACGGCGACATCAGCATCCTCGAGGCTGGTGACTGAGTTTGCGCCCCCAAGTCGAGGCGGCGCACCGGCAGCCGATGGGTGCAAGGGCCGCGGACCCGGCGTAGCTAAACGGTCGGCTTTATGTTGCTGTTGAGGCGGAACAGGTTCAGCGGATCGTGCCGGTTCTTGATCGCCACGAGCCGCGCGTAAACGGGGCCGTAATTTTCGGCCACCTCGATATCGTCGGCCTGGATGTTCGCGTAATAGCCGCCCATGTGCGGCTCCAGCGCGGCCCAGAGCGAGCGCGTCGCGGCGATGCGCGTCTCGTCCAGGCCTGCATCCGGCCAGAACGCAAGGCTCGCGATCATCGCCCCGGCCTTGCGATGCGGCCAGGCGGTCGCCGTCTCGGGCACTTCCGCGATTTTTCCGCCGGTGGCGAACGAATTCAGCACCACGCCCTTGCCGGGCTCGAATGCGCCAAGCATCGTATCGATCAGGTCCGGAGTGAATTCGGCGACCATTCCGCTCTTGATGTACGAACGTATTCCGGGCCCGGCAATGCCATCCATCCGCGTCTGCATCGACAGGTACGGCGCCGGCATTGCGCCGTCGACCGCGAGGCGAGCGACCGCGCGCAATGGAGCCAGTTCGCGCTCGGCATCGCGCCGGCTGCCACAATGACAAACGTCCATGCTGAGAACCGCCGCGCCATCCGGGCCCGTCGCCAGGCCCGGTGCGGCGAACAGCTCATCGGAGAACCGTGCGGAATGCTCGGCATAGAATTCGAGCACATCGCGGGCGCTTGCGATCGGCCAATGCATGACGCCGCCGTACATTTCCGGCGCAACCTCGTGCAGTGCAAACTCGAACTCCGTGACGACGCCGAAATTGCCGTCACCGCCGCGGATCGCCCAGAACAGGTCAGCGTTCTCGTCAGTGTTGACGGTAATTACCTTCCCGTCTGCCGTTACCAGCTTTCCGGACACCAGGTTGTCGATCGTGAGGCCGAACTTGCGTCCAAGGCGCCCATATCCTCCGCCCAGCGTCAGGCCGCCGACTCCCGTGTGCGACACGATCCCGGCTGTCGTCGCCAGGTTGTGTCGCAGCGCGGCAAAATCGAGATCGTAGAGCAACGCGCCGCCGCCGACCCTGGCGCGACGTGATCGAGGGTCCACGACGACGCTATTGATCGCGGACAGGTCGATCATCAGCGCGTCGTCCGCCACGGACTTCCCGGGCCAGCTGTGGCCGCCGCCCTTGACGGCGAGCAGCAGCTCCCGCTCGCGGGCGAAATTCACGGCGTTGACGACATCGGCATCGGAACGGGCGCGCACGATGAGTGCCGGATACCGGTCGTGCATGCCGTTCCAGACCTGGCGGGCGCCGTCGTAGCCGAAGTCGCCGCGCAGGAGGAGCTGGCCGTCCAGGCTAGCGGCGAGGTCCTTCACGTCGGCCACTGCGAGGGCAACTTCCGCCCCGTCGAGTTGTACCGCCAGCAATTGCCCCGGCTCGGAACGTGCGGCGCTCGCGTATGCCCGGAGAGTTACCGCGCCCGGGTACAATACGGCCGCCGAAGCGGCGACGGCGGCAGAGCGACAGAAACGGCGTCTCGAATAGCGCATGTCCGACTCCCGCCCAGTGTGGTCACAGGGTTGGCGCGCCTCGAACCCGGGGGATGCAACCTGCACCGGGCTCTGCAACACGGCTCCGTGCAGTGTACCGCGATGAAGCCGGGTTTTCGCGCAGCACCCGGCGGGGTGAGCTCACGTTCGACACCGCCTTGGTGCATGCGGCCTTGGCGGCAATAACCAGCCGTTGATTACGCGATGATTTCTGCAACTCGACGCCTCGGGTCCGGCGAGGTACGGTACTCAATTGCGTTCGAGTGACAAGACTATCGGTTGAAGCAATTTCTCATACTGCGCCCTTAGCGGGTTTCCAATCCTTAAGCACTTGGCTCGCTTCAATGCAT
>DASUOE010000194.1:0-10286 GCA_036276805.1 Woeseiaceae bacterium | reverse complement strand
GTCGCAAGGTGCTCCCGGCTCCGTCGCACGGGCTTTCGCCTTTGCCGCCGGCGGCCGAGCCATGTCCCACGCGGCTCGCGTCATTTGTTGCAAATAAGACGTATTCTCAACTTGGCCTCGGCCTGATACCATCGGGCCGATGTTCCGGCGCATCGTCTTCTGGTCGCACCTCGTCACCGGCGTCGCCTGCGGCCTCGTCATCCTCATGATGTCCGCCACCGGCGTGCTGCTCACCTACGAACGCCAGCTCGTCGCCCAGGCGGAACGGCACATGCGGCACGTGCCGGCGACGGCAGCGGAGCCGTTGCCCGCAGCGCTGCCGCTCGAAACGCTGGGTAGCCGTCTCGCGGCCGCCGAGCCGGCATTCGTCCCGGCGACGGTGACCTTGAGGCCGGATCCGGCGAGCCCCGCGGTTTTCGGCGCCGGCCGCGCAGGCCAGCGCTTCGTCGACCGGTATACCGGCGAGGTCCTGCACGACAGCGCGGCCGGGATGCGCGCCTTCTTCGACACGATCACGGCATGGCATCGCTGGTTCGACGCCGGCGAGGAAAGCCGGGCGGCCGCCCGCGCAGTGACCGGGGCGAGCAATCTAGCTTTCCTGTTCCTGCTCGTGTCCGGCTCATACCTATGGCTGCCGCCCGTTTTCAACCGCGTTGCGTTGCGCGTCCGCGTCTACTTCAACGGGCGCGCGGACACGGCGAAGGCACGCGATTACAACTGGCATCACGTCTTCGGCATCTGGTCGCTGGTGCCGCTGATCGTGATCGTGGCCAGCGCCACGGTGTTCAATTACGAATGGGCGAACACCCTCCTCTATAGTGCCGCGGGCGATACACCGCCCGAAGGAGGCGCGCGACAGGGACCGGGCCCCGGGCAGGCGCCGGCCGACCCGGCGGCACGGGCCGGCGATGCCGCCTGGGACCGCATACTCGAGAGCGCCGCCGCGGCGTCGCCGGGCTGGAACAGTCTGTCGCTCACCCTGCCCCGGGCGGGCGACGCACAGGTGCGCGTAGCCGTCGATGCGGGCACGGGCGGTCAGCCGCAGCGGCGCACGACGCTCGTGCTCGATGCGGCCACCGCGGAGATCGCGGCGGAAGAGCCCTTCTCCGCGCTGTCGCCCGGACGCCGCGCGCGGAGCTGGGTGCGGTTCCTGCACACAGGCGAAGCATTCGGGCTCGCCGGCCAGACGGTCGCGGGTCTCGTCTCGCTCACGAGCGTCATCATGGTGTGGACGGGTATCGCCCTTGCCTGGCGGCGCCTCGTGTCGCCGCTCTTCCGGCGGCGCCGGCTGGCCGCGGAGAACGCCCGGTAGGAGGGGCGGTAACGCCGCGAATACCCAGCTCAGGAATTCCGGCCACCCTCAATTCGCGGCGTTACCGCCGCTCCTACGGCTCAGGAATTCCGGCCACCCTCAATTCGCGGCCTTACGGCCGCTCCTACGGGGTCGACCAGCGCCGGAGGAGGTTGTGGTACGTGTTGGTGAGGGACACCAGTGCGGCGTTGTCGCCGACGTCCTTGCGCAGGCGCACGATCGCCATGTCCATGTCGAACAGGATGCGCCGCTGGGCATCCTCGCGAACCAGCGACTGGACCCAGAAGAACGACGCGACGCGCGTGCCGCGCGTCACGGGCATGACCCGGTGCACACTGGTGCCCGGGTACAGGATCAGGTGCCCCGCCGGCAACTTCACCGCTTGCGTCCCGTACGTGTCCTCGACCACGAGTTCGCCGCCGTCGTACTCCCCGGGTTCGCTCAGGAACAGGGTGGCCGACAGGTCGGTGCGCACGCGCTCTGTCGTCCCACGCACCTGGCGCAGCGCATTGTCGACGTGGTTACCGAAGGACTCGCCGACGCCGTAGCGATTGAACAACGGCGGGAATACGCGGGCGGGCAGCGCCGCGGACAGGAACAGGAGACTGGCGTCGAGCGCGTCCAGGAGCCGCGAACGGAGTTCGCGCGCCACCGGCGAATCCTCCGGCAGCTGCTGGTTGTGCTTTACGCCTCGAGACTGGTGGCCCGCAGTGATGTTGCCGTCCGCAAAGTCGGCCTCGTCCAGGCGTTGCCGAAAATGACGGACGTCCTGCGGCGACAGCACGTCCGGGATGGCGAGCAGCATCGCGCGTACCTGCGCGTTGTCAGAAGGCGAAGTTTGCGGACAGCACGGCGGAACGCGCCGGCCCGAGGGCGGCGTAGTGATTCGAGTAGGGCCGCGTGTAGTACACCTCGTCCGACAGGTTCCGCACGTTAAGCTGCACGTCGAAGCGCTCGGAGAACTCGTACGCCGCCATGAGGTCGTAGGTCGTGTACGACGGTGCCCAGACGGTATTCGCCGTGTTGCCGTAGCGCTGGTCGACGTAGATCGCGCCCGCGCCGATCTCCACTGCCCCGGTGAGCTGGTACGTCGTCCAGAGGCTCGCGCTGTGACGAGGCGTGTTGGGAAACACGTTCCCGTCGTCCTCGCCGACCGGCCCGTCGTCGACGATCTCGGAATCGAGGAACGTGTAGCTCACTGCGAGCTGCAGGCGCTCCGTGAGCGCGCCCGTCACGCCCAGCTCCAGGCCGTTCACCCGCTGTTCGCCCACGGTTTCCTGCCGGCCGCCGCGGCCGGGCTCGACAGCCACGCGCGCGTTGTCCTTGTCCATCGTGAACAAGGCGGAGGTCAGCGAGAGCTTTTCGTCGAACAGCTCCCACTTGGTGCCGAGCTCGATGCTCCGGATGCGCTCGGGCTCGAGGTCGGCATTGTTCGCCGCGATGTTCTCCGTGCCGTCGCCGAGCGTGTTGCCCGACGGATTGGACGAGGTGCCAGCGGAGAGATAGACGCTGCCGTTCGGCCGCGGCTTGTAGACCACGCCCGCCTGGTAGTTGAGGAAGTCGCTGTCGTTCCTGTTCTCCTCCGGTGCGGCGATTTCACCCGAGAGCTGCCGCGTGCTGTAGTCGTCGTAGCGCAGCCCGAAGTTGAGCGACCAGCGGTCGCTGAAGGTCAGGGTATCGAGCACGTAGACTGACGCAGTATCGGTCTTTGCATCCGTCGCGCTGGTCGCCGGGCCGATCGTCCCGGTCCACGGATCGTGCGGGTTCGGGTCGGCGAGCGTCGTACAGTTGTAGTTCGACGGGGCGCCGACGACGCCGGGCACGCTGCAGGAGTTCGCTGTATCGGTGACGGCGTTGCCGCTGTACAGGATTTCGACCGCGTAGTTCCGGTTGTACATTTCCTCACGCGAGAACTCGGCACCGACCGCCATGCTGTGGCGAATGGCGCCGGTATCGAAGCGTATGTCGACATTCGTGTTGTTCGCCGCGGTGGTCGTGTCCGAGTTGCGGCTCTTCGTGTTGCGCAGAACGACGCCGTTCGGCACGTTGGCGCGGCCGTCGTCCGGGTTCGTGACGATGTAGTCGTTGAACGATTCGCCGTAGCGGGTCGTGTTCGTCAACGTCACGGTACCGTTGAAATCGTGGGAGAACGCGACCGTGGCGATATCCGCCCCGGTTTCCTGGAAATCGCGGTTCAGGAGGCCGTAGAAGTTCTCGCGATCGACGTCGACCGGCGGTCCTGCCGCGGCGGTGTTGTCGGCGTTTCGCCCGTAGGGAATGCTGTAATCCGGCATGTCGTCGGTGCGGTAGTAGTAGTAGTCGAGGTCGACCCGGGTCGGCGTGCCGAGACCGATCGCGAGCGACGGCGCAACGCCCGTGTGATCGTAGTAGACCTCGTCGCGGCCCGGCACGTCGCCCTCGTGCTTGAGCGCATTCAGTCGCAGGGCGACGGTGTCGGAGAATGCGTAGTTGGCGTCGACGGTCGCGCGCCAGTAGCCGTCGGTGCCGCCGCCGATGTTGCTGCGGAAGAAATCCTCTTCCTCTGCCGTCTTCGACACGAGGTTGACAGCGCCGCCGCTCGACCCGCGCCCGGCGTAGATCGAGGACGGTCCCTTGACGACTTCCACCTGCTCGAGGGCGAAGATGTCCCGGGCCTGCGAACCGGCGTCGCGTACGCCATCGATGAACACGTCGGCACCCGCATCGAAGCCGCGGATCTTGAGGTTGTCGCCCTGCGGTGCACCGCCCTCGCCCGCATTGAACGTCACGCCGGGTACGTTCTTCAGCGCCTCGACGAGGCTGGTGGCGTTCTGTTCCGCGATGAGCGCCTGCGGGATGATCGTGACGGATTTCGGCGTGTCGAGGAGCGGCGATGTGAACTTGCCGGATGAGAGCTTCTGCTGCCGCAATTCGCCTTCGACGACGACCTCGTCGACCGACCGGTCATCGCCGGCGTTGTCCGCAAGGACCGGCACGGCCAGGGCGAGGCCGACGGCAGTCGCCAATGCGGTGAATTCGGGACGGCCCGCCGCGCCGCCCGGCGCAGCACGATTCGAAGTCTTCATGTCTTCCCCTGGCGAGTGATACGCAAACACTGGTTTTGCGAATAATACTCATTCCGGCCACAGGGTCAATGAGAATCATTCGCGTTTGTTGGCGGCCAGCGGGGTTATGTCAAACCATCCCTACAGTGGGAGGCCGACGTAATTCTCGGCGATGACTTTCTGCGCGGCCTCGCTCCCGGCGATGTAGTCGAGCTCCGCGACCTGCATGCGCCGCTCGAACGGTCCGTCGTCCGGGAAGCGATGCATGAGTTTCGTAAGCTGCCAGGAGAAGCGTTCCGACTTCCACACCCGCGCGAGTGCCCGCCCGGAGTAGCCGTCGATACCGGCCTCGCTGCCGTCGCTGAACCAGGCGATGAGCGCCTCGGACAGGTAAGCGACGTCGGAGGCGGCGAGGTTCAGGCCCTTGGCGCCGGTGGGCGGCACGATGTGAGCGGAGTCGCCCGCGAGAAACAGGCTGCCGTGGCGCATCGGCTCGAACACGAAGGAGCGCAGCGGTGCGATGGATTTCTCGATGGCCGGCCCGCGCGTGATGTGCGGGGCGACGTTTGGCCCGAGCCGCTTTTCGAGCTCGTGCCACAGCCGGTCGTCGGGCCAGTCCTCGAGCTTTTCGTCGATCGGCACCTGGATGTAGTAGCGGCTGCGGGTCGGCGAGCGCATGGACGCCAGGGCGAAACCGCGTTCGTGGTTGGCGTAGATCAACTCCTCGTTGCAGGGCGGCACGTCAGCGAGGATGCCGAGCCAGCCGAACGGGTAGACGCGCTCGTAGTGGCGGGCGACGGCCTCCGGGATGGCCCGGCGAGAGGGACCATGGAAGCCGTCGCAGCCGGCGATGAAGCGTGCATCGATGCGCTGGGTCGCGCCCGCATAGGTATACGTGATGTAAGGTGCATCCGTCTCGACGGCGTGCAGCGCGACGTCCGCCGCCCGCCAGACGATCTCGAGCCCCCGCGCCGGGGCGGCATCGATCAGGTCCCTGGTCACCTCCGTCTGGCCGTACACCATGACCGGGCGGCCGGTAAGCTTGTGGATATCGATGCGGATCAGCCGCTCGCCGTCGGCCAGGTTCACGCCGCCGTGCGGCAAACCTTCCTTCCGCATGCGGCCATCGATTGCGAGGCGCGCGAGGATGTTCGTCGTGGTGTCTTCGAGGACGCCGGCTCGGATGCGCCCCTCCACGTGCTCCCGCGTCTGGCGCTCGACGATGACGGCGTCCACCCCTGCCTGCCGCAGCAGGTGGCCGAGCATCAGTCCCGCGGGGCCGGCACCTATGATTGCAACCTGCGTTTTCATGGCGCTAGCGGGCCGGCGCCTCGAGCTGCTGCTCGAGGCGATGCAGCACTTCGTAACACGGCAATACCTGACCGACGCTGGCGTTCGGCTCACGCCCTTCGCGGATGGCCGCGAAGAACTCGCGGTCCTGCAGCTCGATGCCGTTCATCGACACGTCCACGTCCGACACGTCGACGGGCTCTTCGCGACCGGTCACGAGGTCGTCGTAGCGCGCGATCCAGGTGCCGTTGTCGCAGATGTAGCGGAAGAAGGTGCCGAGCGGCCCGTCGTTGTTGAAGGACAGCGACAGCGTGCAGATCGCCCCGTTGTCCGTCTTCATCTGGATCGACATGTCCATTGCGATGCCGAGTTCCGGGTGCATCGGGCCCTGGACGGCGTTCGCCTCGATCACCCTGCCGCCGGACTGGTACTGGAACAGGTCGACCGTGTGCGCGGCGTGGTGCCAGAGCAGGTGGTCGGTCCAGGACCGCGGCTCACCGCGCGCATTCATGTTCCTGCGCCGGAAGAAATAGGTCTGCACGTCCATCTGCTGCAGGTGCAATTCACCGGCCGCGATCTTCCGGTGCAGCCACTGGTGCGACGGGTTGAAGCGGCGCGTGTGCCCCACCATGCACACGAGCCCCGTTGCCTTCTGCTTGTCGTTCACCGCCTGCGCGTCCGCGAAGCTGTCCGCGAGCGGAATCTCCACCTGCACGTGCTTGCCTGCGTCCATGCACTGGATGGCTTCCGCCGCGTGCTGCTGCGTCGGCGTGCACAGGATGGCGGCCTCGACGCCCGGCAGCGCCAGGGCCTCGGCGAGGTCGGTCGTCGCATGGCCGATGCCATACTCCTTCGCGACCGCCTCGGTCTTGTCCAGGGTGCGGCCGACGAGCGACACCACCTCGATGCGGTCGATGTTCCGGATGCCGTCCAGGTGCTTGATCCCGAACGCGCCGGGACCGGCGAGTACTACTTTCATGTCGCCTCCTTCATTTATTGCCGTCCTCGCTCGTTCGATCCCGGGTCACGCGTTTTCGAGCACGAGATGGCCGACGGCGGTGTTCGATGCCGGTACGTGGTAGAAGCGGTGCTTCACTTCCACGTGTTCGTTCAGTGCGCCCCGCATGATGAGCCACATGACGAGCTCGATGCCTTCCGAACCGGCCTTGCGCACGTAGTCGATGTGCGGCATGCGCGAGAGCGCCTCGGGGTCGGAAACGAGGCGGTCGAGAAAATCGTTGTCGAACTCGCGGTTGATGAGCCCGGCGCGCGGCCCCTGCAGCTGGTGGCTCATGCCGCCCGTGCCCCAGACCTGCACGTTCAGGTCCTCGTCGAAGGACTCGATCGCGCGCCGGATCGCCTTGCCGAGTTCGAAGCAGCGCCGGCCCGAGGGCACGGGGTACAGGACCACGTTCACCGCGAACGGGATGACCTTGCACGGCCAGGCCTCGGGCTGGCCGAACATGAGCGACAACGGCACGGTGAGGCCGTGGTCGACGTCCATACGGTTGACGATGGTCAGGTCGAAGTCGTCCTGGATCACGGACTGGGCGATGTGCGACGCGAGCGCCGGGTGGCCCTCCACCGGCGGCACCGGCCGCGGCCCCCAGCCCTCGTCGGCCGGCAGGAAACGCTCGGCACAGCCGATCGCGAAGGTGGGCACGATGTCGAGGCTGAACGCCGAGGCGTGGTCGTTGTAGACGAGAAAGATCACGTCGGGTTTCTGCTCGGCGATCCACGCCTTCGAGTAGTCGTAGCCGGCGAATACCGGCGCCCAGTACGGCTCGGCGGTCCTGCCGAGGTCGATGGCCGCGCCGATCGCGGGCACGTGCGAGGTGGAAACTCCTGCCGTTATGCGCGCCATGTCATTCTTCCTCCCTGTGCCGGTTGCCTTCCGGCGAACGGCCGCCCGAGAGCATCATCTGCGCGTATTCCTCCTGGCTCATGCCGGTCATGGTCGCCGCGGCGTGCTGGAAGCTCAAACCGTCGGTCGAGAAGATCTTCGCCAGGAAATAGATGTTGCCGCCCAGGGAAATCATCCGGTTGTAGTCGCGGTCGAGTACCGCCTGTTTCTGCGCATCGCTCATGGGCCACCCGTCGAGGTACGCCCGCTCGTCCGCCTTGAAGCGTGCGCGGTTGTCCGCCTTCATGAGCGACATGCAGAACTGGTTCAGGTGATAGCCGGCGCGCGCCTGGTCGGCATCGAAAATCGTCGTGCCGGGCACGTCGCTGTAGGGTTTGTCGAGTGCCATGTTGTGTCTCCTTGTCGACCCGGCTCAGCCTGCGAGCTGTTCGGGCCAGTACAGCCGCATCGGGTTGTCGACGAGCAGCTTCTGCTGCGCTTCGGCGGTAACGGCGATGCGCGGAATGTAGTCGACGAGGTTGCCGTCGTCGGGCATGTGGGTCTTCATGTTCGGGTGGGGCCAGTCCGTGCCCCAGAGCACGCGGTCCGGAAAGGACTCGACGATGCGCCGGGCGAACGGCACCACGTCGGCATAATCCGGCGGTCCGCTCTGCGACAGGCGCTCGGGACAGCTCACCTTGGACCAGAAATTCGGGTGCTCCGCGAGCAGCTCGACGAAGCGCGCGAACTCCTGGCCGTCGAGCGGCTTCGTCACGTCCGGGCGACCCATGTGATCGACCACGACGACCGTCGGCAGCGACGTGAAAAAGCCGTACAGTTCGTCGAGTTCGGCCGCCTCGAAATAGATCACGATGTGCCAGCCGAGCGGTTCGATGCGGCCAGCAATCGTCTCGAGCGCGGCGAACGGCAGCGTGTCGACCAGGCGCTTGACGAAATTGAAGCGCACGCCGCGCACGCCCGCCGCGTCGAGCGCCAGCAGTTCCTCGTCGCTGACGCCCGCTTTCACCGTGGCCACGCCGCGCGCTCGGCCGTTGGCGTCCTCGAGCGCGTCGACGAGCGCACCATTGTCCGCGCCGTGGCAGGTCGCCTGGACGATGACGTTGCGCTCGAAGCCTAAGAAATCGCGCAGGGCCCAGAGCTTCTCCTTGCCGGCATCGCGGGGCGTGTACCTGCGCTCCGGTGCGTAAGGGAAGCGCTCGCCGGGCCCGAACACATGGCAATGCGCATCGACGGCGCCCGGCGGCGGCGTGAAGCGCGGCCTGGAGGGCGACGGGTCGAACGCCAGCCAGTCCGCATCGGGTTTGAACGCCGGCACGTTATTTTCCTCTCGCTTTCATTTTCCTCTTGCTTTCAGGGCCGAATCGAGGCGCGGGTACACGCGCCGGGCATTGCCCTCGAACACCCTGTGGCGGTCCGCCTCGGACAGGTCGAGTGCATCGATGTAGCGGCGGGTGTCATCGAAATAGTGCCCCGTCTGCGGGTCGATCCCGCGCACGGCGCCGACCATCTCGGAGCCGAACAGCAGGTTGTCGGTGTCGATGACCTCGAATAGCAGGTCGATGCCGGCCTGGTGGTACACGCAGGTGTCGAAATACACGTTACGCATGACGTGCTCGGCGAGCGGCGGCTGTTTCAGCATGTCCGCAAGCCCGCGGTAGCGTCCCCAGTGATAAGGCACCGCCCCGCCGCCGTGCGGGATGATGAAGCGCAGGTCCGGGAAGTCCGCGAACAGGTTACCTTGCAAGAACTGCATGAACGCCGACGTGTCGGCGTTGAGATAGTGCGCGCCGGTCGAATGAAAGTTCGGGTTGCAGGTCGACGAGACGAGGATCATCGCGGGCACGTCGAGTTCGACCATTTTCTCGAAGAACGGATACCAGCTGCGGTCCGTCAGCGGCATGGACGTCCAGTGGCCGCCGGAGGGATCCGGGTTCAGGTTGCAGCCGACGAAACCCAGCTCCTCGACACAGCGCGTGAGTTCCGCGATGGAATTCCCGATCGGCACGCCCGGCGACTGCGGCAGCTGGCACACGCCGATGAACGTGTCCGGGTAGAGATCGACGACCCGCTTGATGAGGTTGTTGCACGCCTCCGTCCACTCCCGCGACACCGCTTCGTCGCCGACGTGATGCGCCATCGCGGACGCACGCGGCGAGAAAATCGTCATGTCCGATCCGCGCTCGCGGATGAGGCGAAGCTGGTTCTTCTCGATGCTTTCGCGGATCTCGTCGTCGCTGACGGCCCCTGGCCGCGGCAACGGCCGGCGCGCTTCGTAAGCGGCGAGCTGCGCCTCCCGGTACGCCTGGTGCGGCGCCGGTGCGGTCGTGTAGTGCCCGTGACAGTCGATGATCATGTCTCGCCAGTCGCTCCCTCAGGTACAGCCATCGCCAGCGCCCGTGCACGTTGCGCGCGCCGGCCTCATGCCGCGCGCTCCCGGGGTTGCGACGGCACGAACACCTCGCCGCGCATCAGGAGTCGCGCCGTGCGGAGCAGCGCCGCCCGGCGCACGGCGGCCGGGCGCGTCGTCGCATCGACGTCGATATCCACGGTGAAATGACCGGTCGGGTGTTCCACGTCGAGGCGCCGTGCACCGGCCGAGGGCTCGAGTGCGCTCACTTCCGCGGCGATCGAGCCCGGCAGCCTGCACGCCGTTGCAACGCTGACCGACCCGAGCACGCCGATGGCGTCGTGCACCCGGTGCGGAATGAACGTCCGCGTCGAGATCACGCCGCCGTGGCGGGCCGGCGCGACGAGGCACATCTTGGGCACGGTCTTC
>DASUOE010000193.1:0-6266 GCA_036276805.1 Woeseiaceae bacterium | reverse complement strand
AGCGATACGGCGGGATTCAGGTGGCAACCGGAGATGTGCCCGATGGCATAGGCCATCGTCAGGACCGTCAGACCGAAGGCGAACGAGACGCCGAGCAGACCGATGCCGACTTCCGGAAACGCCGCGGCAAGGACGGCGCTGCCGCATCCCCCCAGTACGAGCCAGAAGGTTCCGACCAGCTCGGCGACATACTTTTTCATGCTCGCGCAACCATCAGAATTCCGAGACTTGCCGGCCGGTTGTGCCGGGGCACTGCTGCCCGCCGCCGTGTTACCCGGCAGGAATCCCGCGGGCCCTCAGGAACTCCTGTTCCGGGCCCGCGGGATGCTCTTCAGGATCAGGTACTGCGCCGGCCGACCCGGATGCGGATCCAGCCGAGGATACCGCCGATCGTGGCAAGCAACGCACCCAGCAAACCGAGGAGCGGCACGACGCTCGCCGTGGACGGCAGGGCCGCAGCGGTGGTTTCCTCTTCGACAATTGTCGCAGCATAGGTCGTCACGGTTGACGCGGCGATGAGTTCGTCTTGCGTTTCATGCAAGGCAACTTCGAAACGGTCGTGCGGCAACCAGATATCGATTTCATCGCCCCGGTTCAGGTCGCGCATGCGAACGTTGCGGCCCTCCATGTTGATCCGCTGGTTTTCCGGCGGTGTTATCTCGATCGGATCCGACAGGGACCCGTCAGGCGTCTTGAAGCGCAGCACGACGTCCGAACCGGACCGGCGGACGAACTCGCTTGCGAAATGGGCATACAGCTTGTTGTCACGCAATGCGACTTCCAGGCAGTAGTCCTTGGCATTCGGCAGCTGGTCCAGTACCCGGCTCGTAAACTCGATGTTGTCGCAGCTCGCCGATGTCGCCATGTCCGTTTGCGCCGTCGCGGGCTGTGCCATGGCAGCGGCGATCAGGACGCCGGCCAATGCCAAAATTCTGTGCTCACTCATGTTGTGCTCTCCCAATCGGTAAACTTTAGAATTCTTAATCGCGCCACAGTGGCTGCAAGCGCTTCCCACCGCGAAAATTCTAGTCCTGCGCCCGGAAAGTGCTATAGGGACTTTTACTCAGCGTGGCCCGCAAATGTCCGTTGTCGACCCGTCGGTTACGGCCGTCTTCGTGCGCGGCCAGGCATGGCAGGTCCGGAACCCTCGGGTCATGGCAACCGGAGGTCGGCCCGCCGGTTGGCAGGGTGCCATCGCGATGCCACCCGGCACGTCAGGTCACCCATCGCGGGCCGTCCCGTGCAGGAATATGTGCCAGAATAGCGGCGAAAATCCGGTCGGGGAGGGGCGGAAATGAATCGTCGCAAGTTCCTGGGGGGCTCCATCGCCGCGGCGGTCGCCGCATCGCTGGCGCCCCGGCAATCCTTCAGTGCCGTCTTGCGCGCACTGACACTCGCCAGCACGGACATCGAGGCGCTCACGAAGGACGGCGGCAACGTCGTTCTCGAGAAGGCCGCCGTCAACGAGCTCGCCAAGGCGCTCCGCGGCAACCTGCTTCTGACCGGCAGCGAAGGCTACGACGTCGCGCGGCGGGTCATGAACGAGTCGATAGACAAGCACCCGGCACTGATCGTCCAGCCGACCGGGGTCGCAGACATCCAGGAAGCCGTGAACTTCGCCCGCGGGCGCGATCTGCTGCTCGCCGTCAAATGCGGTGGCCACAGCTGGTCCGGCAAGTCGACCTGTGACGGCGGCATGCTTATCGACCTCTCGTCGCTGCGCGGTGTCCGGGTCGACCCGCAGGCACGGCGCGCGTACGTGGCGGGCGGGAGCCTCCTGGGCGAACTGGATCGCGAAGCGATGGCGCAGGGGCTTGTGACCACAGCGGGCACGGTGTCGCATACCGGCGTCGGCGGCCTGACGCTCGGCGGCGGCTTCGGCCGCCTGGCGCGGCGCTTCGGCCTCGCGCTCGACAACGTAAAGTCGGTGGACATCGTGACGGCCGACGGGCAGCTTCGGCGGGCGAGCGCACAGACGCACCCCGACCTTTACTGGGGCGTTCGCGGCGGCGGCGGTAATTTCGGTGTCGTCACGTCGTTCGAATTCGAGCTGCACTCCATGCAGCGTACGGTGACCGCCGGCTCGGTCGTCTTCCCGCTGGAGCGCGCCAGGGACGTACTGTCGCTCTACTCGACGTTCAGCACGGAGGCGCCGGACGACCTGTACGCGGATTTCGTCATGTTCGCACCGCCCGGCGGCGAACCGGGTGTCTGCCTCATACAGGTCTGCCACTCCGGCACGCCGGCCGAGGCCGGGCGCGATCTCGCGCCGCTGAAAACGCTCGGCAAGCCGATCGCCGACACGATCTCGGCGATGGACTACGTCGAGGCGCAGCGCGCGAACGACGAGACCGACGCGCGGGCGCTCGGCGAGTATATGAAGTCCGGGTTCATTACCGGTATCGACGGGCACCTCGTTTCGGCCATCGTCGACGGCTTCCGTCCGGATCCGGACCGCGCCACGGCATTTTTCTTCCAGGTGGCGGGCGGCGCCATCGGCCGGGTGGCCGCCGACGCCACGGCCTTCCCGCACCGCTATGCGTCGCACTCGATGTTCTGCAACATTTCCTGGCCTGTCGGCAGCGATGCCGAGCCGCACAAGGCCTGGCAGCGCGAGTACTGGGGCACGCTGGAACGGTTCACCGACGGCTATTACACGAACGAGACGGCCGACGAGGGGCAGAAGGCGATCGACCAGAACTACCGCGGCAACTACGACCGCCTGGTCGAGGTCAAGAAGCGCTACGACCCGGGCAACCTGTTCCGCCTCAACGCGAACATCCGCCCGTCCTGATCACGCCGGCAGTTCACTCTTTCCCCGGAGCCGCGGTCGGGTGGTCTTGCGCAGCCAGTGACTGCCGTTCGACCGGATCGCCGTGCAGTATGACCGTGCTGATGCTGTTCCAGGCATCGACCGACTGCAGCGGGTCCGCATCGAGCAGCAACAGGTTGGCCACCTTGCCGGGCTCGACCGTACCGTAACGATCGTCGATGCCGAAGGCTTCTGCGTTGTCGATCGTCGCCATCGAGAGCAACTGCGGCAGCGACACGCCGGCCTCCACCAGGTTCTGCATTTCGAGGAAGCCGTTGTAGCCGGGCGGATTCCCGAAGGTCGGCGACGACGGCGTATCGCTGCCGAACAGCAGGCGCCCGTTGCGCTCCGCGAGGTATGCCACGGTCTTTTGCGACGTCGCGAGCGGGCCGAAGGCCGAGTCGAACTGCCCGAGGATCTGCGTATCCTCCATCCCGTCGAACTCGAGCCTAAGTTCGTCGGCAAACCAGCGGCCCTCCGGCGTGCGGTACCACCGGATCAGCGCGGCCGGCAGGACGGCCGCGAGGTTCGGGTCGTCGAGGAACGCCGTATCGAACATCAGTCCCATGCCGTTGAGCACCTGCATCGTCGGCATGTACCCGATGTTCTTCCCGAGTGTCGCATCGAGTACCGCGACGACGTCGTCGTGCAATGAGCCGTCCGGCCCCGCCGGCGCGTTCCACAACCCGTGCACGATGACGTCGACGCCGGCATTCACGGCGAAGCGATGGCCGTCGAGCGAGTTGGCGTGCATCGTCACGACCAGCCCGTTTTCGGTCGCAGACGCGGCGGAGTCCATTATGGCGGAGATCGTTTCCTCGCTCGGTGTCGGAAGGCCCCGGAGCGGCCCGAATCCCGTCTCCCAATGGGTCTTCACGCAGATGCCGCCGTGCGCCGCAACGCGCGAAACGGCGGCGGCGGGCGTGTGCGCTTTCGGTGAGTAGCGTTTCGGGATTGCATCGGCCTGGCGTGCGTCGTACAGGAAATTCGGGAAGTGGTCGAACCGCGTTTCCGGCGGCAGGAACGCCATCGGGTAACCGTTGGCAATGACGAGAGGCCCGTCGCAGTCGAACAGGTCCGGGTGCAGTGGCGTCGATTCGAAGTTGTCGAGGAATGCGCGGTCCATGACGGCCAGGTCGATCAGCGTCGTATAGCCGAAGTACAGGTAACTCTTCGGCAACTGCTCCGCATAAGCGTCCACGATCGCCTGCAACTCCGCGGGTGGGGGGTAGTTCATGCCCGGCACCGCGGCGAGATGCACGTGGCTGTCGATGAGCCCGGGGGTGAGGAAGCGCCCCTCCCCCTCGAGGGTCGCCCGGCCCGCCATCGGCGGCTTCCCGGTACCGGTTCCGGCGATCTTCCCGTCGCTGATCGCGACCCATGCATCGGCCAGCGGCTTATCGAGTTCGGGCGATACGACTGTAACGTTCCGTACCAGGAGATCGACGTCTGCCTCGGGAGCGTCCGCGCAGCCGGCCGCCCAGAACGCGGCGAAAATGAGCACCGCGCGGGAATTTCCTGAACTCATCGTATTTCCCCGTTGTTCGGCGGTGATGGTACCGCGCCCCCCCCGGTGCGGTCATTTCGGAACTGGCGCGCCGGGCGCTGACCGAAGCCGGCCGCGAGCCGCCGGGCGTGGCCGAATCGCAGGCGTTTTACGGCTTTCGCCCGATGCCCGCCGGCGAGCGCGTGGTCAGCCAGGAAACCATCGATCGCCTGCGGGACGACGAGGCCATCTGATGCGGGGGCTGCTCGATGTCAACGTCCTGATCGCGCTCCTCGACGCCGCCCATGTGCATCATGGCAACGCCCGAGCCTGGCTCGAGGACAATATCGCCGAAGGCTGGCATCCTGCCCTATCACCCAGAACGGTTGCATACGCGTCCTGTCTCAGCCGGCCTACCCCGGAACGCAACCGCCCGCGGCAGCGGCTACCCGGCTGGCCGAAGCTACCGGTACCCGCTGGCACGAGTTCTGGCCCGATGATCTCGGCATCGTGGAGCCCGGCGTCCTGGACTGGCAACACGTACTCAGCTCCCGGCAGTTGACCGACGCCTATCTGCTGGCGCTGGCCGTTCGAAGACAAGGCCGGCTGGTGACCCTGGACCGCGCGGTCCCGTTGGCCGCCGTGCCGGGGGCCACCGACCATCACCTGGTCAGGTTGCAGGTTCCGGGAACCGCGAGGGACCCGCCGGTTCAGGCCGGATTCAGCGGGATCCGGTAGATTGCCGGCATGATCCGGTGTTTCAACGCCCTGCGAGTCCCGCGGTGCGCCGGCCGGCGGCGCCGGGCGGCTCTGCGCACCGCAATGCCGACCGCCGCGGCGGCAACGCTCTTGGCCTTGCTACTCGCAGGTTGCAATACGTCGGTCTACACGCGCGACGGCGTGACCGACGGCGACACTTTCCACCTCGCACCGGCGGCGATGGCCGACGGCGGGCCGGTCCGGCAAAGCTGGGTCGTGTACAGCCTCGGCCGGGCGGCCTGCCAGCTCGAGGCTGGCGGCCCGAACCCGGCCCGGGTAAGCACGTACGGCTGCGAGCTCACCGCTCGGCGATTGCTGGCCGAAAACTGGCTGGACGCCCAAGCGCTCGAGCCGGACCTGGCCGATACCTACCTCGACGCGCTGTCGGCGGTATACACCGCGGGATTTCTCGACGAGTACGTCGTGCGTTATCACGGCCGGAAGGACTGGCAGATACCGGCGGACCTCGATGAGGACGGGTTCGCCGACTGGCGCCGGCGGCATCTCCGCCGTCATGCGCCGGAGACACACATCACGGGGTGGTGGAGTTACGCAGAGCGGCAGGAGCGACAGTAACGCCGCGAATGGGACGCGGGCGCCGGCGGACGTCGATTATTGCGGACTCTGGCAGGCTTCGATATCGCTCTCGCTAAGCCCGAGATCTTTAGCCGCCTGCGCAAAGTCCTTCGCCGTTGCGTCTGCCGCGTAAATGTCGCCGGCGGTGCGGGAAATGTCACCGGCGATGTCGCCGCCTCCGAACCGCGAAGCAGCACGTGACACACCGCTGATCAGGCTGCCGATACCTCGCTTGGTCTTCTGGGTCGCCTGCGCTTCATCAACCTTCTGCTGCAGGCAGGCCTCCTGCGCCGTGCGCAGGGCAGCCGGATCGGATGCAACTGGCGCAGCGCTGGCGGCTGCGCCTACGGCCGCTGCCGCCGCGGGGGCCGGAGGGGACTGGCCGACGCTCCCGGACGGGCATGGCGTCCCGTCCGTATTCACGGCCGGCGGATTCACCGTGATCGACGTGACAGTCATTTCCGACTGGAAGCCGCCCCCTGCCGCCATGGCCCGCATCGTTTCGAGTTGCGAACCCATCATGCCCTCCATCATGCGGCGCTGGTCCGGCGGCATTTCGGCGAGCTGCTTTTCGAACTCCATCATTTTCGCCTGGGCTTCCTGCATCTCAGCTTCCTGCGCGGCGTCGAACAT
>DASUOE010000192.1:0-3002 GCA_036276805.1 Woeseiaceae bacterium | reverse complement strand
GAGAACCAACGGAGCCGTTTACATGCCCGCAGATCCGCAGCCGACCCGGAGAGGCCTGATCCTGGCCGGAGGGTCAGGCACCCGCCTGTACCCCACGACGCACGTCGTTTCCAAGCAGCTCCTGCCGGTATACGACAAGCCGATGATCTATTATCCGTTGTCGACGCTGATGATTGCGGGCATACGGGACATCCTGCTGATTTCGACGCCGCATGACCTGCCGCTATACGAGCGCCTGCTCGGCGGCGGCGAGCGGTGGGGTTTGAATTTCAGTTACGCGGTCCAGCCAGAGCCCAAGGGGCTTGCACAGGCGTTCACCATCGGCGCGTCGTTCATCGGCAATGACGCCTGCACGCTCATCCTCGGGGACAATATTTTCTACGGCCAGGGCATCACGCCGACCCTGAAACGCGCGGCAGCGCGTACGTCGGGCGCAACAGTCTTTGCGTACCGAGTCCACGATCCGGAACGCTACGGTGTGGTCGAGTTCGACGCCGGCGGCAAGGCCGTATCGATCGTCGAGAAGCCCGAAAGGCCGAAGTCCCGTTACGCGGTCACCGGGCTCTACAACTATGACAACGACGTCGTTGCGATCGCGCGGGCCGTCCGGCCGTCGGCGCGCGGCGAGTACGAGATCACCGACGTCAACAACGCGTACCTCGAACGCGGCGAACTAGCGGTGGAAGTCCTCGGCCGCGGCGTCGCCTGGCTGGACACCGGCACGCATGCCTCGATGCTCGAGGCGTCGACCTTCGTCGAGACAATCGAGTCGCGGCAGGGCCTGAAGATCGCCTGCCCCGAAGAAATTGCGTACCGCCTCGGCTACATCGGCGCCGCGGACCTGGAGCGAATGGCGGCGGAGCTGGGCAGCAGTTCGTATGCCCGCTATCTGAAGGACGTCGTTGCCGAGAGTCGCAGCCTGTGAAGAGCATACCAACAGTGATTCCGGACGTTTGCCTCCTCGAGCCACGTGTCTTCGGCGACGCACGCGGGTACTTTTTCGAGAGCTACAACGCCGGGCGCTTCGCCGAAGCGACCGGCGAGAGGCCGGCATTCGTCCAGGACAACCAGTCCTTTTCCACGCAGGGTGTCCTGCGGGGCCTGCACTACCAGGTAATCCGGCCACAGGCCAAGCTCGTCCGGGCCGTGCAGGGCGAGATATTCGACGTCGCGGTAGACCTAAGGCAGTCTTCGCCGACCTTCGGCCAGCACGTCGGCGTCGTCCTCTCGGGAGAAAACCAGCGGCAGCTCTGGGTACCCGTTGGCTTCGCCCACGGCTTCTACGTGCTGTCGGAAACCGCTCTGGTACTCTACAAGACAACCGATTACTACTCGCCGGAGGGCGAAAGGTCGATTCTCTGGAATGACCCCGCGCTCGCCATCGAATGGCCGGTCGCCGCGGGTGACAGCCCGGCCGTCTCGGACAAGGACCTGCAGGGCCTGTCCTTCGCGGCGGCGGACAAGTTCGCATGACCGACGTGCTGCTGATTGGCCGGAACGGCCAGCTGGGCTACGAACTCGCCCCGCTGCTCGCGGCGCGGTATGCCGTCGAGGCGCTCGACTCGGCGGCTCTCGACCTCGCCGATGCCGACGCGGTGAGCAGGGCCGTTCAAAGGTACCGGCCCGCCCTGGTGGTCAACGCGGCCGCGTACACGGCGGTGGATCGGGCCGAGACCGAGCGTGATGCCGCGTTTGCCGTCAATGCGACGGCGCCGGCGGCGATGGCAGAGGCCGCGGCATCCATCGGGGCCGGCCTGGTGCACTTTTCGACCGACTTCGTATTCGACGGCAGGAAACGCGCGCCGTATCGCGAGGAGGACCCCACCGGGCCGCTCAACGTGTACGGCGCCTCGAAGCTCGCCGGCGAAACGGCGATCCGCGCGAGCGCGGCGCCGCACCTGATCTTCCGCACGAGCTGGCTCTACGCCACGCGCGGCACGAACTTCCTGCTGACGATCTCGCGGCTGCTGCGCGAACGCACTTCGCTCTCCGTCGTCGACGACCAGACCGGATCGCCCACGTGGGTGCGCGAAATCGCGGGTTGCGTCGTCCGCATCCTGCCGGAGCAGGCCGCGGATCTCCCGGCTTTCATCGCCGCGCACAGCGGCGTCTATCACCTGAGTTGCGAAGGCGCCGTGAGCTGGTTCGACTTCGCCGTGCGGATCCGGGAACACCTGGTGGCGCGGGGCGAGAAAGTCTGCGACATCACGCCGATCCCGTCGGCGGACTACAAGACGCCGGCGACACGACCCGCGTATTCGGTGCTCGACAAGCAGAAGTTCCGCGAGCGATTCGGGCTTGCACCGATGCGCTGGGACGACGCGCTCCGCGGAGCTTTCGCCGCCGCCGGCTGATCCGCGGCGCCCGGCGAAGATCGCCCCGCCGCAGCAGGCGCTATCAGTGTGCCTTGTCGTCGTTGATGACGAGGCCGGCGGTCCGCAGGATGATCTTGAAGTCGAACCAGAGCGACCAGTGGCGCAAATACTCGAGATCGAAGCGGATCCGGTCGCGCATCTGGTCGACCTCTGACGTCTCGCCGCGGCAGCCGTTCACCTGCGCCCAGCCGGTGATGCCCGGCCGCACTTTGTGTCGCAACATATAGCCGTCGATGAGTTTTCGATATGCCTCGTTATGCGCCACGGCGTGCGGGCGCGGCCCGACGATGCTCATGCGCCCCTGCAGCACGTTCACGAACTGCGGCAGCTCGTCGAGCGAGGTGCGGCGCATGAAGGCGCCGAGCGGCGTCACGCGCGGATCGCCGGGGCCGCACTGGCGGATCTCCTCGCCGTCCTCGAGCACGCGCATGGTGCGGAACTTGTAGACGACGATCTCCCTGCCATCGAGGCCGTAGCGGCGCTGCTTGAAGATCACCGGCCCGGGCGAGGACACGCGCACGGCGAGCGCGAGCAGCAACAGCAAGGGAGAGATCAATACGAGAATCAAAGAGGCGAGCACGATGTCGCTCAAGCGCTTGACCAGCCCGTCGACGCCCGCGAACGGGG
>DASUOE010000191.1:0-7760 GCA_036276805.1 Woeseiaceae bacterium | reverse complement strand
GCGCATCGCCTGGGTCACCGGCGGCAGCCTGCTCGGCGACCTCGACCATGAAGCGATGGCGTTCGGCCTCGTCACGACCGCCGGTACCGTATCGCACACGGGAGTCGCCGGGCTCACGCTCGGCGGCGGCTTCGGCCGGCTCGCGCGGCGTTTCGGCCTCGCGCTGGACAACGTGCGCGGCGTGGAGCTCGTCACGGCCGAGGGCAAGCTCGTCCGGGCGTACCCGGACGAGAACCCGGACCTGTACTGGGCCGTACGCGGCGGCGGCGGGAATTTCGGCGTCGCGACGAACTTCGAATTCGGGCTGCATCCGATGGATCGCACCGTGATCGCGGGTGGCCTGGTCTACCCGATCGCAGAAGCACGGCAGGTGATGAACGTGTACGCGGAGTATGCGGCGACGGCACCCGACGAACTGTACGTCGACTGCGGCCTGTTCAGCCAGGGCGAGCAGGCCGGCCTCACCATGGAGGTCTGCTACAGCGGCGATCCGCGCCTCGCCGACCGGCTGCTCGCGCCCCTGCGCCAGGCCGGCACCGTCGTTGCCGACACGGTCGGCCCGCAGGATTACGTTGCCGTCCAGAAGTCCGGCGACATCAGCGATCCGCGCGCACGCGGCAGCTACCTGAAGTCGGGGTTCGTCGACGAACTCACGCCGAAGATGATCGACGTCCTGGTGGACGGTTTCCAACCGCATCCCGGCCGCGGCATGTTCGTGGGCTTCCAGCATTCCGGCGGCGCAATCGGTCGCGTTGCCAGCGACGCGACGGCTTTCGCGCATCGTGAAGTTCGCCACGACTCGCTGTTCGTCACGCACTGGGCAATGGGCGACGATCCGACGGAACACATACGCTACCTGCGGGAATACTTTGCGTCGTATGCACCGTACACGATCGGCTTCTACACCAACGACGTGTCGCTCGACGACTCGCAACAGGCGATCAACCGGAACTACGCCGGCAATTTCGCCCGCCTTGCCGAGCTCAAGAAGCGTTACGACCCCACGAACCTGTTTCGCCTGAACGCCAACGTTGCACCGGCGGCATGAACAGCTTCGCCGTCTCGCACCCATGAGGCGCAGGTGACGGGACGGCCGCCGGGCGGCTGCGCTTGCAGGCGGGGTACGAGCCAGTGAGTATCGCGGCCTGGTTCCTCGTCGTCGGCGCCGTGCTGCTGTTCATGGCGTTTTCGGCATCGCGGATCCAGCGTATGCCGTTGTCCACGGCGATCGTCTATCTCGCGGTCGGCGTCCTGCTTGGCCCGATCGGCGCCGACCAGTTTCATTTCAACCCCCTCGAGCAATCGGCTTTGCTCGAGGTGCTGACCGAGATCGCAGTCCTGATTTCGCTGTTTGCCGCCGGCCTCAAGCTGGCGGCGCCGGTGGGCGATCGCATGTGGTGGCCGCCGTTCCGCCTGGCCACGGTGTCCATGGTGCTGACCGTCGGCCTGACCGCGGCTGCGGGAGCCTGGTTGCTCGGGCTGTCACTCGGGGCCGCCGTCCTGCTCGGCGCCGTGCTGGCGCCGACGGATCCCGTCCTCGCGTCCGAGGTGCAGGTGCGCGACGTGGGCGACCGGGACCGGCTGCGGTTCGCGCTGACCGGCGAAGCGGGGCTGAATGACGGCACGGCCTTTCCCATGGTCATGCTCGGGCTCGGGCTCCTCGGCCTGCATGAGCTGGGGGAGGCGGGGGCCCGCTGGTGGCTCGTCGACGTCGCATGGGCCTGCTCCGCCGGCATCGCGGTGGGCGGCGCGCTGGGCATGGCGACGGCCTGGGTCATGCACCGGCTGGCCGAACGCGGCAAGAAGAACCGGCACATGGAGAACTTCGCCGGCCTCGGCCTGATCGCCTTTGCCTACGGGCTCAGCCTGCTGATCGAGAGTTACGGCTTCCTCGCCGTTTTTGCGGCGGGCTTCATGCTGCACCGCGGCGAGGCCTGGCTGACTCCGGCGGAAGCGGGAAGCGAAGCGGATGCGAATTCCCGACCCGTCTATATGACCAGGGTATCGTTGAACCTGGTCGAACATTTCGAGCGTCTCTTCGAGGTCGCGTTGCTGTTGCTCATCGGCGGCATGCTCTTCGCCGATTCGTGGCAGGCGACCTACGTGGCGATGGCCTTGCTGCTCCTGTTCGTCATACGCCCGTTGAGCGTGTTCCTCGGTCTCGCAGGAAGCGGGCAGCCTTTCCGCTCACAGGTCATGATCGCGTGGTTCGGCGTCAAAGGCATAGGTTCGCTGTACTACCTGATGTACGCGATCCAGCACGGCGTGGAAGGGGACCTCGCGGTCACGCTGGTGTCCGTCGTGGTCGTGGTCGTGGCATTGTCCGTGGTGCTCCACGGCATTTCCGCGACGCCGCTCATGCGGCTCTACGCGAGAACTATTCGGGAGTAGAGGGCAGGTGGCTCCCCGGGCCGGACTCGAACCAGCGACCAACGGATTAACAGTCCGTCGCTCTACCAACTGAGCTACCGGGGAATTGCCGGATGCCTGGAGTGGAGGCGCCGCGGCAGCAGGAAAACCAGCATCGGTGCCGCGGTAAGGGGCGGGATTTTCGTGCAGCGCTCCCGCGAAGTCAAGCCGACCGGCTCGCGAATCCGGCTGTCCGCTCAGCCGCTTAGGGCACGCCCGATCCGGCGCACGGCTTCTTCGAGCGTGGCGATGGAGCAGGCGTAGGAAACGCGCAGGTAGCCCGGCGCACCGAAGGCACTGCCGGGTACGCAGGCGACGTTCGCGCGATTCAAGAGGTGCGACGTGAGCGCCGTGTCGTCCTCGAGGCCGAGGGATTCAGCCGCCGCCTGTACGTGTGGAAACAGGTAGAAAGCGCCGTCGCCCGGCAGGCAGCGGAAGCCGGGCAGCCCGTTCAGCGCACCGAGCAGGTAGTCGTGGCGGTCGCGATAGGCGTCGCACATGTCCCTGACGCAATCCTGCGGCCCTTCCAGGGCGGCGACGGCCGCCGCCTGCGAGATGCTGCAGGGGTTCGACGTGCTCTGGCTCTGGATGGTGCCCATGGCGCGGATGAGCCACTCGGGGCCGCCCGCGTAGCCGATGCGCCAGCCGGTCATCGCGTACGCCTTCGAGACGCCGTTGCAGGTCACCGTGCGGTCGAAGAGGGCAGGACAGACTTTCGCGAAACTCGCGAACGGCTCGGCGGCCCAGTAGATGTGCTCGTACATCTCGTCGGATGCGATCACGATGTCCGGGTGCGCCGCGAGCACGTCGCCGATCGCACCGAGTTCCGCCGCCGAGTAGCAGACGCCGGTGGGATTGCAGGGACTGTTCAGGAACACGAGCCGCGTCCTCGGCGTAATCGCCGCTGCGAGCCGTTCAGGCGACATTTTGAACTCTGTGTCGATTCCCGTGTCCACGATGACCGGCGTGGCGCCCGCAACGCGGACCATGTCCGGGTACGACACCCAGTAGGGCGACGGAACGATCGCCTCGTCGCCGGCATCGAGCAGCGCGAGGCACAGGTTGAACAGGCTCTGCTTGCCGCCAGCGGACACCAGGATCTGTGCCGGCGTGTAGTCGAGGCCGTTCTCGGCGTGGAACTTCCGCTGGATCGCGGATTTCAGGACGGCCGTGCCATCGATCGGCGTGTACTTCGTCTCGCCGCGGGCCATCGCGGCCGCAGCCGCATCCTTGATGTGCTGCGGCGTGTCGAAATCGGGCTCCCCGGCGCCGAGACTCAGGATGTCGCGGCCGTCCGCGCGCAGGCGCGCTGCGAGCGCGAGCACCGCGCCCGTGGGCGACGGCTTGACGCGGGCCATGCGTGACGAAACTGATAGACTCACCCGACTCACTTCCCGTGGAATTGCCGGCCGATGGTACGTGAAACAACCCGACTGCCCAAGAAGACCGATGCGGAAGAGCGCGGCCGCCTGACGCTGGCGTCCGGGTACGCACCCGCCGGTGACCAGGGGCCGGCGATCGACGCGCTCGTCGAGGGTCTCGGGGACGGTCTCGCGCGGCAGATCCTCCTCGGCGTGACCGGCTCCGGCAAAACCTTCACCATTGCGAACGTGATCGAGCGCACGCAGCGGCCCGCCATCGTGCTCGCACCGAACAAGACTCTCGCGGCCCAGTTGTACGGCGAAATGCGCGAGTTCTTCCCGCGCAACGCTGTCGAGTATTTCGTCTCCTACTACGATTATTACCAGCCGGAGGCCTACGTCCCGAGCTCCGATACGTACATCGAGAAAGACGCGTCGATCAACCAGCACATCGAGCAAATGCGCCTGTCGGCCACCAAGGCGCTGATCGAGCGACCGGATGCGATCATCGTCGCCACCGTGTCCGCGATCTACGGCCTGGGCGATCCCGAAGCGTACTTCAGCATGATCCTGCACCTCGTTCGCGGGGATCGCACGGACCAGAGAACGATATTGCGCCGGCTCGCCGAACTGCAGTACACCCGCAATGAGCTCGAACTGCAGCAGGGCACCTACCGGGTGCGCGGCGACGTGATCGATATTTTCCCCGCGGAATCCGAGCGGGAAGCCGTGAGGGTCGAGCTGTTCGACGACGAGATCGATGCGCTCGCGTACTTCGATCCGCTGACCGGCGAGGTGACGCGCCGCGTCGCGCGGCTCACGGTCTTTCCGAAGACGCACTACGTGACGCCGCGCGAGCGGCTGCTCGACGCGTCGGAGCAGATTCGCGAGGAACTGAAGGAGCGACTCGTGTGGTTTCGGCAGCACGAGAAGCTGCTCGAGGCGCAGCGTCTCGAACAGCGCACGCTGTTCGATCTCGAGATGATCCGCGAACTCGGTTATTGCTCGGGCATCGAGAACTACTCGCGGTACCTGTCCGGGCGCAGGGCCGGGGAACCGCCGCCGTGCCTCTTCGACTACGTGCCCGCCGATGCCATCCTGGTGATCGACGAAAGCCACGTGACCGTGCCCCAGCTCGGGGGAATGTACCGCGGCGACCGCTCACGCAAGGAAACGCTCGTCGAGCACGGTTTCCGCCTGCCGTCGGCCCTCGACAACCGGCCGCTGCGCTTCGACGAGTTCGAGCGCCTCGCACCGCAGACGATTTACGTGTCGGCGACGCCGGGCGACTTCGAGAAAGGGCATGCGGACAGGATCGTCGAGCAGCTCGTGCGACCGACGGGGCTCGTGGATCCGGAGGTCGAAGTGCGCCCGGCCCGGACCCAGGTCGACGACCTCTTGTCGGAGATAAACCGCCGCGTCGCCGCCGACGAACGCGTACTCGTCACGACCCTGACGAAGCGCATGGCGGAAGACCTCACGGACTACCTGCAGGAGCACGACGTCCGCGTACGTTACCTGCATTCGGACATCGGCACCGTCGAGCGGACCGAGATCATCCGCGACCTGCGGCTCGGCGAATTCGACGTACTGGTCGGCATCAACCTGCTGCGCGAGGGCCTCGACATGCCGGAAGTTTCGCTCGTCGCGATCCTGGATGCGGACAAGGAGGGTTTCCTGCGCTCGGACCGCTCGCTCATCCAGACCATCGGCCGCGCCGCGCGCAACATCAACGGTACGGCGATCCTGTATGCGGACAATATGACGGGATCGATGCAGCGTGCGCTGGACGAAACGGCGCGGCGTCGGGAGCGGCAGGTGACCTACAACGCCGATCACGGCATCACACCGGCCACCATCGTGAAACGCGTGGCCGACATCATGGAGGCGACGTATCCCGCGCATGGCCGCAAGTCGCGCAGTGTGGCGGAGCCCGGCTCGCGTTACGCCCGGCTCTCGCCGGAGCAACTCGCGAAGGAAGCAGCGAAGCTCGAGAAGCAGATGCTCAAGGCGGCGCGTGACCTCGAGTTCGAAGACGCCGCCCGCTTGCGCGACGAGATACAGAGAATGCGCCAGCACGGCCTCGGGCTGCCGGAATCCCGCGCCGGATAGGGTCACAAAATCGGGGACGCGGTATTGCGCGGCGCCGGGCCATTGAGTATCTTTTGCCGCCCTCGAGTCGGCCGGCCGGAGGGCGGGGACTAGCATGGGTTTCCGAGCCGCGGAATCCCGAGACAAGGCGAAAGTACGTAATGGGGCGATTAGCGCAGGGGCACTCAAGCGGACTAGCATGGGTTTCCGACCCGGGGAATCCCGGGACAAGGCGAAAGTACGTAATGGGGCGATTAGCTCAGGGGTAGAGCGCCACGTTGACATCGTGGAGGTCGTTGGTTCGAAACCATCATCGCCCACCATCCCCGCTCACTATCCCCGCGGGCCGGGACCCGGCCGCGTTCCCCCGGCCGGATGCGTTGCGCAGCCGCCACAATCGGGCGGGTTTTTTGAGGAAAATCCGGGCTTAGCTGGTTGTGTCGCGGTTGCGGCCTATATAGAATCGCGTTCCCGCCGCCCGAACGCGCCTGCGCGCCGTGGCGCCGGCAGAACCTGTTGATTGTTCGGAGGATATCGGAATCGCAGTAAACAAGCGCGTGCGGCGCAATGAGGAGATAGACGCATCCCGTGTCCGGGTCATCGATTCGGAAGGAGAGCAACGCGGCGTGATGCCGCTATTGGAAGCGATCTCGATTGCCCGCGATGAAGGTCTCGACCTCGTCGAGGTTTCGCCCAACGCGGACCCGCCGGTCTGCCGCATCATGGATTTCGGCAAGTACCTGTTCGAGCAGAACAAGAAATCCCAGGCGGCGCGGCGCAAGCAGAAACAGGTTCACGTCAAGGAAATCAAGTTCCGGCCGGGCACGGACGAAGGCGATTACAAGATCAAGCTGCGCAAGCTCGTCGAGTTCCTGGAAGACGGTGACAAGACGAAGGTAACGCTGCGATTCAGGGGCCGCGAAATGGCCCACAAGGAACTCGGTGCCCAGTTGCTGGCCCGGGTGCGCGGCGACCTGGAGAACTACGCGGTCGTCGAGCAGATGCCGCAGCTCGAAGGGCGGCAGATGGTCATGGTGATGGCGCCAAAGAAGAAGTAGGAGGCGCCAGGAACCTACAGCACGCACGACAGCCGGGAACGCAGACCTGTTCGGTGCTCCCGGCGAGAAAAAGTGAGTAACGGCCGAAGCGCATGCGCGCCTGCGGTCATTTACCCCGCCTGCAGCGGCCGCATCGCGGTACGTGGCAAGGCCAGAAAAGCGGAGACGACGTAATGTCGAAATTGAAGAGTAACCGGGGCGCCGCCAAGCGCTTCCGCCGGACGGGCAAGGGCGGCTTCAAGCGAGCCCAGTCCCATCTCAACCACATCCTCACGAAGAAGAAGTCGAAGCGCAAGCGCCATCTCGGTTCCACCGAGCAGGTGGCCGACGCCGACCTGAAGAGCGTGCGCCGCATGCTCCCGTACAGCTGAGGAGGAACCCGAGATGGCACGAGTCAAGAGTGGCGTGACCGCCAAGGCCAAGCACAAGAAGATCCTCGGCAAGGCCAAGGGCTATTACGGTGCGCGCAGCAAGACGTTCAAGATTGCGAAACAGGCGGTCATCAAGGCCGGCCAGTACGCGTATCGCGATCGCCGGGTCAGAAAGCGCGAATTCCGCGCTTTGTGGATCACGCGCATCAATGCGGCGGCTCGCCTGCACGGGCTGTCCTACAGCCGCCTCATCAACGGCCTCAACCGGGCCGGTATCGAGGTCGACCGGAAAGTCCTGGCCGACATCGCCGTGCACGATGCAGACGGGTTCGGCGCGCTCGCGGAGGCCGCGAAGGCCGCATTGGTCGACGCCGCCTGACCGGGCGCCCGCGGGCATTCCCCGGCGGCCCTGACGGCGTCAGCCAGTCATGCAACCCCTCGACGAACTGATCGAGTCGGGCGCCGCCGGA
>DASUOE010000190.1:0-2929 GCA_036276805.1 Woeseiaceae bacterium | reverse complement strand
CGGTGCCGACCGCCGTGGCGCACCCCTGCGAGGCGACGGCGCTTGCCGGCGCGCTCGAGGCGGCGGCGGAAGGCCTGATCCGGCCGATCCTGGTCGGGCCGCCGGCTCGGATCGCGGAGACCGCGCGCGACATCGGTGCCGACCTTGCGGGCATCGAGATCGTCGCTGCGCCGCACAGCCATGCCTCGGCCGCGGCCGCGGTGGAACTGGTGCGGAGCGGCAAGGCGGAACTCCTGATGAAAGGCAGCCTGCATTCGGACGAATTGCTGGGCGAGGTCGTCAAACGCGACACGGGCCTGCGCACCGAACGGCGCATCAGCCATGTGTTCATCATGGACGTCCCGACCTATCACAAGGTCCTCATCGTGACCGATGCCGCGATCAACATAGCGCCGGACCTCGAAGCGAAGGCCGACATCGTCCGCAACGCCATCGACCTCGCCATCGCGATCGGCATCGAAAGGCCGAAAGTCGCCATACTGGCAGCCGTCGAGACCGTGAACCCGAAGATGACTGCGACGATCGACGCCGCCGCCCTGTGCAAGATGGCGGAGCGCGGTCAGATCACGGGCGGCATGCTGGACGGCCCGCTCGCGTTCGACAATGCCATCAGCGCCGAGGCGGCAGAGATCAAGGGGATCGTGTCGCAGGTTGCCGGCGATCCCGACATCCTGCTGGTGCCGGACCTCGAGGCCGGCAACATGCTCGCGAAGCAGCTGAGCTTCCTCGCGAACGCGGACAGCGCAGGGCTGGTGCTCGGTGCCCGTGTGCCGATCATCCTGACCAGCCGTTCCGACAACGTCAGGTCGCGTATTGCAAGCTGCGCCGTCGCGAAACTCCTCGCGCACGCACGGCGAGTCCAGACCACGGCGGCGGTGCCATGAGCGGCAAACCATCAGGGCGCGAGTCGGGTGTCCACGTACTCGTTCTGAACGCCGGTTCCTCGAGCCTCAAGTTTTCCGTCTTCAGCCAGGCCGCGGCGGCGGAGTGGCTCGTCGAGGCGCGCGGCCTGGTCGAAGGGATCGGCACCGCGCCGGCGTTCCGGGTAAAGAACGCGAGCGGACAGTCACTCCCGGCGCCGCCGGTTCGCGGCGACGTCGCCAGCGCGAGTGAGGCATTCGACTTTCTCGCAAGCTGGCTGCGCGGGCACTTCGGCGGCATGCGCCTTGCCGGCATCGGCCATCGCGTGGTCCACGGCGGCAGCCATTACGCGGCACCTGTCGCCGTGACGCCCGAAGTCCTTGCGAAGCTGCGCTCGCTTTCGAGCCTGGCGCCCCTGCACCAGCCCTACAACCTCGACGCTATCGAGGCCGTGGGCGAGCGCCTTCCGGGCGTACCCCAGGTAGCGTGCTTCGACACGGGGTTTCACGCCGACCAGCCGAATGTGGCGCGGCTGGTACCGCTGCCGCAGGCAGTGCGTGACGCCGGCGTGCGGCGTTACGGTTTCCACGGCCTGTCCTACGAGTACATAGCGTCCGTACTGCCCCACGTCGCCCCGGACATCGCAACCGGCCGGGTCGTCGTGGCGCATCTCGGCAGCGGCGCCAGCCTGTGCGCTATTCAGGACGGCAGGAGCGTGGACAGCACGCTCGGCTTCACGGCGCTCGACGGGCTGTGCATGGGTACCCGGCCCGGCGCGCTCGACCCCGGCGTCGTCCTGTTCCTGTTCCAGAATCTCGGCATGTCACCCGCCGCAGTCGAGACGCTGCTGTACAAGAAATCCGGCCTGCTCGGCATCTCGGGCCTGAGCAACGACATGCGCGAGCTGCTCGACAACGACGACCCGCGGGCGCAACTCGCGGTGGACTACTTCGTCTATCGTGCGGCGCGCGAACTCGGGGGGCTCGCCGCGGTGCTTGGCGGAATCGACGGCATCGTGTTCACGGCCGGCATCGGCGAGAACTCGGCGGAAATACGCCGTCGACTCTGCCAGGCCTCGGCCTGGCTCGGTGTGGCGCTAGACGAGACGGCCAACGCCGCCGGCGGGCCGCGAATCTCGCGCAGCGACAGCCGCGTGTCGGCCTTTGTCATTCCGACGAACGAAGAACTGATGATCGCCCGGCACACGGAAGCGGTGCTCGGGCTTGGCGAAGCTCGCCCCATGCGGGCTTGAGGACAGGACGATGGCTGCGACAGCACCAAGAACGGACACCCCGGACAATGCGGCGCCATGGGAAGGATTTCATTCCGGCCTGTGGCAAAGCGAAATCAACGTTCGCGACTTCATCCAGCAGAACTTCACGCCGTATGACGGCGATGAGTCGTTTCTCGCGCCGGCTACGGACAGAACGCGGAAGATCTGGCAGAAGCTCGAGGCCCTGTTCGTCGAGGAGCGCAAGAAAAGCGTGCTCGACGTTTCGCAGGTGCCGAGCTCCATTACCGCGCATCCGCCCGGCTACATCGACCGCGAGCACGAGATCATCGTCGGCCTGCAGACCGATGCGCCGTTGAAGCGCGCCATCATGCCGAACGGCGGGTTCCGCCTCGTCGCCAATGCCCTGAAGACCTACGGCTACGATGTCGATCCGCAGGTGGAGGAAGCTTTCACGAAGTACCGCAAGACGCACAACGATGCGGTCTTCGACGCGTACACCGCCGACATCCGCCGATGCCGCAGTTCGCATATCCTGACCGGCCTTCCCGACGCCTACGGCCGGGGCCGCATCATCGGGGACTACCGGCGCGTGGCGCTGTACGGCGTGGACCGGCTCATCGAGCGCAAGCAGGAGGAAAAGTCCTCGCTGGACGACGTCATGTCGACCGACGAGATCATCCGCGACCGCGAGGAGCTCGCCGAGCAGCTGCGCGCGCTCGAGGAACTGAAGCAGATGGCCTTGGCCTACGGCTTCGACATATCGCGTCCCGCCGCAAGCGGCAGGGAAGCGATCCAGTGGCTGTACTTCGGCTACCTGGCCGGCGTCAAGGAGCA
>DASUOE010000189.1:0-5312 GCA_036276805.1 Woeseiaceae bacterium | reverse complement strand
CACGCCGGCCGAGTACCGCCGCTACCTGAATCTCGTCGCCGAACAGCGCGTCGTGAGCGTTGCGACGATCGACCCGCAGGCGGTTGCGGACGAGATCGGCGTCAGCGAGGAGATGGTCGCGGCCTATTACGAGGATAATCCGGACGAGTTCCGGCTGCCCGAAGCGGCCGACGTCGAATACATCGAGATCTCGCGCGCCGCCGTGGCCGAAGACATCGCAGTCAGCGACGACGAGATCGAGGCCTACTACGCGGACAATCGCGAACGCTGGCTGCAGGACGAGCAGCGGCGCGCGAGCCACATCCTCGTGCTTACCGGCGACGACGCGGATGCCGCCCGGGCGCGCGCCGCGGAAGCGCTGGCACGCGTGCAGGCGGGCGAGCCGTTTGCCGCGGTTGCCGCCGACGTATCCGAGGACACGGGGACGGCGGAGCAGGGCGGCGATCTCGGCGCGCTGACGCGCTCGCAGCTTCAGGAAGAACTCGCCGGCATAGTTTTTTCGATGGCAGAGGGCGACGTAGAGGGCCCGATCGAGAGTTCCTTCGGCTATCACGTCGTGAAGCTCGACGAAATCCTCGAGCGGGGGCCGTTGCCGCTCGACCAGGTTCGTTCGGAGATTCTGGCGGAACTGCGGCAGCAGGAAGCCGAGGCCCGGTTCCGCGACCTCGAGCGCTCGCTCTCGGATGCTCTGTTCGACAGCAGCAGCCTCGCGGAAGTCGCCGACGCTACCGGCCTCGACGTGCAGTCCGCGACCGGCATCACGCGGTCCGGCGGCGAGCCGTTCGGCGCCAACCAGGCGGCCATCGGGGCGATTTTCGCCGACGGAGTCCTGAGTGGCGAACAGTTGTCCGACATCGTGGAGCTGGATGCCGACCGGTCCGCCATTTTCAAGGTTACCGAGCACCGCGAAGCCACCCGGCTGCCGCTCGACGACGTGCGCGACGAGGTCGTCGCCGCGCTGGAAGAGGAACAGGCGGAAGGGCTGATGCAGGCGCGCGCCGAACAGATGCAGGAGGCGCTCGACGCTGGCGAGGAGTTCGCCGCCGCCGCCGCCGCCGCCGGCCTCGCGGCCAGTGCGCCGCAGACTCTGACGCGCACGAGCGAAGCCGTCGATCCGGCCCTGCGGTTCGAAGTGTTCGCCGCCGGCAAACCGACCACGGAAGACCCGGTCTACGGCCGCGTACGCCTGCAGGAGGGCGGATTTGCGGTGTACGAGATCGAGGCGGTGCTGCCAGGACAGCCCGAGTCGATCCCGCTAGCGGAGCGCGACCAGGGCAAGCTCATGATGGCTCAGGAATCGGGGATGGGCGACCTGCAGGCATTCGTGCAGTCGCTCTACGAGGACGCGGACATCGAAATCAACGAGGACCTTCTGGCCGCTGGAGACCTGTTCCAGTAAGCTCACGCGAACCCGCCGTCCCAGCCCGGGAGTTTCATGCGCAAACCCGCACTGCACTGGCAAATCCTGATTGCAATCGTGCTGGCGGGCGTTGCCGGCTATGCCGTCAACGCATTCACGACCGACACGTTCACGCCGAATGTATTCGGCGTCAGTATCGTGTCGATGTTCGTCTACATCGGCGAACTGTTCCTGAATGCACTGAAGATGATCATCGTGCCGCTGATCATGTCGTCGATCATCGTCGGCGTCGCGGGCATCGGCAGCGGCGGGAATCTCGGCGCACTCGGCGGCAAGACGCTGTTCTTCTACGCCGTGACCACCCTGGCGGCTATCCTCATCGGACTCCTCGTCATCAACGTCATGACGCCCGGCATCGTCGACGGGCAGCCCGCGAGGGACCTGCTCGCGCTCGACGCGCCGGTCGAACAGGTCGCCGCGCAGGTGGAAGGCAAGGGCGTCGGCGACGTCGCCGAGGTCTTCCTGCGGATGATTCCGCCGAATATCGTGCAGGCGGCGGCCGAGGGGCAGATGCTCGGCCTCATTTTCTTCGCGCTGCTGTTCGGCTATTTCATGACGCACCTTCCGCACGAGGCGGCCGAGCCGCTGTTCAGCTTCTGGAACGGCGTCTTCCAGGTCATGATGAAGATGACCGAGTGGATCATGCTGTTCGCGCCGATCGGCGTCTTCGGGCTCGTGGCCAAGGTGGTGGCGGAGACCGGTTTCGAGGCAGCGGCGAGCCTCGCCACGTTCGCCGTCGCCGTCGTCCTGGCGCTCGCGCTGCACGCGTTCGTCCTGCTGCCGCTGCTCCTGTTCTTCATCGGGCGCGTGCGGCCGTTCGCCGTGCTTAAGGCCGTGTCGCCGGCGTTGCTGACCGCGTTTTCGACCGCCTCGTCCTCGGCCACGCTGCCGGTCACCATGGATTCCGTGGAGGACAACGTCGGCGTCTCGAACAAGATCTCGAGTTTCGTACTGCCGCTCGGCGCAACCGTCAACATGAACGGGACAGCGCTGTACGAATGCGCTGCCGCGATGTTCCTGGCGCAGGCCTACGGACTCGATCTCACGTTCGGCATGCAGTTCACGATCGTGTTCATCGCGCTCCTGACGTCTATCGGTGTGGCAGGAGTCCCGTCCGCGTCGCTGGTCGCGATCGCGATCATCCTCGCCGCCATCGGCCTGCCGGTCGAGGCGATCGGCGTGCTCATGGTCTTCGACCGCGTGCTCGACATGGCGCGCACGAGCGTGAATATCTGGGGCGATGCCTGCTGCGCGACGATCATCGCGCGCCTGGAAGGCGAAGAGACCAAGGTCGCGCTGGAGCGGCCGTAAGGCCGCGTGGGCAAGGTATCCGCTACGCACGCCTTGATCGCCCACGTCAATCTCGCCCGTGAATTCCGCGGCGGTGAACGCCAGACGCTGCTCCTCATGCGCGAACTCGCGGCGCGGGGCCGGCCGCAGCGCCTCGTGGCGCGGCGCGATAGCGAGCTCGCCGAGCGCGCCGCCGCGGTCCCGGGCCTCGAGATCCGGCGCCTGGGCCGCAACCCGCTCGACATGTGGGCGGCGACGCGCGGCGCACGGATCGCGCATGCGCACGAGGCGCGCGCGGTGTACGTCGCGCTCGTCGCGCACCGCCTTAACGGCGCGGCCATGGTCATCACGCGGCGCGTCACGCGGCCCCAGAAGCCGTCGCTCCTCCGCGACTACGCGTATCGCTCCGCGGGCGCCGTGGTGGCGATCTCCGGCGCCGTCGAGCGCGCGCTCGGCGAGTCCTACCCGGAGGTGACACCGGTGCGGATCCCGTCGGCCCATGCCCGCCTGCCGGTGGATGCCGCGGCCTCCGCGGCAATTCGCGACCGGTATGCCGGCAAAATCCTGATCGGCCACACGGGTACCTATTACCACCCCGCCAAGGGGCAACTGACGATCATC
The DNA here is from genome assembly GCA_036276805.1 of Woeseiaceae bacterium. Taxonomy (GTDB): domain Bacteria; phylum Pseudomonadota; class Gammaproteobacteria; order Steroidobacterales; family Woeseiaceae; genus UBA1847. Next base: position 1,981 of record DASUOE010000189.1, on the reverse strand, counting down.
GAGGCTGCGCACCGTGCCGCGTCGGAACAGCCGGACTGGCATTTCCTGCTCATGGGCGCGGGCCGCCACGAGCAACTGTTCCGTGAGCGCATAGGCGACCTGCCGAACATCGAGCTCACTGGCTTCGTCGACAACGTGGGCGACTATCTCGCCGCGCTCGACGTCTTCGTGTTCCCGTCCCCCGACGAGGCGCTCGGCTCGAGTCTCATCGACGCCCTGCAATTCGGGCTGCCGATCGTCGCGACGCGCGTCGGCGGCATCCCGGAACTGGTCGAGGACGGGGTCAACGGCATCCTGATCGAGCCCGAGTCGCCGGGCCAGCTCTTCGACGGAATCCGCCGGCTGGCCGTGCCGTCGCCCGCGACGAACGCGATGCAGATCGCGAACCGCGCGAAGGCCGAGTCGTTCAGCGCGGAAAAAATGGCCGATGCTTACGAGGCGCTTTATGCCCGGCTGTTGGAGCGGCCGTAAGGCCGCGAACGGTTCGTGCCGTCCGGCCGTGACGACAACGCCTCGGCATCCGGCCATCTCCAAGTCGCGGCGTGACCGCCGCTCCTACGTTACACTACCGGCCGAACCGCACGCGGAGGCAGCACATGGGTTTCATGGCCGGCAGGAAGGCGCTGATCGTCGGGGTGGCGAGCGATCGATCGATCGCCACGGGTATTGCGGAGGCCTTCGCACGCGAAGGCGCCGAACTCGCCTTCACGTACCAGAACGACAAGCTGAAGGGGCGGGTTACGGGCCTCGCCGAGCGGCTCCGGCAGGATACGTCACTGTGTTTTCCGTGCGACGTGACGAGCGACGCCGAGATAGGGGCGGTCTTCGAAGGCCTCGGGCGGCACTGGGACGGACTCGACGTGCTGGTGCACTCGGTGGGTTTCGCGCCGCGCGACCAGCTCGAGGGCGGCTTTACCGAATCCGTTACCCGCGAAGGCTTCGCGATCGCGCACGACATTTCGGCGTACAGCCTCGCGGCGCTCACCAAGGCAGCCCTGCCCATGATGCAGGGGCGGAATGCGGCCGTACTTACGCTCACGTACAACGCTGCCGTGCGCGTCGTACCGAACTACAACGTCATGGGCCTCGCCAAGGCGAGCCTCGAGTCCTGCATGCGCTTCCTCGCGGCGGATCTCGGCCCCCGGGGCATCCGGGTGAACGCCATCTCCGCAGGCCCGGTGAAGACGCTGGCGGCGGCCGGAATCGGCGGTTTCAGGAAGATGCTCGGCTATGCCGAGAAGTCCGCGCCGCTGAAGCGCACCGTGACGATCGAGGAGATCGGCAATGCGGCGGCGTTTCTGTGCTCCGACCTCGCAAGCGGCATCACGGGCGAAACCATGTTCGTCGACGCGGGCGCGAATATCATGGCAATGCACTTCGACGAGGAGTCGACGTAGGAGCGACGGTAACGCCGCGACTGTCATGCCGCCAGGACCGGCACCGAATTCGCGGCCTCACGGCCGCTCCTGCGGGTCATGACGACTGGGCGGTCACGTCCACGTACATGGTCAGGCGCTGGCCGGGGCGCAGGATCTTGCCGGAATCGATGTTGTTCCAGCTGGAGATCTGCTGCACGGTCACGCGGAACTTCTGCGCGATGACGTACAGCGAGTCGCCGGTGCGCACCGTGTAGCGCACTTTGCGCGTCGTGCCGCCATGCGCGGCGACGGGCGCGACCGCGGGACCTGCCGATCTCTCCGCATCGCTCCAGACGACGAGCCGTTTGCCCACCGACAGGGGGTCGCCGGGAGCCATGCCGTTCCAGGCGGCGAGCTGCCGCGTCGTGATGCCGTAACGCCGGCTGATGCTCCAGAAGCTCTCGCCCGAGCTGACGATGTGCTCGAGGCGGCGGCCGGGGCGCTCGCGGTTCTGCGTCTGCTCGAGCCGCACGTCGGCGCTCTTCGTGTAAGCGGTCAGCGGCTGCGTGGACACGGGGATCATGAGGTAGTGTCCCGCGCGAATCGTGTTGCCGCGCAGTGCG
>DASUOE010000188.1:0-6088 GCA_036276805.1 Woeseiaceae bacterium | reverse complement strand
CTGCGGTACCGCCAAAGGCCGTCAAACTACTGGTGTGAAGCCGTCGATTTCGCCGCCGAAACTGTCTACAAACTGGTTGCGCGCGCGGATAGCACCGGAACGCCAGCCGAATCGACCTCAATCTCAATTCGACTCGAAGGTGACGATCCGGCCGTCTACATCGGCTCTCAATATTGGCACTCAGCTGAAAATGGTGTCATCGAATGGCACGGCCGGCTGGACGCGAACAACGCACTTACGGCATCCTTCATCGTTCCGCTGACAGGAAGTGTCATCGGCACCTTCGAAACGAACTCTGGTTCTTACCGTGTGAGCGAATCGCAGTATAGTAACTACATACTGTGCAAAGTCGACGTAACGCTGCCGGCTACCAGGATCGACTGAGCGGTGTATGGTGACGCGACTGACACTGCTGGCACTTCTCGGTATCAGCGCTTGTAGTACTCCGTCCGCCAGACCGGAGCCTGCCCGAGCTGTTAACCCGCTCTTCTACGAGTGTATTCAATCTCATTGCATCGATGATGCACCGGGAACGCAGGCCAACGCTGAAGAGCCTGGCGTCAAACAAAAATACTTCGACCAGTGCCTCGGGTTGTCGCAGGCGCGGCGTGAATCTACAGAACATGCTGTCGAGATGGACGAATGCATGGCGAAGTTCGGTTACTTCCGACGAGCCGAAGACTCGTCGTACTGATCGGCGCGCAAGTCTTTTCCTATTGGGCGAAAACCCATCGCGGAGGGGTTCGGTCGAAAGTACTTTAAGATGCCGTCATAACAGGTCCGCTTGGGTCGTCATCACGGGGAATCGCAATGCCGGGCGTTACGAATCGTACTGCGCTGGTCACCGGCGCCGGCCGCGGAATCGGCCGGGCCACAGCTGAGCTGCTCGCATTGAGGGGTGCGAGAGTCATGTGCGTGTCCCGGAGCGAGCAGGAGCTGGCAAAAGTCGGCCTCGACTACGTCGTCGCAGACCTCGGGACGCCGGAGGGCTGTGCGGCGGCGGTGAGCGAAACCGAATCCAGGCTCGGACCGATCGAAATCCTCGTTTGTAACCACGGCATCGGGTCGGCGCACGAGAAGGTCCTCTGGGAACAGGACGTGGAGACCTGGGCCGAAACGATGCGCATCAATCTCGACGGCCCGTTCTACCTGTCGCGGCTCGTGATGCAGGGCATGGTCGCGCGCCGGTACGGCCGGATGGTGTACACGAGTTCCACCGCCGGGCTTATCGCGGAGCCAGCGGGCAGCGCCTACAACTGCTCGAAGCACGGTTTGCTCGGTCTCATGCGCTCGGCGGCCACGGACGGCGGCGCCTTCGGGATTACCGCGAACGCGGTGTTGCCGGGCTGGGTGCGCACCGCGATGGCGGAGCGCTCGGCAGCGCAGGAGGCCCGCGACCGGGACCTCACCGTGGACGCGGTGTGGGAGGAGCGGGCCCGCCTCTATCCGCCGGGACGCGTCGTCACGCCGCTGGAAGTCGCGGAGCTGATCGCGTTCCTCGCCTCGGAGGAAGCGAGCGGCGTCAGCGGCGAAGCGATTCGCGTGGCGCTCGGCAGCGTGTGGTGACCGGCGCGGCGCTCGGTGAACCGGGCCGCGTGAACCGCCTGCGTTTTGTCAGTTCTCCGGCTCGACGACGGTAATCGTCACGGCCGACGTGCTCACGGACCCGACGGCGAACGACGGGGAAACGCCGCGCGTGCCCGAGAGGCTCTCGTCGAACAGGACGTCCAGCGGCCCGCGCTCGCCGCCGCGGGTTCGCACGCCGCCGGTGATGGGCCCGAAATCGACGGGCTGGGTCGTGGCGATCACTTTGAGCATGTCGGTGCCGAACGGCGGACACGCACGGTACACGAGCAGCTCGTCCCGGTTGCGCGGGTCGACGACGCGGTACGTGGCGCCTTCCCGGATCAGCGTGTCGGCGTTCGACGTCCCCGGCAACGGCCAGAGCAGGCCCATGTTGCCGTCCGGCATGAGGTCCAGCACGGACGCGTAGACCGGCATCGAGCCCACGTTCTTCAGCCGCACACCGAACCCGGTGCCGAGCGGCATCACGATGTTGTTCGCTTCGTCGAACAGGTCCTGCGGGTCGCCCTCGCTGACGCAGGAACATTCCTCGCCGCCGCAGACGCTCGCCGTCGACGAGCAGCGCAGCTCGCAGGGGATGAGCTCGAGCTCGACGCCCATGCCGTCGGCCCGCAGGTCGAGCGCCCGCAGCCAGGCATTCCGTGCGTAGGACCTGATGCGCTCGATGAGGAGCTGGCCGAGGAGCGCGTCGGCGGGATCCGCCGGTTGGCCCAACAGGCGCTGGCCGGACTCCCAGGTCTCGAGCATCACGCCGCGCTGCGACGGCGGCCCGGCGGCGAGCTCGTGGACGAGGACGATCTTCGTCGCATCGTCGGCAACCAGGCCGTCCGGCCGGGCATCGAGCAGCCCGACGAAGGAGCGCGGGCGTGCCGCATCCCGCTCGAGCGCCGCAACCACGGGCTCCTTCCAGCCCGCGCCCGGCGGCGCATCGACGTACACGTTGACGCGCAATGACCCGAACACCTGCTCGGTCACGAACGCCCACCCGGCTTCCGCGCCGGGTTCGACCACCTCGTCGAGCTCGATCTCGGAGACGAACGGCGTCGAGTGCGATACCGCGCCCTTCGCGATCAGCGTGTCCTCGCCCGGTTTGCGAGTGCCTGTCCCGTGGACTTCCACCACCGACCCCGGCAGGAGGCCCACGAGGCTGCCGCCGTCGAGTTCGGCCCAGCCTTCGGCGAGGTTCATGGACGTGATCGCGAAGTACGGGCGCTGGTCCACGGCCTGGCCCGCAAACAGCAGGCGATCGAGGCCGCCCTCGGATTCCGCCTGCGGCTGGTTCGGGATGTGGCGCGCGGCGGTGTTGACCTTGACGGCCTCGAACAGGTCCCGGTACGAGGTCTGCGCGCCGGCGTCCGCGAGCGCCTTGCCGAGCGTCCAGCTCAGGGCGCCGACGCGCTCGCCCGCGTCGTCGGTGGTCTCCTCCGCCAGCCGGTTGTGCATCTCCGCGGAGAACACCACCATCGGCGCGAGGCCGGCCGGCGCGTCCGGGCCCGCGCCCCGGGTCGCCGCCGCCGCATCGACGATGCCGCTTGCCGTGTCCGCGGCGAGCGGCCGGTCGTCGTGACGGGCCGGGTCGCCGATCGGCTCGTTCGTGCCGCGCACGGGATCCGGGTAGCCCCCGCCGCGCGTGCCGGTCCCCGAGTAGCAGGAGTCCAGGAAGACCAGGACGTCGCCGGTCGGGCCGATCTTCTGCCGCAATTCGTGGAGCAGGTCGCCAAGCTCGTCGTCGCGCAGGTGTTTGTCCCCGGTGTAGCCTTCGGGTGGCCGCATCGCCGCGTCGACCGGCACCAGCACCTCGTCGTAGCCGTCGAGTTCGTCGCGGCCGTCGTCCGTGACCTGGTGTCCGTGCCCGGAGTAGTGGAATACCGCCACGTCGCCGGGCCGCGCGGGTTCGAGCAGGTGCTGCCTGAAGGCGGCGACGATGCCCGCGCGCGTAGCTTCGGCTTCCGCAATGTGCTCGATCGTCGTGAAGCCGTGCCGGGACAGCGCATTGCGGATCAGCGGTTCGTCGCGCTGCGAACTGATCGGGTCCCAGCCGGTCCCTTCCGCATAGACGGACACCGTCACGATCAGTGCGCGCTTCTCGGCCGACGCGTTCGTCGGGGCGGCCAGCAGTGCGAAGGCCGCGACGACGGCGAGAGCGGCCGATCTCCTTGCCGATCGCAAAATGTCGTTCACCCGTTACTCCTGCAAACCCAGCAACACGAATCCCGCCCAGTAGCGCGGGTCCGGACGGCGTTCGCGGACGGCACGCATCGCCTGTTGCAACGCAAGCCCCTTGTCGCCGTGCGCCGCGTATTCCTCGTAGAAAGCTGTCATCAGCGCCTGCGTCGCGTCATCGTCCACTTTCCACAGGCTCACGACCAGGGAGCGTGCGCCCGCCGCGAGGAAAGCCCGCGCAAAGCCGATCATGCCCTCGCCGCTCAACTGGCCGAGCCCGGACTGGCAGGCGCTGAGCGTGACGAGATCGGCGTCGAGCGCGTACTCCTCTGCGACCTGCCGCGCCGTCAGCACGCCCGGGTACGCCGGTGTCGGCGCCTGCTGGACCTGGCGCGGGTCGAACGCGAGGTCGAGTTGCACCTCGAGCCGCGGGTCCATCGCGAGCGCCGCGCTCGTGTAGTCGGGCGCCACCCGGATGTCTGCGCCGTCGAGATCGGCCAGCGCGATGAAGGAACTCAGCGGATCGTCGGGACAGGCGACGCCGTGGGTCGCCAGGTGGATGACGGAATAGTCGCCGTGCCAGGCGTCGAGGCGCAGCCGGTCCGCGGCGTGACCTAAGAAGAGCTCGGTGCGGCCGGCGCCGAGGATCGCCTCGATTGCCCGGGCCTCTGCCTCCGCGCCGGGCAGGCCCTCGAGCACGAACTCGCCGCAGGCGACGACACGCTGCGGCATCGCCGGGTTGCCGGCGACCCAGGCGGAAATGTCCTCGTGATCGGCCGCCCGTGGCTTTGCTGCGAGCAGGTTCCACGCGTCCTGCGACGTGATGTAACTCAGCCGGAAGCGATCGCCGAACCAGCGGCCCTCTGCGTCGGCGAGGGCGGCGAACGGCAGGCGCCAGAGCACGTCGTGCGGGACGATGACGAGCGGCCCGTCCGCCGCGTCGGCGAGCTGCGCCGCCACGGGCGCAACGAGAATCTCGTGCAGCCGCTTCGCGAGCGCATCCCGGTCGCCGGTCTCGCCCGCGGGCCCCGCCGCCGCGGTCGCGGCGATGACGATCCCCCGCGCGCGGTCCACGTCGATGGCCCGCAGGTAGTCGTCGACCAGCCCGGCCAGCTCCTGCCTGCCGACCGGCACGACGGCGCCCGCGATCGCACCGTCCGCGACCACCAGGACGACGAGGCGGTCCGGGCCCACGTAATACTCGATCATCGGCGGGGCATCGGGGTCGATGGTCGTCGCCGCCGCCGGCACCGCGCAGTGATCGGCGAACGCGAGCGCGCCGCTGCGCGGGGCGAGTTCCACGTCGATCGTGCGCTGCGCCATCATGTCGCGCGAGAAGGCGGTGTCGATCGCCGCGGCATACTCGACCTGCACGTAGTCCCATTCCCGGCCATAGAGCACCCGCCCGCCGTCGGCGTGGCCCGGCGGCCGGTACTCCCGCTGCTGGCGCGACTGGATGAGACAGGCGAGCGCGCTGCCGCGGATCTTCTGCGTGGCGTTGCGCAGCGGCGCGAAGTCGCCGGTCTCTTCTGCAAGGTCGCTCGCAACGGCAGCGTAACCGTCGAGCATGCCGGCCTGGTCCTGGATGATGGCGACGCGGCCCTGGTCGGTCGACCAGCCCGCGAGGAAGACGCCGAGCAGGTCGAAGTAACGGGCGTACTCGTCCACTGCCGCGTCCGTCAGCCCCATGGCCTGGTAGGTCCGCGCCAGTCCGCCGTGCGCGTGGCGAAGAATCTCGCCGTCCGCGTGCGCGCCGCCTTCCGTGCCGGCCGCGGCGTCGGCCACAGCCTCGGCCCCGGCGTCGGCCCGAGTGTCGGCCAATTCGAGCGCACCGAGATACGCATCGCGCGCCGCCTCGAACTCCTCTGCGAGCAGAAGGGTGCTGCCGAGCTGCGCGAGCGCACGGCCCTGGCCGACGGCGTCGCCGGCCTCGACGTACAGGCCGATCGCGGCCTGCATCTGCGTCTCGGCCTCGTCGAGCTCGCCCGCCTCGCGGGCGTTGACGCCGACGGCGAGCACGGCCTTGCGCAGTTCGGTTCGCGCCTCGGCGCCGAAGAGCGACAGTGATTCCGCGAGCAAGGCGGCCGCGTCCTCGTGGCGTCCGGCGCGGATCGCGCTCCAGGCGAGGTTCGTCCGGGCTTCCGCTTCGGTGCGCCGGTCGCCTGCACGAGCCGCCGACGTTATCGCCTGGCGGTAGTACGCCTCCGCCGGCTCCGCCTGGCTCTGCAGCGTGTACATGTTGCCGGCGTTGATCGCGAGCGCCGTGGCGAGCGCCGCGGACGCTTGTGTTTCCGGCATGGCGGCAAGTGCCCGCGAATCCGCCTCGCCGCGGTACAGGTCC
>DASUOE010000187.1:0-19511 GCA_036276805.1 Woeseiaceae bacterium | reverse complement strand
CACACACACCGCAGAAGGTCTGCGACCCGTGCCACAGGACGAGAGCGCGGGCGTGCGCGACGAGGTTCGCTTCGTCCGGCGGCAGCACGCTGCCGAGGTAGCGCAGATCATGGAAAACGCCGAGCTCGGGAAAAGGCGCCTCGCCCGTGGCGGTGAGGCCGAACGCAAACGCCGGGCGGCCGCGGAACAGGCCGAGGAATACCAGGTCGTCGCGATCCGGCACGACGCTGTCGAGCGCATCGCGGGGGAACGTGATCGCATGCAGCGGGTCGCCGCCGACGATGCACTTATCGCCCCAGACCGGCACGAAGAGCGCGGCCGGGTCGTCGACGGCGGCAGCCAGCCATTCGGGATCCTTGCGCCGTTCGCCATGTCGGTCGACGAACGCGCCGGCAAACACGTTGTGGTTATCCATGCGCGCCGCAGTTTACCGGAATCGGCCCGGCGGCAGTGTCAGGCCGTGGAAAAGCTGCGCACACCTGGCCGGCGCCGCTGGTGATTCTCGATTTCGCAGGCCGGGCAGGTCTTCAGGTCGAGGGCGTACGCATCCTGCACGTAACAGCCGCGGCAGCCCCGGCACACGGCTAAGTACAGCTCGTCGTTCCAGGCGATGCTCTTGAGCAAATTCCACGCCCATTCGAAGCTCAGGAGCGGTTGTTCGTGCAGGAGCAGGTAATTCTCGAAAGCGCGGCACACGCGATGGCCGAACTCGACGTTAGGCCGGGGCCAGCGAGAGTGCACCTTGTTCTCGTCGTCCATGCGCAGCAGTCCGCCCGCACAGAACAGGGCAACCAGTGTCGTCGCCTGCAACTGGTGCTGCGGATTCTTGACGAAGCGCGTGACCTGCCGCGGCGATTTTCCCCGCCGCCGCCGGATCCCGGCCTGCCCCCGGTGCTTGAAGTAGCGGGCGTACAGCTTGCGGATGCGATCGTCGGACAGGCCGGTGCAATCCCGGATCGTGCTGGTCCGCGCTTCATGCCCGATCATGCGCAATGCCAGTTCGAACTGGCTGCGCTCGCCGGCATAGCGATCGTCCGTCAGGCGCATTATCTTCCCCTTATGCTAGAAACTGACCACATGTAGCTCTGTGAGGCGTACTATTATCCATAAATGGGAATTTTGGCAAACATGCAGTAAGTACCCGATGCCGCCACATTCTGCGCCAACGGAGGTGACCATGGAGTTTCCGGGACCCTGTGCCGAGGACTTTGTCCAGGTCGCGCGCCTAAACCGGGCTTTTCTCGACAGCCTCGCCGGCGGCGGTCTGCGGCTGGTCGCGGAACTCCCGATCCCCCTCGCGACGGCGCTCAGGCGCGCGAGCCCGGCCGGCCGCGAACGGCTGTCCCGCTGCCCATTCCTGCTGTTTTCGCTCGGCGAGCGGGATGCGGCGCTCTGGGCCCCGCTGTTCGAGGGCAAGCCGGGCGTCGATCTTTTCACCGCGCTCGACCGCGCGCCGGCGGAGGAAGTCCCGCTGGTGTCGGCGGCGCTGGCCTACCTGTGGCGCTTTGCCAGTCACAACCCGTACGCCGCGAGGGTCGTGTCCGGCGCGCCCGCCGGCTGGTGCGAACAGCTCGCGGGCGCCTCGCTGGTCGAGCTGTACGAGTTCGCCCGCCGTCCGGGCCTCTTGCGGCTCAGGCGCGCATCCAGCGGGGTGTTCTGGCAGCGCCTGGTGACGACCGGGATGAGCGACGAGCCCGACGTGCGGAGAGCCGCGCGGATCTGGGCATTGCAGGCGATACTGACCCGGCCGCCCGAGGCGCCGCGCGCCATGCTCCCGGCGGCTGCCTGCCGCATGCCCGTGCCCGCGCTGAGCTTCACGGAACACTCGCCGCCGTCGGTGTCGCAAACCGGCACGCGTCGCTACAATACGCCGCCTCATGAAGGCGCTGTCGATCCGACAACTCGAAAAGACCTACCGCAACGGTAACCAGGCCCTGAAAGGGATCGATCTCGACGTCGACGCCGGCGAGTTCTACGCGCTGCTCGGGCCGAACGGCGCCGGCAAGACCACGGCCATCGGCATCATCACTTCGCTCGTCAACAAGACCGGCGGCAGCGTCGAGATCTTCGGGCATGACATCGATCGCGAACTCGAAGCGGCGAAAGCCTGCATCGGCCTCGTGCCCCAGGAGGTCAACCTCAACCTGTGGGACAAGGTCGAGCACATCGTACTTCACCAGGCGGGCTACTACGGGCTGGGCGGCAGGCTCGCACGTGAGCGGGTCGAAAAATACCTGCGCGCCCTCAGGCTGTGGGACCGCCGCGGCGACACGGCGCGCAGTCTCTCGGGGGGCATGAAGCGCCGCCTGATGATCGCGCGCGCGCTCGTGCACGAGCCCAGGCTCCTGATTCTCGACGAACCCACGGCAGGCGTGGACATCGAGATCCGGCGCTCCATGTGGGAGTACCTGCGCGAGATCAACGCGGCCGGGACGACGATCATCCTGACGACGCACTACCTCGAGGAGGCGGAGTCGCTCTGCCGGCGCGTGGCGATCATCGACGCGGGCCGAATAATCGAGGACGCGCGCATGAGCGAGGTCTTGCGCAAACTCCAGCGCGAAGTCTTCGTGCTGAGCCTGGCGGAGCCCCCCGCGGCCGTTGCCGCGCTGTCCGGCTTCGAGGCCGTCCTGCGCGACGACGGCGACGTCGAAGTGGCAATAGGGCCGGGCCAGGACCTGAACGCGTTGTTCGCGGTGCTCAACGCAGAAGGCCTGCGCGTGGCGAGCCTGCGCAACAAGGCCAACCGGCTCGAGGAACTGTTCCTGCGGCTCGTCGACAAGCCGGCCGGCGAGGCCGCCGCGTGAACCTCGCGCTCAACGCTGTCGCGATCCGCACCCTGGTGCGCAAGGAGGTGATCCGCGTGCTGCGGATCTGGGTCCAGACGATCGTGCCGCCGGCGATCACGATGACGCTCTACTTCATCATCTTCGGCAATCTCATCGGCAGCCGGATCGGCACGATGGACGGCGTCGACTACATGTCCTATATCGCACCCGGCCTGATCATGATGTCGGTCATCACCAACTCCTACGGCAACGTCGTCAGCTCGTTCTTCGGCGCCAAGTTCTCGCGGCACGTCGAGGAGATGCTCGTTGCGCCGATGTCCAACGCGGCCATCGTGATCGGCCATGTCGCGGGCGGGGTGATCCGCGGCCTGCTCGTCGGTGCCCTGGTCACGGCCATTGCATTGTTCTTCACGCGGCTGCACGTCGAGCACCCGTGGATCATGGTTTCCGTCGTTTTGCTCAGCGCAATCGTATTTTCGCTCGCCGGCTTCATCAACGCTGTCTTCGCGAAGAAGTTCGACGACATTTCCATCATCCCGACCTTCGTGCTGACGCCGCTGACGTACCTGGGCGGCGTGTTCTACTCGATCTCGCTCTTGCCGGAGTTCTGGCAGCACGTGTCGAAGGCCAATCCCATCCTGTACATGGTCAACGCCTTCCGTTACGGCATCCTCGGCACGTCCGACATCCGCATCGGCACTGCCTACGCGATCCTCGCCTTTTTCGTCGTCGCGCTGTTCACCGCGTGCCTGTGGCTAATGGGCCGCGGCGTCGGCATTCGCGAGTAGCGAGGACCGTACCGGCGTGTGCGGCCGCTTCGCCTTCTATTCCCCGACGGAAGCCACCGCCGCTTTGTTCGGGGTCACGGGCGTGCCGGCTCTCCCACCGCGCTATAACGTCGCGCCGACGCAGGATCTCGCGGCGATCCGCAGGGACGGGGAGGGCGCCCGCGAGTTCGTCCTGCTGCGCTGGGGGCTCGTACCTTTCTGGGCGAAGGATGCATCGATCGGCAACCGGATGATCAATGCGCGTGCGGAAAGCGTCGCGGAGAAGCCGGCCTACCGGGCGGCGTACCGGCAGCGCCGCTGCATCGTGCTCGCCGACGGTTTCTACGAATGGTGCGGCGCCGCGGGCGGCAAGACACCGTATTACATCTCGGCGGCGAGCGGCGAGCCTTTCGCCTTCGCCGGGCTGTGGGAGCGCTGGCTCGACAAGGGCAGCGGCGAGGAGCTCAGTACCGCGACGGTCGTCACCTGCGCGGCCAACGACTTCATGGCGCGGCTGCACCATCGCATGCCGGTCGTGCTGGACCCCGCACACGCGGATGTGTGGCTCGCCGGCGACTCGTCGCTGATCGAGCATGCCGCCGCCCTGGCGCCGCCGCTTCGCGCCTGGCCGGTGACCCGCCGTGTGAACAACGCGCGCAACGAAGGCAGCGACCTGATCGAACCGGACGGAGACGCGATGGAAGACGACACGGCTGACGGCTGAACGCCGGCGGCGTCACGGGAACGAGCGCCGGCGATTCCTTTACTGCACGAGCGCGAAGAGATGCCCGTCGTGTTCCAGCACGACGCCCTCGCGCGTGATCTCCCGGACCAGCGGGCCCTCGCTCAGGCGTTCGTTCTCCCGGTATTTCTGCATGTTGATGGAGACGAACCGCCGCCCCGCCGCCTCGTTGTACACGTGCAGGTCGAGGTGCAGTGGCGGCAGGTCGACGGCGCCCTCCAGCTGCAACTGCTCGAGGCTCGGTACCGTCGCGACGCCGGGCCGCACCGCGGCCGTTGTGGCCGTGTCCCGCGGTGCCGGAGGGGCGGTTCTCCCGCTGCCGGCAGGCGATTCGGCCGGTGCGGCGGCGCTATCCGGCCGGGATTCGCGGACGTCGGCCAGGCGCTCCGAGAAGGACGCCGCCGCCTCGCGCGCCGGGGCTCTCGCTGGCGGTTGTGCCGACGCGTCCGCCGGGCTCCCTGCGCGGGTGACGGCCGGCGGTGAGTCCGCCGTGACAGGAGCGTCCGATGCAGCCGTACCGGCAGCCTTACCGGCAGGTTCGCCGCGGAGGAGGAAGACGGCCAGGACGACGAGGTTCAAAACGAGCAGCAACCCGAGGAGCCACAGCCAGCGCGGCGCCGTCGTTGCTGCGGCACCGCTCGGTACGGTCGCGAACTCCGCCGCCTGTTGTTGCTGGCGCTCGCTTTCCGACTTGCGCAGGGCATCCAGTATGAACGACATGCTCTAGGGCCTGTTAACGCTACGAACGGGACGGCTGCCGTAGCCGATTTTCGTGTCCGGCAAGGCGGAGCGAGCGCCGCGTAGCACCGCTACGTCAGCGAGCGACAACACCGCCGGCGCGAAAATCGGCTCGGCCCTCCGGGTAGCGGCGGATTCGAAGCCACTCGGCGTTGCTCGTCGTTCATTTGGAACAACCAAATCTCTCTCCTCGCGCCTTGATTGGCGTCGAATCCGGCGCTACAGCCGCCCCGTTCATAGCGTTAACAGGCCCTGGTCCCGGGCGCCGAACGTTGCGGCCACGAACACGTCCTCGAGGCTCGGTTCCGCGGCGCGCACGCGTGCCGCGATGGCATGCGACGCGAGGCCGAGGCGTACGACTTCGACGGGTTCGCGCACCGACTCCGGCAAAAGCGCCCGCAGGCGCATGCCGAGCTGCGTCACGGTGGCGACGTCCGCGACGTCGTCGAGCGCGTTCTGCGCCGCGTAGGGGTCCTCGGCATCTATCTCGACAACGTTCATGCCTGTGCCGCGCCGCAGTTCATCGGGCGTGCCGTCCGCCACTTTCACGCCGCGGGCGAGGATGGCCAGCCGGTGGCAGCGCTCCGCCTCGTCCATGTAATGCGTCGACAGCAGGATCGTCGTGCCGCTTCGGGCGAGCCGGAACAGGTTGGCCCAGAAGCTGCGGCGGCTTTGCGGGTCGACGGCGCTCGTCGGTTCGTCGAGCAGCAGGAGTTCGGGGTGGTGCAGCACCGCGCAGGCGAGGGCGAGGTACTGCCGCTGGCCTCCGCTCAGCGTGGCGGCCAGCGCATCGCGCTTCGCCTCGAGCTGGTAGCGGCCGAGCAGTTCCTCGATCCGCGCAGCACGGCGCGCGCGCGGGTAGGAATAGATGTCGGCGATGAACTGCAGGTTTTCGAGCACGGTCAGGTCGCCGAACAGCGAGAACGACTGCGTCATGTAGCCGATGCGGGGCTTGAGCGCGGCGGTATTGCCGGGTATGTGCACGCCGAGCACGTCCGCCGTGCCCGCGGAAGGCGTGATCAGTCCGCAGAGCATGCGTATCGACGTCGACTTGCCGGAGCCGTTCGGGCCGAGGAAGCCGTAAATTTGCCCGCGCGGCACGCGGAGGTCGAGCGCATCCACGGCGACGAGCGTGCCGAAGCGCTTGGTCAGGCCGCGCGCATCGATGGCGACGTTCGCCGCGTCGTTGGCGCTCATTCGGCGTCCGGGTCGCTCAGGATCTCGACTTCCACGGGTACGCCGTCGGGGAGGCGCTCGGCCCGCCCGAGTATGTCGACCTTGGCGGCGTAAGTGAGCCGCCCCCGGTCGCGCTCGGTCAGCGCGTAGTAGGGCGTGAACGCCGGGTCGCTTGCCACCCAGCGCACCCGGCCATCGAGCTCCTCACCGAGCCCGTCCACCCAGACCCGCGCGGCGGTGCCGGGTCGTACGCGCACCCGCTGGTCCTCGGTGACGAATACGCGCGCGTGGGCCTGCTCGCCGCCGAGCAGGACGATGACCGGCTGGCCGGCGGCGGGCCGCTCGCCGGGTTCGAAGAGACGGCTGTCGGCGAGGCCCGCCACGGGCGCCGTAAGCGTCAGGCGCGAAAGCGAGACGCGCTCGCCCGCGAGCTGCGCGTCGGCCAAAGCGACTGCCGCCTCTGCCTGATCGAGTTCCTCCACGGTCGTGCCGGCGAGCAGTTCCTCGAGTCCGGCTTCCGCGACCTCGAGTCCCGCGCGCGCCGCGTCCAGCGCCACCTCGGCACGGTCGCGGACATCGGCGGCGATGAGATTCTGCTCGTATACGCGCAGCACGCGTTCGTATTCGCCTTGGCGGAACGCGAGTTCCTCGCGGGCGCCGGCGACACTGGCACGGGCGGCCGAAAGACGCTCCGGTCGCGGCCCGCGCACGAGTTCCGCCAGCCGGGCGTGCGCCTGTGCGAGCCCCGCTTCCGCCGCGGCCACCGCGGCCTCGGCGCGCGCCGTGTCCTGGCGGACGAGGACGTCGCCGGCGGCGACCGGCGTGCCTTCCGCAACTGCAATCTCGACGATGGGTTCCGACGCCTCCGCCGTGATCTCGATCCGGTCGGAGGCGGTCTCGCCGACCAGGCGGCCGTCGTCCTCGTCGTGGCCGCAGGCGCCGAGCAGTACGGGTAGGAACAGGAGCAGGTGGCGCGAAGCGGCAGACCCTGGGTGCGCGAGATTCATACGAGTCCTTTTTCGGCGCCGATATACGCAAGGAGCATTTCGAGCTGCGTTTCCATGAGGCGGTCGGTATCGAGCGCGCGTGTCGGGAACAGGATCTTCCACACCATCGACAGCATCACGGGCGCGAGGAACAGTTGCGGGAGGTCGTTCACCGCCGAGCGTCGGAACTCGCCGCGCGCCACGCCGCGCTCGACAAAACGGCGAATGGCGGCGAGTCCCGGGCCGACGACGTTTTCCCAGTAGTAGTCCACGAGGTCGGGGTGCCGCGCCCCTTCAGCCACCAGGAGCCGGATGACGACCGGAATCCGCGAGCCGGGAACCGACTTCATGAACGCGAGCAGCGGGCCGCGCACGAACTCTTCCGACGACAGTTCCGTCTGCTCGACGAGCCGGATCAGCGCCTCGACGCGGCGGCTGACGACGTTGCGGATCACCGCCTTGAACAACTCTTCCTTGGTCCGGAAGTAAAGATAGGTAAGTCCCTTGCTGACGCCGGCGCGACGGGCGACGTCCTCCACGCGCGTGCCCGCATAGCCGCCTTCGGCGAACGCGGCGAACGCCGCCTCGACGATTTCCTGCGGTCGATCCGCCTTGCGGCGCTGGTAGCGGGGTTCGTTCAAGGGGGCTCCGGGTGACGAGCCGCGATTATATTTGCTGACTCATGAGTCAGCAACAGGGGCGATGGCCGCCGCGTCCCGTCCGGGTTTACGGCATAATCCGCGCCATGTTCAGCTACATCGACCCGGCGATCCGCAAGCGGCTGATCGCAGACGGGAAATTATTCCGCATCGACCAGGACGGCCAGCGCCTGGCGAACGATGCCCAGCCGGACGGCGGGCGATCGATCAGCCTGCTCGGTCCCATCCCGCTGCCGCTCGAGTTCGACGGGCGGCGCCTCGACCTCGTCTGGTATGCCGCCGTGCGCAACACCGAGCTCGCCAAGCTCCAGGAGCTCGCCGACGAGCTCCGGGCCCAGAACGCCCAGGCGTCGTTCGCGACGCTCGCGACGTCGATGGCCGTGAACAGCGTGCTCGTGGTCGGCGACCCACAGGAGTGGCGCGAGCCCCTCGTGCGCGTGCATTCGAGCTGCCTCACCGGCGACGTGTTCGGATCCCTGCGGTGTGAGTGCGGCCCGCAGCTCGCGGCGGCACTCGAACGGATAAACGGCGAGCCGGGCGGGGGGCTCCTGGTCTACATGTCCGGACACGAGGGCCGGGGCATCGGGCTGTGGGCCAAGGCCGCCACCTACGTGCTCCAGGACTCCGGCGAAGACACCTACCAGGCAAACCGCTCGCTCGGCCTGCCCGACGACTCGCGCGACTTCAGCGACGCCGCCGCGCTCGTCCGCTACTTCGTTGCCGGGCGTCCCATCCGGCTTCTCACCAACAACCCGAAGAAAGTGGAGGATCTCGCCGCCCACGGCGTGAGCCGGATAACGCGCGTGGCGCACGTCGCCGGGGTGAACCCGCGCAACCGGCGCTACCTCGAGGCCAAGAAGACCTGGGGCCACGAGCTCGACCTGTAGGAGCGGCCGTAAGACCGCGAATGCAACGGAACTCGGCGCGCCTCGCGGTCGCGGCGTTACGCCGCTCCTACTGGCGCCAGGTACGCCAGTTGGGCAGGGTGGCGGGACCGGTCGAGCGCCAGGGATTGATGTCGATGCCGCCGCGGCGCTGGTAGCGCGCGTAGACGGTCAACGATTCGGGCGCGCAGCGCGCACGGATGTCCAGGAACATGCGCTCGACGCATGCCTCGTGGAAATCCTGGTGCCGGCGGTACGACACGATATAGCGCAACAAGTCCGCCGGGTCGATACGCGGGCCCCGGTACGAGACGAGCACGCTGCCGAGGTCGGGCTGGCCGGTGACCGGGCAGAGGCTTCTCAGCAGGTGCGAGTGCAGGCTCTCGTCCGTCGTCACCGCCGGCTCCGCGCGGAGGAGGGCGGGCTCGACCGTCCACGTGTCACACGCGACGTCGGCATCGTCGATACAGGCACCCGGCAGCGTCTCGAGCACGGGCAGCGGCAGGTCGCCGGGACGCCTGAGCGCCACCGCCACGTCTGCGCCGGCGGCGGCGGACAGGTCGGCGCGCAACGTGGCCAGGACTGCGTCGGCCGACGCGAAGCGGCTCATCGAGTACGAGTTCAGGTAGAGCTTGAGCGATTTCGACTCGACGATCCTGGGGCTGTCGGCGGGAACCCTGAATTCGAGGTCCGCGATTTCCGGCCGCCCAGCGTCCCCGAGCCAGGTCAGGTCCCAGGCGTTCCAGACGTCGGCACCCCGGAACGGCAGGGCGGAGCCGACGCCCAGCGCCGCGCGGGCCCCTGCGCGCGCCATGGGAAACAGCAGGTCCGCGGAATAGGTATCGGGATGTTCGGTCGCCCTGCCGAGCGGCATGTCCTGCATTCGGAGCGGTCTCTCATTTGAAGCGCCGCAGTGTACAATACGCGCCTTTTTTCGGGGCTTCCCTCTTCCATGCTGCGCCTGCTCGCCAACGCTCACGTCTATGCGCCGGCCGACGAAGGCCTGCGCCACGTTCTCATCGCCGGCGGCAGGATCTTAAGTTTCATCAACGATCCCGACGACGTCAGCGCTCCGGGACTTGAAGTCGTGGACCTCGGCGGCCGGCGCCTCGTGCCCGGGCTGATCGACGGGCACGCCCACATCACCGGGGGCGGCGGCGAGTCCGGCTTTGCGAGCCGCGTGCCGCCCGTCGCGCTGTCGCGGTTCACGTCCGCCGGCGTCACGAGTGTCGTCGGCGTGCTCGGCACCGACGACACCACGCGCGATACCCGCTCGCTCGTTGCCCAGGCGATGGCACTGCGCGAGGAAGGGCTGAGCGCCTGGTGCCATACCGGCGGTTACCACGTTCCCCCGGTAACACTGACCGGCAGCGTGCGTGACGACATCGTGTTCGTCGAGCCGGTGATCGGCGTCGGCGAAATCGCGATCAGCGACCACCGCTCCAGCCAGCCGACGCTCGAGGAACTGCTGCGCATTGCAAGCGACGCGCACGTCGCCGGTCTCATCACCGGCAAGGCGGGCATCCTGCACCTGCATCTCGGCGACGGCCCGCGCGGCCTGGCCGCCGTGCGCAAGATGCTGAGCCAGTCGGAAATACCGCCGCGCGTGCTGAACCCGACGCACGTCAACCGGCGCGCCGCACTGTTCGACGAAGCGCTCGACCTGGCCATGGCGGGCAGCGTCATCGACATCACGGCGTTCCCGGTGCACGAGGGCGACGACGCCGTCGAAGCCGCGGTTGCCCTCGAGCGCTATTTCGCGTCGCGCGCGCCGGCACACAACGTGACCGTGAGTTCCGACGGCGGCGGTTGCCTGCCTCGATTCAACAGTGACGGAGAACTCGTTGCCATGGACGTTGGCAGGCCGGCGTGCCTTGCCCGGACCCTGGCGGCGCTGCTGGATGCCGGCGTGCCCCCGGAAGTAGCGCTGCCGCCGTTCACCGCGAACCCGGCGCGGCTGCTCCGGCTGCATGCGAAGGGACGCATCGCGCCCGGCGCCGACGCAGACCTGCTCGTCCTCGACGAGTCGAACCGCATCTGCGACGTCATGGTGCTCGGTTCCTGGCACCTGCGAAACCGCGAGCAGCAGCGCCTCGGCCGCTTCGAACACGAATCCGGAAAGTAGCAAGAGCCGATGGCGCCAGCGCAAAAGAACGCGGGCCGCGAGCGGGGCTATGTGATCCCGATCGGCGGAGCGGAAGACAAACTCGGCAATACCGAGATCCTCGACCGCTTCGTCGCACTGTGCGGCGGGAAGAGCGGCCGGATCAGCATCGTACCGACGGCGTCGGAACAGCGGGACACGGGCCGAAACTACGAGAAGCTGTTCCGGCGCCTCGGCGTCCGGCATATCCGGGTGTTGCCGATCGAGAGCCGCAAGGATTGCCAGTCCGGCGAGTATCTCGAGACCATCGATCGATCCGACGGCGTATTCATCACCGGCGGCAACCAGTTGCGCCTGTCGACGACGCTCGGCGGCACCGAGGTCGCGACCCGGATCCGGCGTAGGAACGCGGCCGGGATGCACGTCGCGGGGACGTCCGCCGGCGCCGCGTTCATGCCGGAGCACATGATCGCGGGCGGGCTCGAGGGCAGCACGCCGTCGCCCGACATGGTAACCATGGCGCCTGGCCTCGGGCTCACGAACAAGTTCGTCATCGACCAGCATTTCAGGCAGCGCGACCGCCTTGGCCGCCTGCTCACGGCGCTGGCTTACAACCCGTTTGCGGTCGGCATCGGGCTGGACGAGGATACCGCCGCATTCATCAGGCCGGGTGACGATTTTGAAGTCGTCGGCAGCGGCGGCATCACGGTTATCGACCCCACGGATCTGAGTTATTCTTCCATGGACCGGGCGCGCCGCGGCGAACCGGTCAGCCTGATCGGGGTCAAGTTGCACATACTCGTCTCGGGCGGTCGCTTCGATATTACTTCGCGCCGCGCGACTGCCTGACCGGGTTCGGCGGACAATAACTACATGAAAATCGTCAGCAGCAACGTCTACGTCGGGCCGAACGTCTACGCCCACTTTCCCGTCATCCGCCACGTCATCGACCTGGGAGAGCTCGAGCAATGGCCGACCGGCCGCCTGGGCGACGCGTTCGTCGACCGTCTCCTGGCCTGCCTGCCCGGGCTCGCGGAGCACGGGTGCTCGTACCGGGAGCCGGGTGGATTCGTCCGCCGCTTGCGGGAGGGCGACGGTACGTGGCTCGGGCACGTGATGGAACACGTCGCGATCGAACTGCAGAACGTCGCGGGATCCCCGGTGACCTTCGGCCGCACGCGCTCCGTCGACGAGGAGCCCGGCCACTACAGCATGGTCTACCAGTACAAGGACCGCCCGGTCGGGCTCGAGGCGGGCGAGCTGGCCCTGAAGCTGCTGCACAGCCTGTTGCCCGCCGGAATCCGGCCGGCCGATGCGCCGGCCGAGGACTGGGATTTCGCGGAAGCGCGCGATTCGTTCATCCGCTACGCGCAGCGGCGTGCGCTCGGCCCGAGCACGGCCTCCCTGGTGCGGGCGGCCGAAGAGCGAGGCATACCGTGGCTGCGGCTCAACGACTACAGCCTGGTGCAGTTCGGCCATGGCCGTTACCAGCAGCGCATCCAGGCGACGACCACGGGCAATACGAGCAACATCGCGGTGGAACTTGCCGGCGACAAGGAAGAGACGAACGCGATCCTGCGCGACCTCGGTCTGCCCGTGCCGCAGCAGATGCTCGTGAGGAGCGCCGAACAGGCGGTACGAGCGGCGGAACGCATCGGTTACCCGGTCGTGCTGAAGCCGTTGAACGGCAACCACGGCCGCGGCGTGTCGATCAACCTGAAGTCGCCGGAGGAGGTCGAGCTCGGCTTCGGGAAGGCGCTGGAGCATGGCCGTGCCGTCGTCGTGGAAAGCTTCATCGAGGGCTTCGACCACCGCCTCGTCGTCATCGACGGGAAGCTGGTGGCGGCCGCCAAGCGCGTGCCGGGCCACGTGGTCGGCGACGGACAGCACACGATCGAGCAACTCGTCGAGATCGTGAACCAGGATCCCCGGCGCGGCGTCGGCCACGAGAAGGTGCTGACGCGCATCGAGTTCGACCACCAGGCGGACCGGTTGCTCGCCAAGCTCGGCTACGATCGCAAGACCGTGCCGTCCCCGGGCGAGATCGTGTACCTGAGGTCGACGGCCAACCTGTCGACGGGCGGCACGGCCATTGACGTGACCGACTCGATCCACCCCGACAACCGCCAGATGGCGGTCCGCGCGGTCAACGCCATCGGCCTGGACATCGGCGGCGTCGACTTCCTGACCCGCGACATCACCGAGTCCTACCGGGACGCGGGGGGCGGCATCTGCGAGATCAATGCCGGCCCGGGCTTTCGCATGCACGTCGCGCCGAGCGAGGGCAAGCCGCGCGACGTGGGCGGGGCCGTGCTCGACATGCTGTTTCCGAAGGGCGCGCCGAACCGCATCCCGATCGCCGCTATCACCGGTACGAACGGCAAGACGACGACGTCGCGGATGCTCGCGCACATTCTGAAGATGTCGGGCAAGATCGTCGGCCTCACGTCGACGGACGGCGTATACATCGACGGCAACCTGAGCGTGCCGGGCGACATGACCGGGCCCGTGTCCGCACAGATCATCCTGCGCGATCCGTCGGTCGACGCGGCGGTGCTGGAGGTCGCCCGCGGCGGCATGCTGCGTGGCGGGCTCGGCTTCCAGGAATGCAACGTGAGCGCCTGCCTCAACGTCACCGCGGACCACCTCGGGTTACGCGGCATCGATACGCTCGAACAGCTTGCGCGCGTCAAGCGCGTCCCGATCGAGATCGCCACGGATGCCGCCGTGCTCAACGCCGACGATGCGCTGTGCCTGCAGATGGCGGACCACACCGACGCCAGGAAGATCTGCTACATCACCATGAATCCGGCGCACCCGCTCGTCAAGCAGCACATCCGCGCCGGCGGCCAGGCCTTCGTGCTCGAGCAGGGCATGAACGGCCACATGATCACGATCTATGACGTTGAGAGTCACACGCCGCTCCTGTGGACCCATCTCATTCCCGCCACGGTCGAGGGCCGGGCGATGCACAACGTCCAGAACGCGATGTTCGCGGCGGCGCTCGCGTTCAACCTCGGCGTGTCGCTGGAGGGCATACGGCAGGGGCTGCGCACGTTCGATTCGACCTACTTCCAGGCGCCGGGCCGGATGAACATATACGACGAACACCCGTTCCGCGTCATACTCGACTACGCGCACAATCCCGCGGCCGTCCGCGCCATGTGCAATCTCGTCGACCGCTTCGACGTGGACGGGCGCAAGATAGTCGTCCTGTCGGCGCCCGGCGACCGCCGTGACGAGGATATCCGCGAGATCGCCGCGATCGCGGCGCCGCATTTCGACTATTTCATCTGCCGCTGCGACGACAACCGGCGCGGCCGCGGCCGGGACGAAGTGGCCGTCATGCAGAAGAACCAGTTGCTCGAGAAAGGCGTGCCGCCGGCGCAGATCGAAGTCGTACCCGACGAACAGGAGGCCACGGCGCGTGCGCTCGAAATCGCGCGCCCGGGCGACCTCGTCCTCGTGCTGGGCGACAACATCAAGCGCAGCTGGAAGCAGATCATCTATTTCAATTCAGGTGCACGGGCTGAAGAGGCCGCCGGCAAGGCGCCCGTCGTCCTCGACCTGCCGGAGATCGGCGGATTCTCCCTGAGCGAGGACGTCGAGATCATCCGTGACGAACGCGGCGTCCGCATCGCGCGCGGCGAAGAAGGGGATTGACCGGTCCGTCGATGAGGTTCCTCGAGGCACGCCGGCTTACCGGGCCGAACCTGCATTTCGACCTGCCCGCGGCGGTCGTCGACGTCGCCTGCGAGCCCCGGGAAGCGGACCGGCTGGCGCCGGCGTGGGCAGCGTCGGTGGCGCGCCTGTGGCAGGCCCTCGGCGAGCCCGTCCCGGACACGAGCCGGCTCGACGTCGAAGGCGGCATAAGTCTCGCCTTCGCCGCGCCGATCGACGCCCTGTACGCGGCGTGCGAGGTGAGCGAGCTGGCCTTCGCCGTTGCGGCGGCAGGCGTGAACGGCGAGGCGCCGCCGGAAATCGATTCGGAGCTCGGCCGGCTGACGGCGACGCGAGAACAGGAGCGGAACGCCCCGCTGGTCGAGCTGGCCGCAGCGGCGGCCAGCCGTGGCTTGACGCTGTTGTGGGACGACGACGAGGTCTCGCTCGGCACCGGTGCGACCGTCGCCGTCTGGCCGGCCCGCGACCTGCCGGCAGCCGCGACCGTCGACTGGTCCCGGTACCGCGACGTGCCGCGGGCGCTCGTCACCGGCACGAACGGCAAGACGACGACCGTGCGCCTGGCGCAACACATTCTGCGGGGGGCAGGTCGCACCGTCGGGGTCAGCTCCACCGACTGGATCGCGGTCGACGACCGTATCCTCGACCGCGGCGACTGGTCGGGACCCGGCGGCGCACGCACCGTCCTCCGGCAGCCCGATGTCGACGTCGCGATCCTCGAGACGGCGCGCGGCGGGCTGTTGCGGCGCGGTCTCGCGGTGAACCGGGCGGACGCGGCGCTCATCACCAACATCGCCGCGGACCACCTCGGCGACTTCGGCTCGCGCAACCTGGTGGAGCTCCTGTGCATCAAGTGGCTCGTCACTCGTGCCGTGGCTGCGGGTGGCACGCTCATACTGAACGCGGACGACGAGCAGCTCGTTGCGAGGGCGCAAGGCTACGCCGGCCGGGTGGCGTGGTTCGGGCTCGACGTCGACAACCCCGTGGTCGCGGGGCACCGGGACGACGGCGGCCGCGTCTTCGCGGCCGACGGGAGCCGCCTGCTCGACTGCACCGGCGGGGAGGAAGCGCTCATCTGCCACGACCACGACATCCCGATCGCGTTCGGCGGAGCGGCACGGCACAACGTCGCCAACGCACTCGCGGCGGCCGCGCTCACACTGACGCTCGGCGCTACCCTCGAGGACGTGCGCCGCGGCCTTACGAGCATGTCGCAGGACGACAACCCGGGGCGCTGCAACCTGTACGAGGTCGGTGCGCGCAGGGTGCTCGTCGATTTCGCCCACAATCCGCAGGCGATGCGCGCCCTGGCCCACATGGCGGCGCACATGCCGGCGCGGCGCCGCGCATTGTGCTTCGGCCAGGCGGGCGACCGGCCTGACGAGCTCATCCGGGCCCTGACCCGCGACGCCTGGGCGATCGGCCTCGACCGTGTATACGTTTCCGAACTCGCCGCTTACCGCCGGGGGCGGCAGGCGGGCGAGGTGTACGCCGTCATCCGCGACGAACTGCTGGCGCTGGGCGCCGACCCGGCGTGCATCGAGCACCACGAGCTGGAAAGCGAATCGCTTGCCGCCGCCATGGACTGGGCGGGAGACGGGGACCTCGTGATCATGCTGGCACTCGGCGGCGCCGCACCGATCCAGGCCCGGATCGAGGCGCTCATTCGAGAGACAGAATGAACTTGAAGTGCGCGGGATCGACCGGCATGACCGACAGCCGGTTGCCGCGCCGGGTCAAGGCCATGCCCTCGAGTTCCGCGTGGCCCTTGAGCTCGTCGAGCGTGATCGTCCGCTTGAGCTTGCGCACGAACGCGAGATCGACGAGTACCCAGCGCGGAACGTCGGGCTTGCTCGCCGGGTCGTAGTACGGGCTCTGCCGGTCGAACTGCGTCGGGTCGGGATATGGCTTGCTCGCGACTTTCGCGATGCCGACGACGCCGGGCTCGGGACAGCTCGAGTGGTAGAAAAGCACTTTGTCGCCGACGCGCATGGCGTCGCGCATCATGTTGCGCGCCTGGTAGTTGCGGACGCCGTCCCATTTCTGGCGGCCGTCGCGTGCGAGGTCGTCGATACCGTAGGTGTCGGGTTCGGACTTTACGAGCCAGGATGACATGCTTCGCGTGTGAGAACCGTGCGGTCCGCGAGTGTAGCATGCCAGGGATCGGCGCCGGCCCGATTCCGGCCTGCGGAAAGGGCCGGCCGGTCGACGCTCTGCGGCCGTGTGTTAGCATGGCGGCGGGCGCAGCGCGCGGTGGCGCCGCGGCTGGCGGCGCGACACGGACAACAGGCATATGGTCAATTTGCTGGTAAACATCTTCGGTACGTCGCCGGTGCAGCCGCTCGAGAAGCACATGGACGTCACGTACCGCTGCGCCCGGAAACTCAACGAGTTCTTCCCGGCCGTCGTCGCGGGTGACTGGACTGCCGCACAGGCGGCACGTACCGACATCGAGACGCTGGAAAACGAAGCCGATGACCTGAAAAAGCAGATCCGCCTGCACCTGCCGAAGAGCCTGTTCATGCCGGTGCCGCGCGAGGACCTGCTCGAACTCCTGCTGGTACAGGACAAGATCGCGAACCGCACGAAGGACGTGTCGGGGCTCGTGATCGGCCGGCGCATGCGCTTCCCGGAGCAGATCGCGCCGCAGCTCCTCGAGTTTGTCGCGCGCAACGTGGACGCGGCCAAGCAGGCTCGCAAGAGCGTGCGTGAGCTCGACGAACTGTTCACCGCCGGCTTTCGCGGGGCCGAAGTGGACCTCGTCGAGTCGATGATCGAGGAACTCGATCGCATAGAGACCGACACGGACACGAAACAGGCGGAGTTGCGGCATGCGCTCTTCAGGATCGAATCGACGCTGAATCCGGTGGACGCGGTCTTCATGTACAAGGTTTTCGAGCTGACCGGCGAGATTGCCGACATGGCCGAGCGCGTGGGGCGCCGGCTGGAGCTCTTGCTCTCGCATTAGAAGTTCGCAACAGGCGAATACGGCACGCGCGCAGCGGTTCCCCGACGGGAGCCCGACGATAACAACAGCCCCGGGGGAAGGACGGGATGGAAGCCAGCCTTGTTTACATCACGCTGGCCGCGGTATTCGGCATCTTCATGGCGTGGGGCATCGGCGCCAACGACGTTGCGAATGCCATGGCGACCTCGGTGGGGTCGAAGGCACTCACCATCCGGCAGGCGATCGTCGTCGCCGCGGTCTTCGAGTTCGTCGGCGCGGTGCTGGCCGGCGGCGAGGTTACCGGCACGATCCGCAACGGCATCGTCGACCCCGACCTGATGGCCGATTCGCCCGAGCTGCTCGTCTACGGCATGCTGGCCTCGCTGCTTGCGGCGGGCACGTGGCTCCTGATCGCGTCGAAGAACGGCTGGCCGGTGTCCACGACGCACTCGATCGTGGGTGCCATCGTGGGTTTCGCCGCCGTGGGTATCGGCATCGACGCGGTGCAATGGGACAAGGTCGGCACCATCGTCATGAGCTGGATCGTCTCGCCGCTCACCGCCGGGTTCATCGCCTATCTCATCTACATGTCGGTGCAGGTACTCATTCTCCGCCATCCCGATCCGCTGGACCGCGCAAAGCGCTACGTGCCCGTGTACATGTTCTTCGCGGCGTTCACCATCACGCTGGTGACCATACTGAAAGGCCTGCAGCACGTCGGCCTGACGCTCGGCATCCTTGACGCGTACCTGCTGGCGACGGGCATAGCGTTGCTGATCGCGGTGACCGGCGGGATCCTGGTGCGGCGTATTAAGCCCGATCGCAAGGCAGAGAAGCGCCAGCATTTCGTCACGGTGGAACGCGTCTTCGGCATGCTCATGATCGTAACGGCCTGCGGCATGGCCTTCGCCCACGGGTCGAACGACGTCGCGAATGCGATCGGCCCGGTGGCCGCGGTGATCACCGTGGCACAAAGCGGGCTCGTCGCCTCGCAGTCACCGGTGCCGCTATGGGTGCTGCTGCTCGGCGGCACCGGCATCGTCATCGGGCTCGCAACCTACGGCCGGCACGTCATCGCGACCGTCGGCGAGCGCATCACGCAGCTCACGCCGAGCCGCGGTTTCGCCGCAGAGCTTGCGGCCGCGACCACGATCGTCATTGCATCCGGCACCGGCATTCCGATCTCGACGACGCACACGCTGGTCGGCGCGGTGCTGGGAGTCGGCATGGCACGCGGCATCGAAGCCATCGATCTCCGTGTCGTCGGCCGCATCTTCGTTTCCTGGGTGGTGACGATACCGGCCGGCGCGATTCTTGCCGTGCTGTTCTTCTTCATCTTTCGCCAGCTGCTGCCATGACGTTCAGCCCGGGGGCGCGCCGCTACGCGATGGTCATACTGACCGTCACTTACCTGTTCAACTTCATCGACCGCCAGATCCTGTCGATCCTGTTGCCGGCGATCAAGGCGGAATTCCAGGTCGGCGACACCTGGCTCGGTTTCATCGCCGGCACGGCATTCGCGCTCTTTTACGTCACGCTCGGCATCCCGATCGCGCGCTACGCGGACCGTTCGAACCGGCGCAACATCGTGGCGCTGGCGCTCGCCGTCTGGAGCGCCATGACCGCCGTGTCGGGGCTCGCACAGAACGTCTGGCAGTTGACGCTGGCGCGCATCGGCGTCGGGGTGGGCGAGGCCGGCTGCAGCCCGCCGTCGCATTCCATGATCGCGGACTATTACCCGCCGGAACAGCGCGCGACCGCGATGGGGTTCTACACGCTCGGCATACCGGTCGGCATCATGCTCGCATTCATCGGCGGCGGTTGGGTCGTACAGAACATTGGCTGGCGCGAGGCGTTCTTCGTCGTCGGCATTCCCGGGATCGTTCTCGCCGTGCTCCTGCGTTACACGGTGGTCGAGCCGCAACGCGGCGCCTCGGAGCTGCGCGCGGATTCCGGGAAACAGCCGGCGATCATCGACGTCGTCCGGTTCCTTGGAGAGCGGCATTCGGGCGTACACATGGGCCTGGCGGCGGGCCTG
>DASUOE010000186.1:0-4477 GCA_036276805.1 Woeseiaceae bacterium | reverse complement strand
GTGTAGGAGCGGCCGTAAGGCCGCGAATGGTTCGCGGCATCGGGCCGCGACGATATCGTCATGGCATCCGGCCGCTTGCCGGTCGCGGCGTGACCGCCGCTCCTACAGCCGCACGTTCAGGGCCGGTCGAATCCGGCGACCGGGCGCGTGTAGGAGCGGCCGTAAGGCCGCGAATGGTTCGCGGCATCGGGCCGCGACGATATCGTCATGGCATCCGGCCGCTTGCCGGTCGCGGCGTGACCGCCGCTCCTACGTCGGGAAATCGGCGAGGTCGACCTCTTCCTCCACCTCGATGCCTGCCCCCAGGAAATCCTCGTCGAACAGGTAGAGCATCGTGCCCTCGGGGGCGCGGAGCGCGGCGAACGCGCCTTCGAAGCCCGGGAACTTCTGCACCTCGAACCCGTAGCGTTCGCAGACGGCCGCGAGCGCGGCGCGGTCCGGGCACCTGAAACACAGCGACGGGCCGGTGAGCGCGATGCTCTCGGAGAGCCCGAGCGCGATCCCGCCCGCCTCGAAGCGCATGTGCAGGGTCGGCTCCTCGCGGACGTTCGTGACGGCGGGCGCGATGGGCGCCCAGAAGCGCGCGGCGTGCATCGCGTCCTTCACCGGCAGCGTGAGTTCGAACCAGCAGCCGCAGACGGAGTCGTCGGTGTCCTCGTCCATGCCCATGTGCGTGCGCGCCTCGAGCAGGATGAGCGAGTTGCCGTCATAGTCGCCCAGGTGCAGCTCGTTGAAGACGTCCTCGCCGAGCTGCATCTTCGTGAACACGAAACCGTGGTCGCTCATCGAGCGCGCATGCTTCGCGAGCTCCGGCTGCACGAACGCGACGCCCGGCGAGTTGAACTCGCGCTCGTGCAGGCCGATGGCGAGCACGCCGTCGCTGACGACCGCGTACTTGTGCGGCCAGATGTCGCCGCTCGTGACTTCCGTGAATCCGAGCAGCTTGTAGAAGTGCAGCGAGTCGAGGATATCCGGCGTCTGCACCGACAGCTCGAGGAAGCGGCCGAGACTCACCGGGCGGCTCCCATCTCGAGGGCGCGCCTGCGCGAGCGGTCGCGGTCGACGGCCTCGCCGGTCGTGCTGCGGTCCGTCACGGTTTCCGGCCAGCCGGCTGCGTGCTTCTCGACGAGCCTGGCGAGAAACGCGACGTGATCGTCGCGGGCGTTCAGCGCCGGGATGTAGTTCAGCCGGTGACCGCCGGCGGCCGCGAAGAACGCCGCGTTCTGCATCGCGATTTCCTCGAGCGTCTCGAGGCAGTCGGCGGCGAACCCCGGGCAGACGACGTCGACGGTGGCGAGTCCGTCCCTGCCGAGCGCCTTGACGGTCTCGTCGGTGTACGGGCGCAGCCATTCCTGGCGGCCGACACGCGACTGGAAGCTCACGAGCCATTCCGCATCGGTGAGTCCGAGTGCCTCGGCGACGAGGCGTGCCGTTTTCTGGCAGTGGCAATGATAGGGGTCGCCGTCGAGGAGCGTCTGCTGCGGCAGGCCGTGAAAGGAGAACAGCAGCTTCTGCCCGCTGCCGTACTCGGCACGGTACTCGCGGATACTTTCGGCGAGGATGTCGACGTAGCCTGGCGCGTCGTGGTAGTGGTTGACAAAGCGCAGCTCCGGCACCCAGCGGCGCTCCGCGAGCAGCGCCGTCACCGCATCGAAGACCGAGCCCGTCGTGCTCCCGGCATACTGCGGGTAGAGCGGCAGCACCAGGATCCGCCGCGCGTTCGCGGCGTGCAGCTCGTCGAGGGCCTCGCGCAGCGACGGCGTGCCGTAGGACATGCCGAGCGCGACCTTCACGGTGCCGGTCAGCCGCGCGTCGAGGCGCGCCCCGAGCGCGGCGGCGATCGCGCGCGAGTGACGGAGGAGCGGCGAGCCCTCCGGCGTCCAGATCTTCGCGTAATTCTTCGCCGAGCGTGCCGGGCGGACGCGCAGGATGAAGCCGTGCAGTATCGGCCACCACAGCCAGCGCGGCGTTTCGACGACGCGCGGATCCGCGAGGAACTCGGCAAGGTAGCGGCGGACGGCCGGCGGCGTGGGCGCATCCGGCGTGCCGAGATTCGCAACCAGCACGCCGAGCGCCTCCGTGCCGCCGTGCTCGTACGCCGGCGCTGACTCGAATATCGGCATGCAGGTCCGTCCGCCCGAAGTGACGCCAAACTTACCACGCCCGCAGGAGCGGCGGTAACGCCGCGAATTGAAGGCGGCCGGGTGGCACGAACCAGTCGCGTTGCGATTGCAGGAGCGGCGGTCACGCCGCGACCGGTACGCGGCCGGATGCCACGAACCGTTCGCGGCCTTAGGGCCGCTCCTACAGCACGGAAGCTACGCCGGGTTCGCACCCGTAGGAGCGGCGGTCACGCCGCGACCGGTACGCGGGTCACCACCGCTCCCGCTTGGAGCCGGCGCTTTCGTGTTCCATAATCCGCATGCAATCCAGGCACGACAACCACCAAGAATGCACGGGACCCTGCCGGCGGGCGTCGGCGGGTTCCCCATTGCCGAGGAAAAACCAACAATGACAATTGCAACACCGGCCCTCGCAGGAAGACACCCCCGCGCAATCATCCCGGCTCTCGCCACGCTCCTGCTGTGGCAAGGCGGGTTCGCCCAGGAGAGCCTGCCGTTCCCGCCGGCGCCGTCCGGCAGCAAGGCCGGGCCGACGATCGCGGAGTCCGTGTACGCCCCGGCGAAAGCCGCGAGTCACCTGCCTTCCGATGCACCGAATATCCTCATCATCATGCTGGACGACGTCGGGCCCGCGTTGCCGTCGACCTTCGGCGGGCCGATCGCGTCGCCGACTCTGACCCGACTCGCGGAAGCCGGGATCAGCTACAACAGCTTCCACAATGCCGCGATGTGCTCGCCGACGCGGGCCTCCCTGCTCACGGGCCGGAATCACCATCGCTCGGGCTTCGGCCAGATCGCCGAGCTCGCGAACGACTGGGACGGCTACACCGGGCACTGGCCCGCGACGACGTCTTCGGTCGCCAAGGTCCTCGGTTACTACGGCTATGCAACGTCGGCTTTCGGCAAGTGGCACAACACGCCGGCGGAACAGACGACGAGCCAGGGGCCGTTCGAGCGCTGGCCGACCGGGCGGCTCGTCGGCTTCGACTACTTCTACGGCTTCCTCGCGGGCGAATCGTCGCAGTGGGAGCCCGCGATCGTCGAGAACACCGTGCGGCTCCCCGCCATGCACGAGGAGGGTTATCACTTCACCGAGGACATGACCGACAAGGCCGTCACCTGGCTCAGGAACCACAACGCGCTGACGCCGGACCGCCCGTTCCTCATGTACTGGGCGCCGGGCGCCGCGCACGGCCCGCATCACATCTTCAAGGAGTGGGCGGACAAGTACAAAGGGCGCTTCGATGCGGGCTGGGACGAGCTGCGCGAGGAAATTTTCGCGCAACAGCTCGAACTCGGCTGGGTGCCCGAAGGCACGCAACTGACCGAGCGCGCGAGCACGATGGAAGGCTGGGATGCCATCCCCGCGGACGAACGCGCGTTCCAGGTCCGCCTGATGGAGGTGTTCGCGGGCTACACCGAGCACGCCGACACGCAGGCCGGCCGCCTCATCGACGAGCTCGAGGCCCTGGGCCTCGCCGAAGACACGGTGGTGATCTACGTCTGGGGCGACAACGGCTCGAGCTCCGAGGGCCAGCGCGGCTCGATCAGCGAGCTGCTTGCGCAGAACGGCATCGCAACGGAGATCAAGGACCACATCCGCGCCCTGGACGAACTCGGCGGGCTCGACGCGCTCGGCAGCAACAAGACGGACAACATGTACCACGCCGGCTGGGCGTGGGCGGGTTCGACGCCGTTCCAGGGCACGAAGTTGAGTGCCTCGCACTTCGGCGGCACGCGCACGCCGCTGGTCATTTCCTGGCCCGGCCACATCGATCCGGACAAGACACCGCGCGCGCAGTTCCACCACGTGAACGACATCGTGCCGACGATCTACGACATCGTCGGCGTGGAGGCGCCGAAACTCGTCGACGGCGTCACGCAGCAGCCGATGGACGGCATCAGCATGACCTACACGTTCGACGACGCGGACGCCGACGGCAGGAAAGAGGCGCAGTACTTCGAGATCATGGCCGACCGCGGCATCTATGCCGACGGCTGGTTTGCCTCCGCCTGGGGGCCGCGGGTCCCCTGGGTACCGGGAGTACCGCCGGGAATCGCCACCTGGAGCCCGGACAACGACGACTGGGCCCTGTACGACCTCAGTTCCGACTTTTCGCAGGCCATCGACCTGGCGAAGGAGGAGCCGGAGCAGCTCGAGAAGATGCAGGCGCTGTTCGACCGGGAGGCGCAGGCCAACCAGGTCTACCCGATCGGTGGCGGATTATGGTCCGTTATCTGGAGCCCGCAATCGGCGCCGCAGAACCCGGCGACCGAGTTCCACTACACCCAGGACGTGACCGGCGTGCCGGAATTCGCCGGGCCCAAGGTCGGAGCCCGGAGCAACCGCGTCG
>DASUOE010000185.1:0-9807 GCA_036276805.1 Woeseiaceae bacterium | reverse complement strand
GCGCGGTGCCGCCGGGCACGGGGTTCGCGGCGGCGAGCTGCGCGAGCGTGTGCGCGGCATGGCCCATGCCGGCCGGCGTCGCGGCCGTGAGCCTGACCTCGTCGCCGATGTCGAGGCGGTAGGCTTCGGCGCCGAGGGCCGGGTCGTGACGCAGCCGTACGCCGGCGCTAGCCCGTGTACCGGCGTCCGGCGTGAGCCGGGCGAGCTCGCTTTCGAGCCAGTCCGCCCAGAAGGCAAACTCCTCGCGCTCGCTCTCGATTCTCGTGCTCGCAGCGACGTACAGGCTGCCGCCCGTGGCCTCGATGCTGAGCGGCGCCGGAATGAGCGCGGTGTTCATATCCGTCGTGTCCTCGAGTCCGTGCCCGTTGTCCCGGTCGTTACGGCTGGAGCAGGCCGGAAGCAGTCCGGCAAGGAGTAAACCGGCAAGGAGTAAACCGGCAAGGAGTAATCGGGCAACGAGCAATCCGGCATGGAAGCCGCGCGATGCGCCTGTCCGACACCGGGCCGGACGCACCGCCCGTGTCGCTGCGGCTGGCCGGTGCATTGCTGCGCGTAACCGCTCAGGGCTGGCTGGCGAGCCGGCGACCCGCCGCGGTGCGCCGGTCCCCGGCGCGGGCCAGCAGCACGGCGCCCATCGCCGGTGAGGCAAGCGCCGGCGACAGGGCCTGCTGCACGTCCTCGTCGAGCCAGGCGTGAATCGACGGCGCGACGCCGCCGATGAGCGACAGCCGCGGCGGATTGCATTCCTTAAGCTTGCGCACCATGCGCCCGAGGTACGCCGCGCCTTCGCGCACGATGCCGATGGCCGTGGCGTCGCCGTCCCGGACCGCGTCGAACACGAGCGGCGCAAGTCCCGCGTAGACGCTGGTCGTGGCGCCGGCGATGCGCTCGGCGACCTCGCGGCCGCTCGCGCCGACGTGGCGTTCTACGAGGTCGGTCAGCGCCGTCGGCGGCGCCAGGCCGTCGGCGGCCTCGAACACGGCCTTGAGCGCCATGAGCCCGAGCCACGCACCGCTCCCCGTGTCGCCGGCCGGGAAACCGGTGCCGCCGATTATCCTGACGAGCTTGCCGACGCGCACGTAGCCGCTCGAGCCCGTCCCGGCAATCACCACGCCGCCGTCCGCCCCGTCGTGCGCGCCGAGGCAGGCGATCTCGAGGTCGGTCGAGAGGTACGCGCGGGCGAAGGGGTGCGCCCACTGCTGCATGCGCTGGTGCTGGGCGCGCAGGTTGAGGCCCGCCAGGCCGAGACCGGCCACCATCGTCTCCGTGGCGTCGACGGGGAGGCCGGCGTCGGCGGCCGCGAGGGCCGCGGCTTCGAGGATCGATTCGAGCGCCCGTTCGTAGCCCTGGAGGGGATTGGCCGGCCCGGCGACGCCGGTGCCGATGATGCCATCGCCCTGGCGATAGAGGACGGCGTGGCATTTGCTGCCGCCGCCGTCGATGCCGAGATAGAGTGTGCTTTGCATGTTTTCGATGGCTGCCCTGTTGGCCGGTCAGGCGCGCTAATCGGCTGACGCGACGCGAAAAACAGACTTTCTGGGGTCCCCGAGACAACGTTGTCTGAGCCTATCACCGGACGCCGGCGCTGACAAGCCCGGAAACGTCGCCGGCCGGGCGGCCTCAGAGGCGCTGCAGGCCATGTCGGCCGATGCGTTCGATCATCTCCCGGTGCGGCAGGAGCGACAGCAGTGCCTGGTCCGTCCGTCGCCGCCGTTGCTCGACGTCGCGCCGCGCGCGCCCGAGGTCGCCGTAGCGCCTGCGCACCGGCGCGAGGTCCGTGCGAAACCCCATGCCGTAGAGCACGTAACGATAATTGTCGAGGCTGAACACTTCTTCCCGGCGTTCGAAGTCGTACTCCGATGGCGGCATGCGCCGCCACAGCTCGAGGCGCTCCGCGAGCTTGTCAGGGATGGACGCGGCCGCGCGGTTGTCGCGCCAGAAATCGCTGTCGTCGCGGTCCGTCAGGCAATAGTGCAGCTTGATGAACTCGATGACGCGCTCCCAGGCGTAACGCACGCGCGCGTTGAAGCGCTCCGCAAGCACGGGCAGGTCCCGGGCATCGGCGGGAAACCGGCTGGCAAGCAGTCGCGCCGTCGCATCGAACAGCAGAAGGCCGGTCGCTTCGAGCGGCTCGACGAACCCCTGCGCAAGCCCGATCGCGACGCAGTTGCCGGCCCAGAAGCGCTCGCGATAGCCGACGCGCATGGGGATGGTGCGGCACGGCAGTTCGTCGGCGCGTGCGCCGATGCTTTCGCGCAGGTAGCCGCGAAAGTCTCGCTCCGCTTCGTCGGCGCTCGTGTGCCTGGAGGAATAGACGTAGCCCGTGCCGCGGCGCTCGGCGAGGCCGATGTCCCACACCCAGCCCGCGGCGAGCGCGGTGGCGATCGTCTCCGAGGGAATTGCCGCACGGGGCTCGTTCCAGGGCACCTGGATCGCGAGCGCCTTGTCGACGAACAGCACGTCGCTCCTGTCGATGAACGCCACGCCGAGCGCCTCGCCGATCAGCCGCGCGGAAAACCCCGTGCAGTCGACGTACAGGTCGGCGTCGAGCGTGCCGAATTCGTCCGTTTCGACGCCTGCGACGTGGCCGCGTTCGTCGACCCGGACGTGGCCGACGGTGCCGAGCAGGTGCTTCACGCCGAGTCGCCCGGTCGCGTGCCGGGTGAGGAGGGCGGCGAAGCGCGCGGCGTCGAGATGGTAGGCGTAGTTGACCGCGCCGTCGTACTCGACGTGCGTCATCAGTTTCGGCGCGCGCCCCGCGTCGCACACGCGGCCCTGGATGGACACCGCGTCGACGTACGAACCCTCACCGGCGGCGCCGAGCAGCCACGCCGCGGTCGGGTCCGGGTCGCCGGCGGCGACGGGATCGAACGGGTGGTGATAGGCGTGCGCCACGAGCTCCGCTGCCGGCCGCATCCAGTCGACGAAGCGGATGCCCTGCTTGAACGTGGCGCCGCACTCCCGCAGGAAGTCCGTTTCGCCGATGCCGAGATGCTCGAGGGAGGCGCGCATCGCCGGCACCGTGCCCTCGCCGACGCCGATTGTCGGGATATCCGGGGATTCGAGCAGCGTCACCTCGACGCCACCCGCTCCGGACTTGAGTTCCCGCGCCAGGTGGCACGCGGCCAGCCAGCCGGCGGCCCCGCCGCCGATGACGAGGACCCGCTTCAATTGGCTTTCGGGCTGTCCGGGCCGTCCGGAGCGCGCTGGGCAGCGGTTGCCGCCAGCCGGCGGACCTGGCCGAGCGAGACGAGGTGTGCATACACCACGGCGAGGAAGCCGCGATCGCGCAGGCCCATGTACTCCGCGGCGGGCAGGGCATTCAGGCGTTCTTCGTCGACCACGTACAGCCCGGTGATGCCGGCGCCGGCGCCGTCGGGCCCGTAGTGCAGGGTCCTCGGGCGCAGCAGGTCGTGCTGCAACAACAGGTCGATGAAGCCGCGGGTGAGCTGCGTATGCTCGGCGAATTCGAGCAGCGCCTTCCTGCGGCGCTCGAGGAACGGCGTCTCATTGCCGGCGTCGTCGAACAGCGCTTCGCCCTCGGTCCTGCTCACCGTTTCGTGATCGGCGTCGAGCCCGACGAACAGCCGGTCCGGATGCTCGTCGCTCGCGATCAGCCGGAACGGCGCCTGCCGGGCGACGGCCGGCAGGTAGTTCGCCCGCCACTTGCCGTCCGCCGAGACGAACGCGTTGGTGGCGCGCTGCAGGCCGAACATCGCGACCGGCTGGAACTGGCCGGTTTCGGAATTCTTGATGAACACGATCGGCATGTCGGTGCAGGCGGTAATGAATTCGGTGACCAGCAGCGGCAGGTACTGCACGGTCGCGAGATAGGCGCAGTCGCCGGGCGGTTTCACGCGCAGCGCGGCGTGCGTTTCCTTGTTCAAAGACTGGATGTTCATCGTGACTGGTTCGCTCCCGGCTCGTTTCGGCCTTTTTGGTACGGGAGGCGAGTATAACGCCTGCCTCGTTCCCATCGGGCCGGGCGGAACCGGACCGGCCGGGGTCGGCGGTGCCGCAGGCCAAAAAAATCGGGGGAGCGTCCGCTCCCCCGAAGTCGTCAGGCGATGGCCGGCGTCCGGCCGTCCGTCAGAACCGGAAATCCAGCCCGACCGTGATCGTGCGCGCCATCTCGTACTCGAACAGCGGGAAATTGCCCGTGAAGCCGCTGTTCGGCGTCGGC
Source organism: Woeseiaceae bacterium (assembly GCA_036276805.1). Lineage (GTDB taxonomy): Bacteria > Pseudomonadota > Gammaproteobacteria > Steroidobacterales > Woeseiaceae > UBA1847. The sequence continues at coordinate 5,624 of DASUOE010000185.1, read as the reverse complement.
GTCGTATTGTTGCCGAACTGGTGCGACGTCTCCTCCGTGAGGTTCGTGGCGTCGAGGGTGAGCGTGAGGTTGTCGGTCACGAACCAGGCACCCGAGAAATCCAGGCTCGAGTAATCGTCGTGCAGGCGGTTTCCGTAGGCGCCGGTCTCGCGGATCATGTAATCGCTGCGATCGTTGTACGACAGCCGAAGCTGCAGGAGCTCGTTCTCGAAGTAGCCCGACACGTTGTACACCGTCTCCGAGCTGTCGGAGAGGTACGGGTTGCCGTCGACGAAAGTGTCTTCGTCGGTATCCGTATCGGAGTAGGTCACATTGGCCACCGCCCCGAAGCCGTTGCCGAAGTCCTGCTGGTACTGGACTTCGAAGCCGTCGATCTGCGCCTCCTTGCCGTTCGTCTTTTCCTGCACGGTCCAGCCGCCGGCCTGCTCGTTGACGGGAGTGGTCGGCAGCGGGAAGGGGATCTCGCTCGCGTCGGAATGGTATTCCGTGAAATTCACGAAGTTCTTGACGTCCTTGATGAAGTAGCCGACGGACAGCATCGACGACTCCGTGAAGTACCATTCCAGCGCTATGTCGAACTGGTCCGAGACGAAGGGGTCGAGGCCGACGTTGCCGACGATCCAGAACTGGTTGTTCGGCAGGTCGTCGTTGGTGCCCACGACGTTCGGGTTGACGTACATGTCGATGTACTGCGGGCGCGCCATGGCGCGGGCCGCGGCGCCCCGGAGTACCAGGGAGTCCGACAGGTCGTATGCCACGTTGAGGCTCGGCAACACCTCCGAGTAATCGGCTTCCGTTTCCGTCTTCTCGCCGCTGACGTAGTAGGTGGAGGTCGCCTCGGTCGTCACGTAGCGCACGCCCAAGTTGCCGCGGAGCCTGTCCGTCCCGAACTCCGCCATGACGTAGGCCGCGTAGTTCAGTTCATCGATCTCGCTGTAGGCACCGAGATCCTCGGTCTCGCCGACGATGCTCGCCTTGGCGATGTCCTTCAGCTGGTCGGGGTCGAGGCGGACGATTTCCATGTCGCCCGAGCCCACCGAGATCGTGCCCGTGTTCAGGCCATCCGTCGATACCACCGGGTTGAAGCCGTCGGCCTGGTCGAACTCGAAGCGCCGGCTCGTCGTATTGTGGTCGGTGAACTTGAGCCCCGTCTTGATGGCGCTGACCGGGCCGAACTCGACATCGAAAGTCAAATCGCCCTGCACGTAGGCTTCCTCGTCGGTCTTCGGCGTCTTGTTGAACGCCGTGCCCGTGCCGATGACCACGACGCCCGGGTCGTAGGTGCTGATGTCGAAGCTGCCCGTGTCCCAGGTCTGCCCGCCGCCGGTGAAGTCGTAAGTACCGTCCGGGATCGGCGGCGCGAGGCCGTCGTCGACCACCATCTCGAAGTCCGTGCCGCCGCTCGAGGTCGTGTTGCCCACGATGAACCCGGCTTCGAAGTCGTCGCCGTAATAATTGAGCGCCAGGTCGTAGACGTCGGACTTCATCGTCGCTTCGCGCGGCCGCATCTGGTAGAACGCGACGCCGAGCGGACCGCAGACCGGCGTGCCGTTCAGCACGCACTCCGGCGGCACCGGTACGCCGCTCCACGAGGTGTTGCCCTGCGTGAGCCAGAGCGCATAGTTCGTGTTGTCCGCCTCCATCTCGAGCTCTATCGCGTTCACGAGCACCTCGAAGCTCTCGCTCGGGCGGAACTGCAGTGCGGCCGTGTAGGCGCTGCGATTGCGCTCCTGCTCGAAGGCGACCGGGCCCGCGCCCCATTCCCAGAACGCCTCGTTGCCCTGGCGCTGCAGGTGGCGCTTCTGGGCGATGCCGGAGACCAGCACGCCGAAACGCTCGTCGTCGTCCTTCCAGCTGAACAGCGCCGAAGCCTGCGGATCCTGTTCGTCGGAATCGCTCTGGTCCGTGAACTCGATCGAACCCCGGAACGTCATCGCATCGAGGTCCAGCGGCTTACGCGTGTGGATCTCGACCGTGCCGCCGACGCCGCCTTCGGCCAGGTCGGCCTGCGAACTCTTGTACACCTCGATCTCGCCGACGACTTCGGACGGCAGGAGTTCGTAGTTGAACGAGCGCTTCGCGGGTTCGAGCACGAACCAGCCCGTGGAGGCAACGTTGTTGCCGTTCAGCGTCGTGAGCGTCAGCTCGTTGCCCGCGCCGCGCACCGAGACGGCGGCGCCTTCGCCGAACTGCCGCTGGATCGTGACGCCCGGCACGCGCTGCAGCGACTCGGCGACGTTCTTGTCTGGGAACTCGCCGATGTCCTCGGCCGTGATCGCGTCGACGATGGCATTGCTGTTGCGCTTGATGTCGATGTTCTGGCGCAGGCTGCCCCGGATTCCCTTGACCGTGATCTCCTCGATGCTGTCTTCCTGCGCGAGGGCCGGTGCCGTGACGCCGGCGCCGAGCAGCGAGAGCAGACCCGCGGAGGCGACGGACGAGCGGGTGACGGCGCGAATTGCGTCTCTCAATGTGGTGTTCATGGATACTCCCCCTTGAAATGGCCGCGGCGCCGGCGTACCGGTCGCCGTCAGTGACGACACGTCGCCCAGCGTCCTGAGACAACGTTGTGCCAACCATACGCCCGGCGGGACAACGTTGTCAACACGTGCCCGACGACCTGGGCGACGGGCGGCGGGCCCCCGGGGAAGACCCCTTCAGGGCTCTTTTTTCAGGCCGATGGCTTTGAGGGCGTAGAGCGCATCGAGCGCCTCGCGCGGGGAGAGGGCGTCGGGATCCAGCGCTTCGACGGCGGCGCGCAACGGGTCCGGTGCGGCCGGCTGCGGCGCGGACGGCTGAGGCGCGGCCGACGGCTCGGTCGGTTGCTCCGGCGCGCTGAAATCGAGCCGCCCCTGCGGCCCGGCGTCGTGCGCGAACTGCTGCGATTCGAGCGTCTTCAGGTAGGCACGCGCCCGCCGGATCACTTCGGGCGGCACGCCCGCGAGCGCCGCGACCTGCAGGCCGTAGCTCTGGTTCGCGGGGCCCGCCTTCACCGCGTGCAGGAACACGAGCTGGCCGCCGTGCTCGGTGGCGTCGAGATGCACGTTCGCCACCGCGGGAATCTCGCTAGCGAGCGCGGTCAGCTCGAAGTAGTGCGTCGCGAACAGCGTGAAGGCGCCCACCTTCTCGCCCATGTGGCGCGCGGCGGCCCAGGCGAGCGACAACCCGTCGAAGGTGCTCGTGCCGCGGCCGATCTCGTCCATCAGCACGAGGCTCTGCGGCGTCGCGTTGTTCAGAATGGTCGCGGTCTCGGTCATCTCGACCATGAAGGTCGAGCGGCCGCCCGCGAGATCGTCGGACGCGCCGATGCGCGTGAAGATGCGGTCGACCGGCCCGAGACGCAGCCGGTTCGCGGGCACCCACGAGCCGACGAGCGCGAGCAAAACGATGAGCGCCGTCTGGCGCATGTAGGTGGACTTGCCGCCCATGTTCGGGCCGGTGATCACGAGCAGGCGCCGGGCGGCGCCGAGCGCGAGGTCGTTCGCCACGAACGGCGCATCGATGACCTGTTCGACCACGGGATGGCGGCCGGCGTCGATCTCGATGCACGGTTCGTCGACGAGTTCCGGCTGCACCATGCCGAGTGCCGCCGCCCGCTCGGCGAAGCAGGCCACGACGTCGAGTTCCGCGAGGCAGGCCGCCGTCGTCTGCAGCTCGGCCAGGTTTTCGTGCAGCTTATCGATCAGTTCGTCGTAGAGCGCCTTCTCCCGCGCGAGTGCGCGCTCGCGCGCGCTCAAGACCTTGTCCTCGAAGGCCTTGAGCTCCGGGGTGATGAACCGTTCCGCGCCTTTCAGGGTCTGCCGCCGCGTGTAGTCGGCCGGCGCGCGGTGTGCCTGTCCCTTGCTGATCTCGATGTAGTAGCCGTGCACCCGGTTATAGCCGAGCTTGAGCGTCGGGATGCCGGTGCGCGCTTTTTCGCGGGCTTCGAGGTCGAGCAGGTAGCGGTCGGCGTTCTCCGCGATACCGCGCAAATCGTCGAGCTCGTCGTCGTAACCCGGGGCGATGACGCCGCCGTCACGCGTGAGGAGCGGCGGGTTCTCCACGATCGCGCGTTCGAGCAGGCTGTGTTCCCTGCGGTGCGCGCCGGTCCGGGCGGCGAGCTCCGCGAGCAGCGGCGCATCGAGTTTCGCGAGGCTCGACTTGAGCCCCGGCAGCCGCCCGAGCGCCCGGCCGAGTTGGTAGAGGTCGCGCGGCCGCGCGGAACGCAGGGCCACGCGCGCGAGTATGCGCTCGACGTCGCCGATGCCGTGCAGGGCTTCCCGCAATACGCCGGTGGCGGCGGCGGCGTTGACGGTGCCGACGGCCTGGTAACGGCCGCGCAGCACCGTCGTATTGCGAAGCGGCCGAGCGAGCCAGCGGCGCAGCAGGCGGCTGCCCATCGGGCTCTGGCACGTATCCAGCACGCCGACCAGCGTGTGTCGGTCCTGGCCGGAGAGCGAGCGCTCGATCTCGAGATTGCGCCGCGTCGGGCCGTCGAGTATCACGGCCTCCTCCCGGCGCTCCACGGTGATGCTGCAGAGGTGCGGCAACGCCGTCTTCTGCGTGTCGGCGACATACTGGAGTAAGGCGCCGGCCGCGGCGACGCCGCGGGCAAAACCGCCGCAGTCGAAGCCCGCGAGGTCGGCCGTCCCGAACTGCGCACAGAGCCGGCGCTCGGCGCTGTCGCGGTCGAAATGCCACGGCGGCCGCCGCACGACGCGCACGCGCCCGGCGACGCCCGGGAGCGGCGGCGCGTCCTCGTCGACGATAAGCTCCGCCGGCCGCAGCCGCTCGAGTTCGCCGGCGAGTGCGTCCGTGTCCGGCAGGCCGGTCAGCCGGAAGCGGCCGCCCGCGAGATCGAGCCACGCGAGGCCGATGGCATCGCCGGCGCCGTCCCGCGCGTCATTGCCGGTGCGGCACACGGCTGCGACAAGGTTGTCCTGCAGTTCGCTAAGAAGCGCCTCGTCGGTCAGCGTCCCCGGCGTGACGATGCGCGTGACCTGGCGCTCGACGGGGCCTTTCGAGGTCGCCGGGTCGCCGATCTGCTCGCATATGGCGACCGATTCGCCCTGGCGTACGAGTTTCTGCAGGTAGCTTTCGGCGGCGTGGTACGGCACGCCCGCCATCGGCACCGCGTTGCCGCCGGATTTCCCGCGGGCCGTCAGCGTGATGTCGAGGAGCGCGGCCGCGCGCTTCGCGTCGTCGTGGAAGAGTTCGTAGAAGTCGCCCATCCGGTAGAACAGGAGCATGTCCGGGTACTCCGCCTTGATGGCGAGGTACTGGCGCATCATCGGCGTGTGCAGGGCTGCGACGTCGCTGCTCATCGGGTTGGTTGCCGTATCGTTCGTGGTGAAAACGCCGGAGCGTCCGGCCGCATCCAGTTCGCGGCGTGACCGCCTCATTCGCAACGTACCGCGCCGATAGGAGCGGCCGTAAGGCCGCGAATGGTACGCGCCCTCCGGCCGGGAGGAAACTGTCGTGGCGGCCGGCCGCCGTCAATTCGCGGCGTGACCGCCGCTCCTACGTTCGCACATACCGCGCCGGTAGGAGCGGCCGAGAGGCCGCGAATGGTACGCGCCCTCCGGTCGGGATGAAAACGTCGTGCCCTCCGGCCGCTTCCAATTCGCGGCGTGACCGCCGCTCCT
>DASUOE010000184.1:0-2771 GCA_036276805.1 Woeseiaceae bacterium | reverse complement strand
GCGTTCGAGTGGGTTCTTTGCCGGCGGTCAGTCGTCGCTGGCGGTCGCGTCGTCGGGCGACACGTGTGCGGGCGGTTCGAAGGGCGGGCCTGCCGGCTGCCGTTGCGCGTCCGTGGGGGTCGGATCCGCGAGCGCCGGTTCCACCGCACCATCCGGCAACACGGTCGCCGCGCCCGGTTCCGGCACCCGGCACTCGCCCGCCGGGCGGCCCAGGCGCCGGTCGATGACGCAGCCCACGTTGTAGCGGCCCTGGTCATGGAGGGTGACTTCGCCGGCCGCCGCGGCCGCCCGGTAGCGTACGGCGTAGCCGAACCCGAACGTTGCGCCCGCCGCCTTGTCGGGTGTCATCTGCAGGTAGCGCGACTCTATCTGGATCGGCTGCGAGACGAATTCCGCGAGGTCGCGCTCGATCGAAACGCCGGGTGGCAGGTCGATCGGTGCATTCGTGGTGTGTACCTTCGAATTGTAGTAGACCGTCTGCGCGGTGAGCGTCAGGTAGTCGGACGTGGCATTGGTGAAACGCACGGCATCGTCGGACACCTGCACATGCAGGCGGCCGTCGGTGAGCGCGAGTTCCGGGTAAACAGAATCGAAATCCCGGGACAGTACGGTAACGCCGAGCGGGACGACGGCCGGCTCGTTGCCGGCCACCTCGATCACGTCCGGACACGTGATCGCGAGGTGATAGCCGTCGTGGCTCGTCGTGGCACAGTCGACTTTGTAGGCGCGGGTATTCGGCGCTACGAGAGACGCAAGCCGTTCGCTGTGCGCCGCGAAGTTCGCTTCGAGGTCGCGCAACGCCTTTTCCGCGGTGGCCGCACAGTAACGCGCATCGCACGGCAGCACGCTCGTGCCGGCCTGCAGCGCGGAGTCGGGCAGCGCGGCGCCCGAATCCACCGAGAGCTCGATGACCTCGGCGAAATCGATGTCGCTGCCGTAGTAGGCGGTTACGCCGTCAACTTCGGGGCGGATGCGCAACGTCACGTTGCTCGTGTTCGAGCGCGCAGCGGTGGCCTGGCGCGTCAGCCGGTCGAGGTCCGCCTGCCCCTTCGCGAGGGCCGCGTCGTACTGCTGCAGCGAATCGAAGAGCGGCCGCCGCGACAGGTCGAGGCCGGTGTTGACGAGAGCTTCGTCGACGGCCTGGTTGAAGGCGGCCTCGTCGAAGCTCGTCTCGTAGGTCTGGGAGATCTCCGTGACCTTGCCTGCCGTACCGACTGCAATGCTGCTGTTGATGATCTTGTCGAGCACGCCCGCGTCTTTCTCGCGGAACGGGTGCGTCAGGCTGCAGCGATGCTGCGACGGGTACGCCTGCGGGGCGCACTCGGCGACGCGGATGTCGAAGGCCGGCGTCAGGTCGTTCAGGCGCACGAGAAAGCCGGAGTCGATAGGAGCGTCCGAGCGCGTTACGGTGGTGAAGACCCAGCTTCCGCCGCTGGCATTAACCAGGTGCGCGTACAGCGGCTCGTTGCCGACGAAATAATTGCCGACGGGCTCCGGCTGCGCGGCGCGGGATGGCTCGCTCGCCGGCTTGCCGCCGCAGGCGGCGCAGACGAGCGCGACAGCGGCGAGCGATGCCGGTCGGAATTTCCCGGGGCTCTGAAAGTTCATTGGCTCATCCAAAGCTCATCTGGGGCTCATCTGGGGCTCATCGGGGGCTCGTCAGTGCACGTCCCCGGGCCGGTCGGGGGAAGAAAGCCGGATCCGGCGCATTATAGCCAATCGCCCGCAGTGGCAAGGGGCGACGCCTGTCGCATTTTTCCGACGCGCCGCCGGGGAAATCGCGGCGGATTGTCCGGCTACGCGAAGGCGTTCACGCCGGTGAGCTCGCGCCCGACGGTCAGCTGGTGAATCGTCTCCGTGCCCTCGTAGGTGATCACGCTCTCGAGGTTCAGCATATGGCGGATCGGAACGTACTCCGCGCTGATCCCGGCGCCTCCCAGGAGGTCGCGTGCATCGCGGGCGATGTCGAGCGCCGCGCGGCAATTGTTCCACTTTGCGAGCGACACCTGCGTGGGATTGAGCCTGCCGGCGTCCTTGATACGTCCGAGGCGCAGCGACAGGAGCTGCGCCGTGGTAATGCGCCGCGCCATGTCAGCCAGCCTGATCTGCACCGTCTGGGCGTGCGTCAGCGGCCGGTCGAACAGGACCCGGTCCTGTGCGTAGGTCAACGCCTCGTCGAGACAGGCCTGCGCGGCGCCGATGACGCCCCATGTGATGCCGTAGCGTGCCTGCGTGAGACAGGACAGCGGACCCTTGAGCCCGCTCACGCCCGGAAGCACGTTCGCCTCCGGCACGCGGACGTTGTCGAAGAACAGTCCGGCGGTGACCGAGGCGCGCAGCGAGAACTTGTTCTCGATCTCCTGCGCGCTGAATCCCGGCATGTCCTTCTCGACGATGAAGCCGCGGATTCCCTCGTCCGTCCGCGCCCACACGACGGCCGCATCGGCGATCGTGCCGTTCGTGATCCACATTTTCGCGCCGTTCAGCACCCAGTCCCCGCCGTCGCGTTTGGCATGAGTCTTCATGTTGCCCGGGTCGGAGCCGCCGTGCGGCTCGGTGAGGCCGAAGCAGCCGATTGCTTCGCCGCGCGCCATCGCGGGCAGCCAGCGCTGCCGCTGTTCCTCGCTGCCGTAGGTGTAGATCGGGTACATCACGAGGCTGCTTTGCACGGACACGAAACTCCTGAGCCCGGAGTCCGCGCGCTCGAGTTCCTGGCAGATGAGCCCGTAGCACACGCTGTTCATGCCCGCGCAGTCGTAGCCTTCGATGGA
>DASUOE010000183.1:0-2926 GCA_036276805.1 Woeseiaceae bacterium | reverse complement strand
GATGCTCGCCGCACTCACGGCGAGCATCAGGTCGCCGGCCACGGCCGCCGGACCCCCTAGCGCGAAGCCGAGCAACGCGGCGGGTACCGTGACCAGACTGAAGACCGGCACGGCGAGCAGGTTCACGGCCGGCGCGGCAAGGGAGATGCGGTCGAAAAGCACCGCGCAGAGCGGTGCGAGCCCGAGCAGCAGCGCGACCTGCACGACGGCAAGCGCAGAGAGGCCGGCGGCAGCGCGGACGAGCCGCCCGCCGACCGGGCGGACCCGCCGGCGGCCCAGCCACAGCAGGATGGCGACCGCGGCGAACGACAGGAGAAACCCCGGCTGCAGCGCTGCCAGGGGATCCGCACAGAGTACGGCGAGCGCCGCGGCGGCGAGCACGCGCGCAGCGTCCACCTGCCGGCGACTCAGTGCCGCCAGGACGAAGAGCCCGAGCATCAGGCTCGCGCGCTGCGCCGGCACGGCGAAGCCCGAGATCGCCGCATACCCGACGGCGAAGAGCAGCGCGCCGACGAGCGCTGCCCGGTGCACGTTGTACGCGCCGCCCGCCGCACCGCCGAGGACGAGCAGCGCGAGGTAGGCGCCGGCGGCCGCCAGCCCGACGTGCAGGCCCGAGATGGCCATGAGATGGCTGGTGCCGGTGGCGGCATAACGCTCCCATTGCGCGTCGCTCAGAAGGTGCCGCGAACCGACGACGAGTGCGACGAGCACCGCCGCCGACTCGGGGTCGTCTACGACCTGCTGCACGCGCTCGACGAAGCGCCCGCGCAGTTGCCCCGCGAGACCTGCCGTATCCGAATCGATCAGGCGGTTGCGCGGGCCGGAAACGACGTAGCCGGTGGCGCCGATGCGCCGACTCACGAGCCACTTCTCGTAGTCCATCGCACCGGGATTCAACGTGCCGTGAGGCGGTTTCAGGCGCAGCTCGAAGCGCCACACGTCGCCCTGCCGGAGCGAGACGGGCGCTTCGTACCAGGCGATTTGCAGCCGCGGCGGCAGTCGTGAACCGGCGACGGGCTCGGCCGCGAAGCTCGTGCCGGCGGCGTCAGCGCGCGGAAAATCCACGATCCGCACATCCGCCACCAGGCTGTCCCCGATGTAAGCCGGTGGCAGGCGTGACGCCGCGACGAACTCGATGTGCAGGCAGAACGACAGCACGCCGGCGATGAACCAGGCGAGCGCGGGCCGCGCCGCCGGCGGCAGTGCGAACCACGCGCCGGCCACGGCCGCCGGTACGGCAGGTACCAGCCACGGCAATTCGAGCAGGACCACGCCGGCGTGAAACAGGTCGGCGTGGCGGGGAAAGCTGCTAAGCTGCGGCACCAGCATGCCGGCCAACAGGCACACGCTTGCTCGCACCATCGGTGTGGCGACACGGCCCCGGCAGCTTTCCCCGCGCACACGATGTTCGAGGACGAGCGGCAGCGATGCCACGGCAATTCTTCAGGAAGTTTGCGATAAAGCGGCACGAGTTTCTCGGCAACCGCCTGTTCGCGCCCGTGCGGCACCTGCTGCACGAGCCGCGTTACTGGGGCATACGCCGACGAACGGCCGTTCCCGCCTTCGCGCTCGGCCTGTTCATCGGCTGGCTGCCCTTCCCGGGTCACCCGATCTGGGGCACGTTCGCGGCGCTGGCGGCGCGGGTCAACATTCCCGTCACGGTACTGTCGACGTTCATCAGCAACCCGCTGACGATGTACCCGATGTATTTCGCCGCGTACCAGCTAGGCCGATTGCTGCTCGGCTCGCCGCCGGTCGCCTTCGATTTCGAACCGTCGTTCGCCTGGATAGGCGACAAGTTCGTGACGATCTGGCAGCCGCTGACGCTCGGCTGCCTGTTGCTCGGCACCGCGAGCGCGCTGATCGGCTACGTGGTACTCGACCTGCTGTGGCGGGCATCGCTGCGCGATTACCAGGTCAGGAAGCGCTCCCGGCGCGGCGGCGACGACTGACGGCCAGCGTCCGGAATCAGGCAGAAGCCGGCACCAGCCGCCGCTCCTCGAGGACCAGCACGCGGTCCATCTGTTCCGCAATCGAGTGGTCGTGCGTCACGACGACGAGGCTCGTGTTGAACTCGCGGTTCAGCTCGAGCATGAGACCCAGCACGTGGCGGCCGTTACCGGCATCGAGATTGCCCGTCGGCTCATCCGCCAGGACGACGCTCGGCCGCGTGATCAGCGCGCGTGCCACGGCGGCGCGCTGACGCTCGCCGCCGGAGAGTTCGCCGGGTTTATGTGTGAGCCGCTGGCCGAGACCCACGCGGCCGAGCAGTTCCTCGGCCTGACCGAGCGCCTGCGCGCGCGGCAGGCGCCGGATCAACAGGGGCATCGCCACGTTCTCAGCCGCCGTGAACTCCGGCAGCAGGTGGTGGAACTGGTAGACGAATCCGATGTGGCGGTTGCGCAGGTCGCCGCGGCGCACCTCGCTCCCGTTGTGCATGGCTTCGCCTGCCACATAGACCTCCCCGTCGTCCGGGTCGTCGAGCCCGCCGAGTATCTGCAACAGCGTCGTCTTTCCGGAACCGGAGGCGCCGATGATCGCGACGCGCTCGCCGGGCGCGACGCGGAGGTCGACGTCGTCGAGCACCTGCAGCACGGAGCTCCCCTCGCGGAAACGCCGCGCGACGCCGCGGCACTCGAGCACCGGCCGCATTGCCTCAGTCATACCGCAATGCCTCCGCCGGCGCCGTGCGCGCGGCCATCCAAGCGGGGTACAGCGTCGAGGCCAGCGCGAGCGTGAGTGCGATGGCCGCAATACGCAGCACGTCGCCTGCCTCCAGCTCCGAGGGCAGGTCGCTGATGAAATAGACGTCGGCGGCGAGGAACTTGATGCCGAACGCCGCCTCGAAAAACGCCACGACGTTCTCCAGGTTGAGAGCCAGCAACACGCCGGCAACGACGCCGGCGAAGGTGCCGACGATACCGAT
>DASUOE010000182.1:0-18970 GCA_036276805.1 Woeseiaceae bacterium | reverse complement strand
TGACCGCGCTCGCGCTCGCGGCACGCGACGCACGCATCGGCCTCACGGTGGACGCCGAGGAAGCCGACCGGCTCGAGCTATCGCTCGTCATTTTCGACCGCGTGCTCGAAGACAAGCGTCTCGCGGTCTACGACGGCTTCGGCCTCGCGGTGCAGTGCTACCAGCGCCGTGCCCGGGACGTGTTCCGCTGCCTCGAGTCGCTGGCGGACAGCACCGGCCATCGCATTCCGGTGCGCCTGGTGAAAGGCGCGTACTGGGACACCGAGATCAAGCGCGCGCAGGAAGCGGGCTTGCCCAGCTACCCGGTGTTTACCCGCAAGGCGCACACCGACATCTCCTATCTGGCCTGCGCCCGCCAGGTGCTCGCGGCCGGCGACGCCTTCTACCCGCAATTCGCGACCCACAACGCGCATACGCTCGCAAGTGTCCTCAACTACGCGGGTGAGCGCCGCGATTACGAATTCCAGCGACTGCACGGCATGGGCGAGGCGCTGTACGCCGAGGTAGTTGACCCGGACAAGCTCGGCCGCCCCTGCCGCGTGTATGCGCCGGTCGGCAGCCATGAGGATCTCCTGCCCTACCTCGTGCGGCGCCTGCTGGAAAACGGCGCCAACACATCGTTCGTGAACCGGATCTCCGACGACGCCATCGAGGTCGAGGACATCGTCGCCGACCCGCTCGCGGCGGGACTCGCACACGACTACAGGCCCCATCCGCGAATCCCGCAGCCGCCCGACCTGTACGCGCCGGCGCGCCGCAATTCACTTGGTTTCAACCTGCCGGACCGCGCCGTCACCGGGCCGCTCCTGGCTGCCATGCAGTCGGCTGCCGGCGCGACGTCCGCGGCCGCACCGCTGTCCCCGGGCCGCCGCAAGCCTGAACACAAATCGAGGGTCAACGGCCGCGCGGCGCCGGTGCCGTCCGTCAACCCGGCGGCGACGCGCGAGATCGTCGGGCACTGGGTGCCCGCCGTACCGGCGGACGTCGACGCGGCGCTCGATGCGGCGACGGCGGCGCAGAGATCCTGGGACCGCACCCCGGCGGCATCGCGCGCGGAGGTGCTCGAGGCGGCGGCCGATTTGTACGAGCAGAATGCGCCGGAACTGATGGCCCTGTGCGTTCGTGAGGCCGGCAAGTCGATTCCCGATTCCGTGTCGGAAGTGCGCGAAGCGGTCGATTTCCTGCGCTATTACGCAAAGGAATCGCGCGAGCGCTTCGGCGAGCCGGAGCGGCTCCCGGGCCCGACCGGCGAGCGCAACACGCTCGGGCTGCACGGCCGCGGCACGTTCGTTTGCATCAGCCCGTGGAACTTCCCGCTAGCCATTTTCACGGGTCAGGTCAGTGCGGCGCTTGCTGCTGGCAACGCGGTGCTCGCGAAGCCGGCCGAGCAGACGCCGCTCGTCGCGCTCCGGGCCGCGGAACTCCTGCTCGAGGCGGGCATCCCGCCCGACGTGCTGCACGTCCTGCCGGGCGACGGCGCCGCGATCGGCGGCCGCGCGGTGGCGGATCCTCGCGTCGCCGGTGTCGCCTTCACGGGCTCGACCGAGACGGCGCGCATCATCAACCGCGCGCTCGCGGCCCGTTCCGGCCCGATCGGCGCGCTGATTGCCGAAACGGGCGGGCAGAACGCGATGTTCGTGGACAGTTCCGCGCTGCCGGAACAGGTCGTGATCGACTCCGCTTATTCCGCTTTCAACAGCGCGGGCCAGCGTTGTTCCGCGCTGCGCCTCCTGTGCGTTCAGAACGACGTCGCGCCGCGCGTCATCGAACTGCTGGCAGGCCACATGGACGAACTCCGCGTCGGCGATCCGGCGCACCTTGCCACCGACGTCGGGCCCGCGATCGACGCAGAGGCACGAAGCGTCCTTGCGGCACATGTCGACCGCATGGCCGCGTCGGCGCGCGTCCTGCACCGCTGCCGGCTCGACGGCGTCGACGAGACGGGGACGTTCTTCGCGCCGACACTGATCGAGATCGAGGCCGTGAGCCAGCTCGAGCGCGAGGTGTTCGGGCCGGTGCTGCACGTGCTGCGCTACCGCGGGCGCGACCTCGAGAAGGTAATCGCGGCGGTGAACGCCACGGGCTACGGCCTGACAATGGGGCTGCACAGCCGCATCGATGCCCGTGCGCGCAGGGTCGCGCAACTGTCGGGCGCGGGAAACCTGTACATCAACCGCAACATGATCGGCGCGGTGGTGGGCGTGCAGCCCTTCGGCGGGTCCGGCCTCTCAGGTACCGGGCCGAAGGCCGGCGGGCCGAACTACCTGACGCGCTTCGCGCACGAATTCTCCGTGAGCAACAACATCTCGGCAGTGGGCGGCAACGCGAGCCTGCTGTCGCTGGCGACGGACTGAGGCGCCGGGCGTGGGATTCATCAGCGTTTTCGATATCTTCAAGATCGGCATCGGCCCGTCGAGTTCGCATACCGTCGGCCCGATGAAGGCGGCGCGCGACTTTGCGCTGTCGCTCTCCGGGCGGACGGGAAATGTCGCGAGCGTGCAGGTCAGCCTGCACGGCTCGCTCGCCTGGACGGGCAGGGGCCACGGCACCGATACCGCGATCGTGCTGGGTCTCGCCGGGGCGGAACCGGACACCGTGGACCCGGAAGCGGTCGCGGGCATCATCGGCCGTGTGCAGGAAACGAAGCGGCTCGACCTCGCCGGTATCGGCCCGATCGGTTTCGACCCGGCGACGGACATCGTCTTCGATTATTCGCGCGAGCTGCCGCGGCACACGAACGGCATGCGCTTCGTCGCGCGCACGGACGCGGGTATCGAGCTCGCCGACGAAAACTACTACTCGCTCGGCGGCGGATTCATCGCAAAGGGCGACGTGGCGGTGAATGCCGATGACTCGCCCGACCCGCCGTACCCGTACGACAGCGCGGCGCGGCTGCTCGAGCTGGCCCGCGCGAACGGCCTCGGGATCGCGGAGCTGACGCTCGAGAACGAACTGACCTGGCGCACGCGGGCCGACGTCGAGGCCGGGCTGGACCGCATCTGGGCGGTGATGGCGGCCTGCATCGCGCGCGGGCTCGAAGGCGAGGGCGTCCTGCCCGGGCGGATGGCCGTGCGGCGGCGCGCCGGCAAGCTGCGCCGGCGCCTGGAGCAGCGCGTCGAACCCTCGCCGACGGACGCCATCGAATGGGTCAACGCCTGGGCCATTGCCGTGAACGAGGAGAACGCGGCCGGCGGCCGGGTCGTAACCTCGCCGACGAACGGCGCCGCCGGGATCATCCCGGCGGTCCTCATGTACTACCAGCGCTACACGAAGGCGCCGACGCCCGCCGGCGTCCGCACCTTCCTGCTGACGGCCGGGGCGATCGGCATCCTCTACAAGCTGCGGGCGTCGATCTCCGGTGCGGAAATGGGCTGCCAGGGCGAGGTCGGTGTCGCCTGCTCGATGGCGGCGGCCGGGCTCGCGGCGGCGCAGGGCGGCGACAACGATTTCGTGGAAGAGGCGGCCGAGATCGGCATGGAGCACAACCTTGGGCTGACCTGCGACCCGATCGGCGGCCTCGTGCAGATCCCGTGCATCGAACGCAACGCAATGGGCGCGGTCAAAGCGATCAATGCAGCCACGCTCGCGTCGCACGGCGACGGCACGCACAAGGTCTCGCTCGACCAGGTCATCGAGACGATGCGCCAGACGGGCCTCGACATGAAGACGAGCTACAAGGAAACTTCGCAGGGCGGGCTCGCCGTCAACGTACCCGAATGCTGAGCCTGCCGGCGCACCGGCGTTGCGCCGGGGACTCCCGGAAATCACCTCCGGAAAACCGGGCCGGCTGCGAATGACCTCGAGATGGCGGCGAAAGACCTCGTCGCCGGCGATCGCATCGAGCGTCGCAACGAGTTCGTCGAGACCCTCGGTGCGCGTGCGGCAGCACCGCACGAACGTGCGCAGCACGTCGGCAAGCCGCGTTCCCCGCGACTCGAGTTCGTTCTCGACCGCGAGGAAGAAGGCGGCGCCGCCCCAGTACAGTGTCGGGAAGTCGCGTCGCGCCCGGAGTATCGGCGCGGCCTCGACGAAGGTGAGGTCCGGCAGGTCGAAAACCGCGGCCGCGCGGCCGATCCTCTCCGCGTACCGGGCGCTCGCCTCGGCCGGCGTGAGTATCCCGGCCGCCTGCATCGCCTGGTACTGCATGTAGCTCGCGAAGCCCTCCGCGAACCAGGCATGGCGCCGGCCGAGATACGGCAGCAACAGGTGGCTGAGTTCGTGCCATGCGGTCCAGTCCGCCAGCAATTGCGCTCTCGAATACGCCGGGTCCACGTGGATGTTCACGCCCTGGCCGCGGGAGCGGATCGTGTTCGCCCAGGGCACCGGTGAGGAGGCGCTTGTCGCACGGTGGAAGCGTACGTCCACCTCGAAAGGGTAGGGTGCGATGAATCGCTCGATTTCGGCGGCGACTTCTGTAATCCAGGCGGCGAGCTCCGCACGTTCCGCCGTGTCGAACTCGCCGTCGTAGTGAAACCTCAGGCTCGCCTCCACGTGTCCCGCGACGCACAGGAGCGCGAACATCGCAGGCCAGACCGGGTGCGGCTCCGCGCGCCGCCGCTTCGTCAGGTCGCGGTCGGCATCCGCGAGGTATCGCAACGCTGTGTCGTGGACGCCCATGCCGGATGAGACCCGCGCACGCCGCGCCGGTTTCGTATTGCGGCGATCGGGATCGGGGCCGGCGACCTTCAGGCCGGCGAAGGCTCGGGCGAAGTCTCAGGCGTCGGCGGTGACGTTCTTCGGGTAGTCGTAGAGCACGAGCTCGGTGGCCGGCCGGGCGTTGAGGACCCAGTGGTCCTGATCGATCGCCACGGAGACCACGCCGGCCGTCGGCAGGTTGTTCGTGAGACCCGGCGACAGGAAGTTGGCGAACTCGGTGAGCCCCGGGTTGTGGCCGACCAGCATCAGGTTGTTGAACTGGTTGTCCTGGGCGGAGACGACGTCGAGCAGCTCGTCGAGCGAGGCCAGGTACAGTGCGGGCTCGCGGTGCAGGAACTCCAGCGGATAGCCCAGTTCCCGGGCGGCGGCACGCGCCGTCTTCCATGCCCGGACGGCCGGGCTGCTCAGGATGAGGGACGGACGGACGCCCGCGGCGGCGATCCTCCGGCCCATCCTCGGCGCATCCTTGCGGCCGCGCGGGCTCAAGGGGCGGTCGCGGTCGGCGAGTGCAGGGTCGTCCCAGCTGGACTTGGCGTGGCGAAGGATCGTGAGGGTCTTCATTCGGTCTGCGGGCGGGCGTTTTGCGGCTGACGGCCGATTATAGTTCGCCGGGCGGCGAGTGCGAGCAACGGGCCGGAATCGGTCCTGCTACATGAGGCCGGTCTGGAGCCGGGCCTCCTCGGACATCATGGTCTGGTTCCAGGGCGGATCGAACACGAGTTCGACGCGGACGTCGCCGACGGTGGGGATGACCGCGATCTTCTCCTGTGCATCGGCAACGAGGACATCGCCCATGCCGCAACCCGGCGCTGTCAGCGTCATGTCGACCTCGACAGAGCGTTCGCCGCCGGTGTCACGCCGGACGTCTACCCGGTACACGAGGCCGAGGTCGACGATGTTGACCGGGATCTCGGGGTCGTAACACGTCTTGAGCTGCTTCCAGATGACGTTCTCGATGTCCTTGTCCGTCGGGTTCTCCGGCACCTCGGGCGGCGGCGTAATCTCCTTGCCGAGTGCGTCGGCGTCGGTGCCCGCGACCCGGAACAGGTTGCCTTCGATGTAGACCGTGAAGCTGCCGCCGAGCGCCTGCGTGATGAAGCCGCTCGTGCCTTCGCGCAGCGTCAGTTCCTCGCCGGCGGGGATGATGATCGCCTTGACGTCGCGTGCCAGGGTGATCGGCTCGTTGGTGTGGCCGAACATGTATCAGTTCTCCGTGCTGACGGGACCGCCGGCGCTCGTGAGGGCGCCGCCCAGCGCCTGCCAGGCGAGCGTCGCGCACTTCACGCGTGCCGGAAACTCGCGCACGCCGAGCAGGGCCTCAAGCTTGCCCAGGCCCGCACCGGGAGCTTCGCCGCGCAACGCGCAGGTCACGTCCTGCCGGCGGGCCAGGGCGTTCGCGCGGTCCATGCCGGTGATCATCTCGGCCATGAGCGAGGCCGAGGCGACGGAGATCGCGCAGCCGGAGCCTTCGAAACCCGCCTCGCGGATGACGCCGTCCGCATCCACCGCGAGGTACAGGTGCAGCCGGTCGCCGCACAGCGGGTTTATGCCCACGGCTTCGTGGGTCGCTCCGCTGAGCCGCCCGAAATGCCGCGGGCGGCGAGCATGGTCGAGGATGAGTTCGCGGTACAGCTCGCGGAGCTCGTCACCCGTCAAGGGCGTCACAGTTCCGGCGGGCGAAGCGCCCGAGCGCCCGTGGCCGATGCGATCGCCGTTCATGTGGCCAGTACTCATGCAAATATCGCCTGGGCCTTGCGGATGCCCGCGACGAGCCTGTCGATGTCGCCCGCATCGTTGTAGAGCGCGAGCGAGGCGCGCGCCGTGCCGGGTATGCCGAAGTGCTGCATGACGGGCATCGCGCAGTGATGGCCCGTGCGAATCGCGACGCCCTGGTGATCGAGGATCGTGCCGAGGTCGTGGGGGTGGATGTCGCCCACGAGGAAGGACTGCACGCCCGCCTTGTGCGCCGCGGTGCCGACGAGGCGCAGCCCGTCGATCGCGGCGAGACGCTCGGTGAGGCAGGCCGTAAGCGCCGCTTCGTGGCGGGCAATGCGATCGAGACCCACGTTCTCGAGGTAATCGACGGCGGCGCCCAGCCCGACGACGCCTGCGATGTTGGGCGTGCCGGCTTCGAACTTGTAGGGCAGGTCGTTGTAGACGGTCCCGTCGAAGCGCACCTCGAGGATCATGTCGCCGCCGCCTTTCCAGGGCGGCATGGCGTCGAGCAGCGCTTCGCGGCCGTACAGCACGCCCGTGCCCGTCGGTCCGAACATCTTGTGGCCGGAAAACGCATAGAAGTCGCAGTCGAGCGCCTGCACGTCGACCGCCATGTGCGGCACCGCCTGGGCGCCGTCCAAGAGGACGACGGCGCCGAGCTCGCGCGCGCGGCGGATGATGGCCGCCACCGGATTGATGGTGCCGAGGGCATTCGACACGTGCGCCAGCGCGAGCAGGCGCACGCTGCCGCCCGCGAGCAGCGCATACAGCGCATCGAGGTTCACCTCGCCGGTCGGCAGGATGGGCGCGACCTCGAGGGTGGCGCCGGTCTGTTCGCACACGATCTGCCAGGGCACGATGTTCGAGTGGTGCTCGAGGTGCGTGATGAGCACCTTATCGCCCGGGCCGAGCCGCGGACGGCCCCAGCTTTGCGCGACGAGGTTGATGGACTCCGTCGTGCCGCTCGTCAGCACGATCTCGCGCCGGCTGGCCGCGTTGATGAAGCGTCTGAGCCGGTCCCGTGCGCCTTCGTAGGCTTCCGTCGCGCGGTGGCTCAGCGTATGCACCCCGCGATGGACGTTTGCATGGTCAGTCTGCTGGTACCTCGCCACCGCGTCGATGACGGCCTGCGGTTGCTGTCCCGTCGCGGCGCTGTCGAGATAGACGAGCGGCTGCCCGTGCACGAGCTGGTCGAGTAACGGAAAATCGTCGCGCACGTCGAGCGCGTTGTGGCCGCATTCCGCCTTGAGCGGCTTCATGCCGTTGCTCCGCCGGCCATGCCGCGCAGGCGCGCTTCCACCTTGTCGCCGACGAGCTCGCGCAGACAGGGGAGCGGCAGCTTGTCGAGGACCGTGGCGGCGAACGCCCGCGTCAGGATGCGCTTCGCCCGGGCAGGCCCGATGCCGCGGCTCTGCAGGTAGAAGAGGGCGCGCTCGTCGAGCTGGCCGACGGTAGCGCCGTGCGCTGCCTTGACGTCGTCGGCATAGATCTCGAGTTCCGGCTTCGCATCGATCTCGGCGTCTCCGGACAACAGCAGGTTGTGGTTTGCCTGCTCGAGGTCAGTGCCGTCGGCGCCGGGATGGATGATCGCCTTGCCGTTCCAGACGGCGCGGCAGCGGCCCGACAGCACGCCGCGGTACTCCTGCCTCGACCGGGCGGGCCCGACGCGGTGCTCGGTGCGCGTATGGTTGTCGACGTGCTGTCCCGGACCCGCGAGATAGACGCCGTCGAGCGTGACCTGCGCGTGCCTGCCGACGACGTCTACTCGCAGGTCGTTGCGCGTGAGTGCACCGCCGAGATCGATGCCGAAGTGTTCGAGGCGCGCACCGTGGTCGAGGCGCACGTCGAGGCGCGCCGTCTGGGTATGGACCGGCGCCCGCTCCTGGACGCGCACCCAGCGGCAGCAGGCGTCCGGCGCGACGTCCGTCTCGATGAACGTATTGGAGTAGTGCCGCTCGTTGCCGCTCGACACGTGGTATTCGACGAAGCTCGCCACCGCGGAGTCTTCCAGGCGAACGGCGATGCGCACCTGCGATGCGATCGGCGCACCGGTCGCGGCGTCCGCCACGAGCAGGACGATCGGTTTTTCGTCGCGATACTCGCGGCCGATGGTGAGTTCGAGCACGTCGTGGCTCAGCGCGGCGTTCAGGTCGGACAGCGGGGCCTCGAAACGCGTCTCGCCGACGTGCCCGCGCCGGGCTCGGATGCCCGGCAGCGTCAGGGCATTCGATTGCGCCTCCTGCAGTTCGCCGTTCGCGATCACCAGCCAGTGCGCATCGAGCGTTGCGCGCACGGCAAGTATGCCCGCCGGATCCGGCGTCTCGGCCGGCCCGCCGGCTGCGAGCCACTCGCGGCTGACGTCGATCGCGGGCGTGAGGTCCGTGTACTTCCAGTCTTCGTCGCTGAGCGACGGGAAGCCGCGCTCGGCGAACGACGCGAGCGCGGCCTGGCGCGCCGCGGACAGGCCGCCGCCGGGCAGGCGCCGCACCACGCGGGTGAGCGTATCGAGGGGCAGGACCGGGTTCATGCCGTCGCCGCCTCCCGCGCCCACTCGTAGCCTTTCTCCTCGAGTTCGAGCGCCAGCGACTTGTCGCCCGAGCGCACGATCCGTCCTTCCGAGAGTACATGGACGTAATCCGGCTCTACGTAGTCGAGCAGCCGCTGGTAATGCGTCACCAGGACGATCGCGCGATCCGGGCTCCGGAGGCCGTTGACGCCCGCGGCAACGGCCCTGAGCGCATCGATGTCGAGGCCGGAGTCGGTTTCGTCGAGAATCGCAAGGCGCGGCTCGAGCATCGCAAGTTGCAGGATCTCATTGCGCTTCTTCTCGCCGCCCGAGAAGCCCTCGTTGACGCCGCGGTTCAGGAACTTCGGGTCGATCCCGAGTTCCGCCATCCGCGCCCGAGCGAGCTTCAGGAATTCGAACGCGTCGATCTCCGGCAGCCCCTGGTGCTTGCGCCGGGCGTTCACCGCGGCCTTGAGCAGGTAGGCGTTGTTCACCCCGGGAATCTCCACGGGGTACTGGAAGCCTAGGAATATTCCCTCCCGGGCCCGTTCCTCGGGCGCCAGCGGCGCCAGGTCCTTGCCGTCGTACCGGAGGCTGCCCGAGACGATCTCGTAGTCCTCGTGGCCGGCGATGACGTTCGCCAGGGTGCTCTTGCCGGAGCCGTTCGGGCCCATTATTGCGTGCACTTCGCCGGCGGCCACGGCGAGCGTCAGGCCGCGCAGGATGTCGGCGTCGCCGATCCGGACGTGCAGGTTCTGGATGTCGAGCAAACTCATCTAAGTCCTTCGAGTGAAAAATGCGTTATCCGACGGCGCCTTCGAGGCTGACGTTGAGCAGCGCCTGCGCCTCGACGGCGAACTCCATCGGGAGTTCGTTGAACACCTGCTTGCAGAAGCCGTTGACGATCATGTTCACGGCGTCTTCCTCGGAGATGCCCCGTTGCCGGCAGTAGAAAAGCTGGTCGGCCGAGATTTTCGACGTCGTGGCCTCGTGCTCGACCCGTGCCGTCGGATTGCGGATCTCCATGTACGGAAACGTATGTGCCCCGCATTCCTTGCCGATCAGCAGCGAGTCGCACTGCGTATGGTTGCGCGCGCCGGACGCCTGCGGCATGACGCGCACGAGCCCGCGATAGGCGTTCTGCGCCTTGCCGGCCGAGATGCCCTTCGAGACGATCGTGCTGCGCGTATTGCGGCCGATGTGGATCATCTTCGTACCCGTGTCGGCCTGCTGGTAGTTGTTCGTGACGGCGACCGAGTAGAACTCGCCGACCGAATTCTCGCCGCGCAGGATGCAGCTCGGGTACTTCCAGGTGATGGCCGAGCCCGTCTCGACCTGCGTCCACGAGATCCTGGAGTTCGCCCCGCGGCAGTCGCCGCGCTTGGTCACGAAATTGTAGATGCCGCCGACCCCGCGCTCGTCGCCCGGGTACCAGTTCTGCACGGTCGAGTACTTGATTTGCGCGTCCTTCAGCGCGACCAGCTCCACGACCGCGGCATGCAGCTGGTTCTCGTCGCGCATCGGCGCGGTGCAGCCCTCGAGGTAGGAGACGTGGCTGCCTTCGTCCGCGACGATCAGCGTGCGTTCGAACTGCCCGGTGTTGGCCGCGTTGATGCGGAAATACGTAGACAGCTCCATCGGGCAGCGCACGCCCTTCGGCACGTACACGAAGGAGCCGTCGCTGAAGACCGCCGAATTCAGGGCGGCGAAGAAGTTGTCGCCGCGCGGCACGACCGTGCCGAGGTACTTGCGCACGAGTTCCGGATGATTCCGGACCGCTTCGGAGAACGAGCAGAAGATCACGCCCGCCTCGGCGAGCTTCTTCTTGAACGTGGTCGCTACGGAGACGCTGTCGAACACTGCGTCCACCGCCACACCGGCGAGCTTCGCCCGTTCGTGCAGCGGGATGCCGAGCTTGTCGTAGGTCTCGAGGAGCTTCGGGTCGACCTCGTCGAGGCTCTTCGGCCGGTCGCCGTCCGATTTCGGGGCCGAGTAGTAGGAGATCGAGTTGTAGTCGATCTTCGGGTAGTGCACGTGTGCCCAGGCCGGCTCGGTCATCTGCAGCCACTGCCGGTACGCGCGCAGGCGCCACTCCAGCATGAACTCCGGCTCCTCCTTCAGGGCCGAGAGCGCGCGGACGACGTCTTCGTCGAGCCCCGGCGGCAGGCCTTCGCTCGCGATGTCGGTGACGAAGCCGTGCTGGTAGCGGCGGTTGACCAGGCGTTCCAGGTTTTCGGATTCTGTTGCCACGATATCCTTCGTATGTCAGATCTGGTTCGTCATGCCTTCTTGGGCCGCTGCGTCTCGACGCTGACCGCGACGCCCGCAAACCGGAACGAGGGCAGCGGGCGGTTCGCCTGCGCGAGATCGACGAGTGTGACCTCGTCGAGCGCCTGCCGGATGGCCACGTTGATCCGTTGCCAGGTGCCGCCGACGCTGCACAGGCCCTCGTGCTCGCATTGGCTGCCGGCGGCGCTGCATTCGGTGATCGACACAGGCCCTTCCAGGGCGTCGATCACGTCCGCGGCACTGATCTCCTGCGGTGCGCGGGCGAGTGCGTAACCGCCGTTCGCGCCGCGCGTCGACATGACGAGGCCGGCGCGCGCGAGCGACTTCAGTATCTTGCTCACGGTAGGCAGCGCGATGCCGGTCGCCTGCGCCACGTCGGCGGCGCTCACGATCGCGCCGCGAGCGGCGGCCAGGCGCGCGAGTACGACCGTGCCGTAATCGGTCAGCTTGCTGATGCGAAGCACGAGCGGGCTCCCGTTGCCTGAATGGGGACTATTTTAGTCCTCTTTCGCCGGGGAGGCCAGCCCCCGTGCGGATTCAGCGAAGCTGTCTGCTATGCTACGCGCGCGAAATGACTGCGAACGACGACAACATCATCGAGATCCGCGACCTCTGGTTCGCCCGCGGCGCCACCCCGATTTTCAAGGGGCTCAATGCCGACATCAAACGCGGCCACGTCACGGCACTGATGGGGCCGAGCGGCACGGGCAAGACGACGCTGCTCCGACTCATCACCCGCCAGCTTCGGCCGGACTCGGGACGCATCCTCGTGGACGGGGTAGACATCGCCGATCTCTCGAAGTCGGACCTGTACAAGCTGCGCAAGCGCTTCGGGATGCTGTTCCAGAACGGCGCGTTGTTGACCGACCTGACAGTATTCGAAAACGTCGCGTTCCCCCTGCGTGAGCACACGAGCCTCTCGAACCGGCTCATCCGGCACGTGGTGCTGACGAAGCTGCACGCCGTCGGCCTGCGCGGTGCGGCGGACATGCTGCCGCGCGAGCTCTCCGGCGGCATGGCCCGGCGCGTGGCGCTCGCGCGCGCCATGGCGACCGACCCGGACATCCTCATCTACGACGAGCCGTTCGTCGGACTCGACCCGATTTCGATGGGCGTCATCGTGCGCCTCGTTCGCCGCATGAACGACGCGCTCGGCATCACGAGCATCATCGTGAGCCACGACGTGGACGAAGTCTCGACGGTGGCGGACATAAGCTACCTGCTGTCGGACGGCACGGTCGCTGCATCGGGCAGCCCCGCCGAACTCAACCGTGCGAGTTCGGAACTCGTCCGCCAGTTCATGCACGGAATGGCGGACGGGCCGGTCGCGTTCCACTACCAGGCACCGGATTACGCAGAGCAGCTGCTCGGCCGGGATTCCGAGTAACAGCCGATGCTGCGGGAAGCCTACGTCAGTCTGGTGGTGTTCGTGCGCACGTTCGGCGCGCTCACCCTGTTCCTGCTGGAACTGATCGTCCAGGTCCCGCGGGTGTTCGTCCGCCGGTTCCCGCTGATCGTCGCCCAGGTATACAACGCCGGGTCTCTCTCGCTCGTCATCATCATGGTCTGCGGGGCGTTCGTCGGCGGCGTCCTGGCGTTGCAGGGCTACGCCAACCTCACCCGGTTCAACGCCGAGGATGCGGTAGGTATTTTCGCCGGTTTCGCGCTCATCAAGGAACTCGGGCCCGTCATCACCGCTCTATTGTTTGCAGGACGCGCCGGTACGGCGCTGGCCTCGGAGATAGGGCTCATGAAGGCCACGGACCAGCTGGCGGCGATGGAGATGATGGCGGTCGACCCCGTTCGCCGGGTGGTGGTGCCGCGGTTCCTCGGCGGCGTCATCGCGATGCCGCTGCTGGTGGCCGTGTTCAGCATGATCGGCCTGCTTGGCGCCCACATGGTCGGTGTCATGCTGCTCAACATCGACGTCGGCGCATTCTGGCAGCAGATGCAGTCGACGCTCGGGCTCCGGGACGTTATGGAGGGCATCCTGAAGAGCATCGTCTTCGGCATCATTGCCAGCCTGCTCGCCGTCTGGGAAGGTTACAATGCGATTCCGACCGCCGAAGGGGTCAGCCGCGCCACCACGCGCACCGTCGTGCTGACCGCCATCGCCGTCCTGATTTCGGATTTCATGATTACCGCGTGGTTCCTGAGGTAAGCGAATGAAGAAGACGCGTACAGTCGAAATCGGCGCCGGCCTGTTCGCCCTGCTGGGTATCGGCGCACTGTTCTTCCTGACGACCCAGGCGACCGGGGGCGACGATTTTGCGGCGAAGCAGGTATTCCATGTGACGGCCCGGTTCGAGAACGTGGGCAGCCTGAAGCCGCGCGCCCCGGTCTCGATGGCGGGGGTGACCATCGGGCGCGTGCAGACGATCGAATTCGACGCGGATCTGCTCGACGCCGTCGTCACGATGGTGATCGACGCGCGCTACGACACGATTCCCGACGACTCCGACGCCAGCGTGCTCACGGCCGGGCTGCTCGGCAGCCAGTACATCGGCCTGCAGGCGGGCGGCTCCGACACGTATCTCGAAGAAGGCAGCGAGGTACCTTTCACCCAATCCGCCGTGGTCCTCGAAAACCTCATCGGCAAGTTTTTGGTCCGCGGCTCGAACGAGGATGACGATCAATGAAACCAGGCAACGCGACGCTTTCCGCGACGTTCACACCGACTTTCTTCACCACGCTCGTGCTGGCACTGGCTGTCGCGCTGCCCGCGGCCGCCCAGACGGAGTCGTCGCCGAACGACGTGATCACGTCCGCGATCGACGAGCTGAGCCAGGTGCTGGACGGTCGGCAGGACGAGCTCGCAAACGACCCGGCCGCGCTCCGCCAGGCGATCGACCCGATCCTGTTGCCGCGCTTCGACCGCAAGTACGCCGCGCAGCTCGTCCTCGGCCGGCACTGGCGCGAGGCCACTCCGGCGCAGCGGGAGCGCTTCATCGAGGCGTTCTACGCGGCCATGCTGCGCAAGTACGCGGACGGGGTCACCGAGTTCGATGCCGACAAGGTACAGGTGCTGAACTACCGCGGCGATGCCGCGAGCAAGCGCACGATGGTACGCACCATGGTGACGCTCGACGACGGCACGGAAACGCCGGTCAACTACGGGCTCGTGAAACGTGACGACGGCTGGAAGATCTTCGACGTCACGATCGAGGGCGTATCCTACATCCGCAATTTCCGGGCGGAACTCGATTCCGAGATCAGCTCGTCGAGCCTCGAGGAAGTGATTGCCCGCTACGAGAGCGACGCGGGCAGCGATGGCGCGGCGGACGATGACGATGCCGCTGCCGGCGAAACGGACGAGGCGATGAGCGAAAGCGGTGAGTAGCTACGAACTCACCGACGTCGGCGAGGGCCGTTTCCGGCTTGCCGGCGCCATGAGCTTCGCCACCGCCGAGCGGATCCTGCGCGAGAGCGAGGACAAGTTCGAGGAATACACGCGGATCGAGGTGGATCTCTCCGCCGTCGACGATGCCGACTCCGCCGGGCTCGCGCTGCTGCTCGAGTGGATCACCTGGGCGATCCAGACCGTGCGGGAGATCCGCTTCGTCTCCGTGCCGGAGCGAATCACGGCGATCGCGCGGGTGACCGAAGTCGAGAACCTGTTGGCCCGGGGCGAACGCTGGTCCGGCTTCATCGAGGCGCCGGTTGCCTGACAGCACGGCCGGCCGCGGCTGCGTCACGCGGCCGCGGGGCTTCCTACGGAGCTATTCGCCTCCGCCCGGGGCGTCCTCGGCGTCAGCTCCGTTGCCGTCGTAGTCGTCCTCGTAGTCGTCTTCGAAGTCTTCCTCGAATTCCTCGTAAAAGTCGTCCTGCATCGGCGGGTCGCCGTCGTAGACCTCGAACTGGCGGTTCTGGAGGTAGGACTCACGCAGCGTGATGTAGGGATCCTTCGAATCCTCGAGAAACCTGTCGAGGTCCAGGAGGTTGGCGCGCAGGTTGATGAGGCGCAGGATCTCGAGCTTGTTGCGCACGCTCGTGACCTCGTAATGCCACAGCGGGTCGGACCAGATGTTGAGCGGCACCGAGGCGGTGTGGCTCAAGGTGCGCGGCCCGATGAACGGCACCATCACGAACGGGCCGTCCGGCACGCCCCAGACGGCAAACGTCTGGCCGAAGTCCTCGTACTTGCGTTCGAGGCCGCCCATCGCGGCGACGTCGATCAGTCCGCCGATGCCGATCGTGCTGTTGAACAGGAAGCGGGTGAGCTCGCTGAAACCGTCGCGCGGCTTGCCCTGCAGGAAGTTGTTCACGGACGACATCGGCGAGGTGAGGTTGCGGGAGAAGTTCGTGACCCCGGTCTGGACGACGTCGGGCAGGATCGCGTCGTAGCCTTTCGCAACGGGCTTCAGCAGGTAGCGGTCGCCGAAGTCGTTGATGGCGTACATCTGGCGATTGAACGGCTCCCACGGGTCGTAGTCGACGCGGCTGCCCTCCGGTGTCGACGCGCAGGCGGACAGCAGCAGCGCAAGCGCTGCCGGGACGAGGTTTCTAACGGGCATCAGATACCAGTGATTGACCGCCGCGGCTGCGCTGCATCTGCTGGAGCTGTTCCTCGGTCATGTATTCGCGGATGAAATCGATCCGGGCTTCGAACCGTATGCGCTGGATTTCCTGCAGCTCGGGCAGGGACAGCGCCTGTTGCAGGTAGCGGATGCCGCCGACCAGGTCGCCGGTCATCAGCTCGTACTCGGACATGTAGTAGTAGGCTTCGGCCGCGTCGCCGGCCTCGGTAGCCGCCCGTGCGATAAGGCGGACCTGTTCGGGCGTCGGCGGCACGTTGTTCATGAGGTCGAGCAGCAGCCGGTGGGCCTTGGGCGCGTCGCCGAGACGGATGAGCTCCTCGCCGTAGCTGATGACGAGCGGCACATTGCGGGGGAACAGTTCGACGGCACGCTCGAACGTCGCACGCCCGGCGGCATAATTCTCCAGGCTGTACTGCGTCTCGCCCAGGCCGATGTGATACGCAATGACCTGCGGGTCCTTGTCGAGCAGTTCGGCGAAAATGCGGTTCGCCTCGTCGTGCCGGCCGGCACGCTGGTAGGCCACGGCGCGGCCGTAGCGCTCGACGTCGGTCTGGCGCTCGTACGCCGTCTGCTCGAAGTACTCGACGGCGCCGGCCGGCGTGCTGAACCGGTCGACGATGCCCCGGGTGCGGGCGATGCCGTAGCTCGTCGAGTCGTCGTCGTACGGCCGGCGCGCGTATTCC
Source organism: Woeseiaceae bacterium (assembly GCA_036276805.1). GTDB lineage: Bacteria > Pseudomonadota > Gammaproteobacteria > Steroidobacterales > Woeseiaceae > UBA1847. The sequence continues at coordinate 2,582 of DASUOE010000182.1, read as the reverse complement.
TGCGCCCGGCTGCGGGCTTCCGCGATACGCGCGCTCGACACCGGGTGCGTGCGCAGGAACTCCGGCGCCCGCAGCTCAGGCGATGCCGGCTGCAGCCGCGACATCACCTCGAAGAAGCTCGCCATGCCGTGCGGGTCGTAGCCCGCGTCGTACAGTGCATTGATGCCGATGCGGTCGGCCTCGTACTCGTTGCTGCGCGTGAAGTTGATCTGGTTCTGCACGGCGGTCCCCTGTGCGACGGCGACGCCTGCCTGCGCGACATCCGCATCGCCGACGGCAGCGCCCGCGAGCAGCGCTCCGAGCATCAGCGCCGTCGACAGCAGGCTCTGGCGCTGGTTCGCATGGATCGAGCGGGCGATATGCCGCTGCGTGACGTGCGCGATTTCGTGCGCGAGGACGCCGGCGAGTTCGTCCTCGTTGCGCGTCGCTTCGAGCAGGCCGGTGTGCACGCCGATATAGCCGCCCGGCAGGGCAAACGCATTGATGCGCGGATCCTCGACGATGAAAAACTCGAAGCTGTGGTCGCCGTCGTTGGTCTGCGCCGCGATCCGGTGCCCGATCTCGTTGATGTACTCGGTCATGAGCGGGTCTTCGACGACGTCGCCGCTCACCCGGATCTGGGCCATGATGGCGCGGCCGAAACGGTTCTCCTCGTTCTTGGACAGGACGGCGTCTGCCGGGCTGCCCATGTCGGGGAGCTTGATATCGTCCGCGCGCAAGCCCGCCGGCCCCGCCAGGGTGAGGCAGGCCAGGGCGGCTGGCAGGAATTGCAGGCGGTGGCGGATCCTTTGCATGGTACTTCCGACTGGCTTAGAAGCCGTCCGTTCCCGCCATGATACTCCGGGCGGGCGGTGGCTCGCCGGTTTTGCCATAAGAGCCGGGCTCAGCGGGCCTCGCCGAGCGCCTCGACGGCCGCGAGCACGGATGCGGCATGGCCCTTCACCCGCACGCCGCGCCACTCGCCGCGCAGCTTTCCGGCGTCGTCGATGAGGAACGTGCTGCGCTCCACGCCCATGTGCTTGCGGCCGTAAAGGGTCTTTTCCCGGATGACGTCGAACCGGCGGCAGAGTTTCTCGTCCGGGTCGGAGACGAGGTGGAACGGGAAGCCCTGCTTGTCGCGAAACTTCTCGTGCGAGGCGAGACTGTCGCGCGACACGCCGAATACGACAGTATTGCGCCGCCGGAATTTCGCGTGCAGGTCGCGGAAGTCCTGCCCTTCCAGCGTGCAGCCGGGCGTGGCGTCCTTCGGGTAGAAATACAGCACCAGCCGCTGGCCCCGGTAGTCCTTCAGGCGCATCTCGCCGCCGGTCGATGCGCACCGGAAGTCGGCGACGACGCGGTTCAGTGTCGGTCCGCTCACTATTGGTTCTCCGCTCGTTGTGGCGAGGCAGGCCCGGTTCAGCCCTTGACGGGGTCCAGGATGCCGTCGAGGTTCAGGCTGTCGCACAGGTCCGCGAAGTCGTCCCGGAGCAGGGCGAGATTGATCGAGCCCGGAACGTTGACCGCCATCTGCACGGCGAACATCGGTGCGCCGGTGTGGGCGGCCGAGTAGCGCCGCGTCGAGACGTCGGCGATCTCGATGTCGCGGGCGGCGAAAAAGTTCGCGAGGTTGTAGACGATGCCCTGCTGGTCGAGGCACACGACGTCCACCGCGTAGGGCATGCGGTCGTCGCTGATCTTCCGGGCGCCGGTCTTGCGGATCGAGAACGTGAGGTCGCCGTCTTCCGTCAGCTTTTCGAGCCCCTTCTCGAGCCGGCTCAGCGTGTGCCAGTTCCCGGAGACGAGCATGAGAACGGCGAACTCGGAACCGAGGGTGGTCATGCGGCTTTCCTCGATGTTGCCGCCGCAGCCCAGGATGACCTTGGAGATGTCCTGCACGACACCCGTGCGATCCGTTCCGATCGCAGACAAAACAATGAGTTGGCTCATTTATCTCGAAGTATTATTGATTCTGTCGGGAAGTCCGCGCCGCGCCTTGCCAGCGTGGACAGCGAACAGTAACATCGCCGCCTTGTTTGTGGCGAGGAATGTCCGTGTTCGAGGGCAGCCTGGTGGCCCTGGCGACCCCGTTCGACGCCCAGGATCGGGTCGACGACGCGGCGCTCAAGAAGCTCGTCGAGTTTCACGTCGAGGCCGGCACCGACGGACTGGTCGTAGCCGGCACGACCGGCGAGTCGGCGACCCTCGAGAGAGACGAGCACGCGGCGCTGATCCGACGGGCGGTCGAACTGGTCGACGGCCGGATGCCGGTGATTGCGGGCACGGGCTCGAACTCGACCGCCCAGACGATCCGGCTCTCGCGGGAAGTGGCCGGCTGCGGCATCGACGCGTACCTGCTCGTCGTCCCGTACTACAACAAGCCGGTGCAGGAAGGTATGCTGCGGCACTTCTCGGCCATTGCCGACGTCGTCGACCGCCCGGTTATGCTGTACAACGTGCCCGGCCGGACGGTGGCCGACCTGCAGCCGGCGACGGTCGCGCGGCTCGCACGACATGGAAATATCTTCGGCATCAAGGAAGCGACCGGCAGCATCGAGCGACTGAAAGAGATCCGGGCGCTCGTGGACGGGCCGTTCCGGTAC
>DASUOE010000181.1:0-11313 GCA_036276805.1 Woeseiaceae bacterium | reverse complement strand
CAGTCGAGCCCGATCCACGGGCTTCTAAGGAGGCCGAGCCAGGCGACGCGGTCGCCCGGATGGACGAGTGCGCGCGTCAGCGCCAGCAGGTCGAGGATCTCCGGGAGGTCGGTCAGGCGATCGATGTCGACGGACTGGCAGGCGACGCGGCGGGCCCGGAGCTGTCTCAGCAGGTTCGGCAACTGCGTACGGCTGCGGACCAGTACCGCGATGCTCTCCCCGGGATGCGCCGCCACGAGCTTCGCGACGACGGCAGCGCCTTCCTCCGCCTCGCGTTCGACGCCCGACCCGAAACAGGGGTATACGGTGCATTCTCCCTGTCCCGCGAGGGCGGGTGTCGGCGTCGATGCCGCGTACGCCACGGCGCCTGCGAGCGGGTCGTCGCGCAAGGGCAAGACGTTGGCGAACGTCGCGTTGAACCAGTCGACCAGGCGTTCTCCCGAGCGGAAGTTCTGGCGCAATACCAAGGGTTCGAGACGGACACCTCCGATGCCGTGCTCGCGGGCCCGCAGGAACTGCATGACCTCTGCATTGCGGAACCGGTAGATCGACTGCATCGGGTCGCCGACGCAGAACAACGTGCGGCCGTCCCCCGGTTCCCAGCCGGCCGTCAGCGCTTCGAGCAGACGGTACTGCGACTTCGACGTGTCCTGCATCTCGTCGACGAGCACGTGGCGGACGGTGTAATCGAGGAGCAGCGCAACGTTGCCCGGTGCATCGGTGGTGCCCAGCGCGGCCGCAGCGCCGAGCGCGACTTCGACGTAGTCGGTGACGCCGCGTGCCGCGAACAGGCGCCGCAATTCGTAGATGCCCACGGGCAGAAGGCGAAAGAGGCTCCTGAGCGTCGCCCATTGATCGTCCGGGTACCGGGTCGGTGGCAAATCGCGAAGTGCGTGGAGGGCCGCGACGAACTCCGGGTGTTCGCCCAGTTGATCGAGCACTCCCTGCATGGCTGCTTTCTCGCCGCCATCCGCTGGCGGGAACCCCTCGAGCACGGACAACCGGCGCCGCGGCGAACCCTCTGCCGTGAGCAGCAGTGTCGCGATGGCGAGCCAGCGCGCCAGGTCGCCGGCGGCCGCGCCCGTGAGCGGCGCCCCGTCTGCGAGCAGGGCGAAACCAGGGTCGGCTTGTCTCAGATTCGCGGCTGCGTATGCCGCAAGTGGCGGCAGCGAGCCCGCGAGCCAGCGCGGCAGGGAATGCTGCACGCCGGCAAGCGCGCGCGCCGCAATGTCCGCGAGCTCGCGTTCCAGGGACGCACGCAAACGCGCCGCGTCCGCATCCGAAAGCCTGCCGCTGCCGACGAACGGCAGCCACTGGTCGCGGCTTGCGAGCAGGCGCGCGAGTTGCTCGACATAGATGCCGGTGTGCCCGTCTACGTGGGCCAGCACGTCCCGGACTGCTTGAGCGTTGTCGTCGTCTGCGGCCAGCCAGTCGAGCGTGGCGGCGGCCGCATCGCGGTGCAAGGACAGCATCTGGCTGTCCTCGACGATGGTCGCGTGCGCGCCGGTGCCGGCGGTAAGCGGCAGCATGCGAGCGACGGAGGCGTTGAGCGCGTCGAGCGTCATGATGCGCATGCGCCCGGGGTTCTCGACGATCCCCCAGCCGCACACCGCGTCGCGGCGCAGTACGTCGGCGGCGGCGTCGGCGGTGACCCGCCGGTGCGGCGAGTCCGATGTGGTCCCGGCCTGCGCCGCTTCCAGTGCCTCGAGCACGCGCAACCGCATCTCCGCGGCAGCCTTGCGCGTGAACGTGATGGCGAGAATCTCTTCGGGCTCGTCGACGACGGCGAAGAGCTTCAGGTATCGCTGGATCAGCAGTTCCGTCTTTCCTGACCCGGCCGGCGCCTGGACGATAAACGAGCGGTGGATGTCGAGTGCGGCGTCCCGCGCGCGCAGATCGTCCGCCCGCAGCCGCTCCTGCTCAGTCGCCACGGTACACCTCGGGAAACCGGCTGAGGACCGCGAGCGGCCGCGCTGCGCCAAGGCCACGGGCGGCGTTGAGCCGCACGTCTCCGTCCGCGAGCATCGCCGCCAGCCGGAACACCGTTGCCCGCCACTCGGCGAGCCCGGCATACCAGTGCTCGTCGTCGCCGAAGGCCGGCCCGGTCCCGTCGATGTGCGTTGCACGGCGGTCGACGACGTAGAGGCCCAGCCCGCTCACAGGAGCCGTAGCCGCGCAGGCATAGACGATGAGCTGCCAGTCGCTCGGGCCGTCGCGACCGACGAGCCGCGGCGGACGGCCGGTCTTGTAGTCCAGGATGACCTCCGATCCGTCCGGGAGTACGTCAATCCGGTCGCAGCGCAGTTCGACGTTTAGCCGGCCGAATCGAGCCGGGTTCCTGCCCTCCACGCTCCCCACGGCGAACGGATCCCGCTCGAGGTCGAGGTCCAGCACGTCCCGGAGCAGGCTCGCCGTGCGCTCGCGTTCCAGGCGGAACAGCTCGCGCAGCACCGGGTCGGCGTGCCGTTCCGCCCTGTAGTAGGCGCGATCGACCGCCGCACCGATGCGCCGGCTGCGGTCGTCCGCGGACCAGCCGCGCAACGCGGCCTGCACGGGCCGCTCCGCGTACAGCGCGGCCAGCGCGGCGTGAATGAGGTTGCCCCGGACGTTCGGCGGTATGCCGCCGGTAAATGCCGGCAGGGGCCGGGCCTGCAGGCGCCCGAGTGCGAAGGCCGCGAACGGCTCCTCCCCCTGGCGCTGGATGGTCGTCGCTCCGCCCGAAATGCGTTCGCCGGCGGCTACCGGCGGAACGCGGTCGCCGGGTACCTCGAATTCGCCGCTCCCGGCGAAACGCATGGCGTACCAGCCGGGATCGCCGACGCCCGCCGCGGCAGCCAGCCCGCCGAGCAGGCGAGTTGGCGACTGTTCCGCGTCGCCGACACGGCGCGGATACGTCAGCGTGCACTCCGCGGCGGACCCGGCGAGGCGCCGCAGTACGCGGCGCGCAAACGAGGCCGTGTCCTCCGGCGTGGCGTCGGGCATGCCGTACTCCCGCTGCAGTTCGCGGGCCACGAGCGTCAGCGGTCGGCTTGGCGAAGGCCAGTCGGTCGTGACGGCGCCGGTCAGTCGCAGCTTGTCGAACTCGAGGCCCGCCGCTTCGAGCGGCCCGAGTACGGCGACGACGGCCCCGGGCGTCTCGGGCTGGAACAGCGTGTCCGCCGCGAGCGCCGCCAGGCGCGCGACAGCCTCCTCCCCGCGCAGCCGCGGCGCCACCAGGCCCAGGCGGGCGAACTCGTTCAAGAGTTTGCGCCAGCGGTTGTCGAGCTGGAAATCCGCGCTATCGAGTGGCGCCTCTCCCGGCCAGCCGAGCACGGCTAGCCTGCGCTCGAACTGTTCGGCCCAGGCCGCGGGTGCCTGTACGGACGGCGTTGCCCGCAGCGCATCGAGAGCGCCTGCGAAGCGGGCGAGCCAGTCGACTGCATCCGGCGAACCGTCGCGGCCACCGAGCGCACCGAGCAGGGAATTCAGCTGCCACGGCCGGTCCGGCCAGTCCCGCAGGCGACGCTCCAGGCGGCTGCGGCCGGTGCCGTCGCCAGTTCCGAGAAACGGGGAGCGCAGGAGCATGCCGACCTCCGCGCCGGTCAGCGGGCGATGACACCAGCGCAACGCGAGGAGCGCTATGTGAATTGCGGGCAGGTCCGCGAGCCGTCCGCCCCAGGACAGGTCGAGCGCGGCCGCGACGGCGGGGCCGGCAGCCTGCCATCCCGGCACCAGGCCTTCGCGAATGAGTGCGGCGCTCCGCCGGGCGTCCTGCTCGAGCCGCGTGACGACGATTGCGAGCGTCGCCGAAGGATCGCGCTCGAGTTCCTCCCGGGCCCACGCACCGGCCGCACGCAATTCCGCTTCCGGGTCGGGGTACTCGAGCAGTCCCACGCGGCCAGGCCCCGCGGGCGCCAACTCCCGGCGGCGCGTGCCGCGTGCGGCCATCGCGGCAAGGAGTTCGCCGGCCTGCGGCGGCAGGCGGTCGAAGCCACAGCACCACACTGCCGCCGGCGGCGCGAGGCGACCTTGTGCGATGCGGTCCAGAAGTACGTGCGGCAGGCCTGCGCCATCGACGAAACCGCGTGCCGCCAGGCTCTCCGCGTACCGTCCCGCCGCGCGCGCGAACAACTGCTGATCCGGCCCCGTGGCCGACGTTTGCACTCGCGTGAGCGGCACGCGCCAGTCCTGCAGGCGCTGCCAGGTGTCGCGGCAGAGGCGCGCCAGCGCCACCGGATTGACGAAGGGGTCGACGATCTCCGCACGCAGGCTTTCTTCCCACAGCAACCGCGCTTGCTGTTCGTTTACGCGCACCGGGAACGTGTCCGTGGGCAGCCGTCGCTCGGCAAGGGCCACGTACCAGTCCTGCAATGCGAAGATCGCGGGACTCGCCCAGGCACTCTCGCCGGCCGCGAGCCGGAACTTCGCGTGCGCGGCCCGCAGCATCCGCGCGAGCCGCCGCGTCGGTGTCACGACGTGCGCGCTGCCGTCGCCCGGCAGTTCGTTCAGCCAGTCATACACCGGGGGGACTCTAGCGATGCTGGTCGAGCAGGCTGTCGATCCGGTCGAACACCGTGTGCAAGGTGTCACTGTCCGGCAGGGTCGTGATCCGGAAGTGGTCGCGATACGGCGTATTGAAACTGCTGCCCGGCGCGACGAGCACGTGCATGCTCTCGAGGAGTTCGAGCGCGAACGCCTGGTCGTCGAGCGTGGCGGCGAAGCGCTCGTCGAGGCGAATGAAGGCATACATCGCACCGCGCGGCGCATGCAGGTGCAGGTAGGGACTTGCGGCGGTACGGTCGATGATCGTCTCCCGCTGCTGGTGCAGCCGGCCGCCGGGGGCGACGAGGTCCCGGATGCTCTGGAATCCGCCGAGCGCCGTCTGGACGGCCCACTGGCCAGGCACGTTGCTGCAGAGGCGCAACGCTGCGAGCAGCTCCATGCCGTGGATGTACGAGCGCGCCCTCTCCAGGTCACCGCTGAACACGCACCAGCCGACCCGGTATCCGCAGGCCCGGTAAACCTTCGACAGACCTGAAAAGCTCAGGCAGACACCGCCTTGTGCGAGTGTCGCCATCGGCACGAACTCGGCGTCGTCGTAGACCATCTGGTCGTAGATCTCGTCGGCCATGAGCAGCAGCCCGTAATGCTCGGCAAGCTCGGCGATGGCCTTGAGAACTGGGCGTGTGTACACCGCGCCCGTAGGATTGTTGGGATTGATGACGACGATGGCCCGTGTCCTCGGGCCGATGAGGTCCGCGAGATCGTCGGGGTCCGGTACGAACCCGTTGTCCGGCGAGCACGTGTAATAGCGGGGAATCCCGCCGTTCAGCGTGACGGCCGCCGACCACAGGGGGTAGTCGGGACTCGGCACCAGTACTTCGTCGCCCGGATTCAGGAGCGCGCGCAGTGTGAGGTCTATCAGCTCGCTGACACCGTTACCGATGAAGACGTCGTCCGCGCTGACGCCGGGAACGCCCCGGTTTTGTTGTTGCATCACGATAGCTTCGCGCGCGGGGAATATGCCCTTCTGGTGGCAATAAGGTTCCGCGAGGGAGAGGTTTTCGATCATCGCGAGCCGCATCGTCTCGGGAGTCCGGAACCCGAACAACCCCGGGTTGCCGATATTCAGCGAAATGATCTCGTAACCGCGCTTCTCGAGTTCCAGCGCCCGGTGCGCGAGCTGTCCGCGAATCTCATACTTGACGTCGCGCAACCCGTCGCTGCGGCCTATCTGGCGCGTGACGGCGGCTTCCGGTTTAGCGTTCAATGGCGCCCGATGCTCTCAGTTCGTCGATACGCTCTGCAGAATACCCCAACCACTCCTGCAATACCGCGTCGGTGTCGGCGCCGAGCAACGGCGGTGCGGCCGAATACCGGACCGGCGTGCCGGAGAAGCGCACCGGGTTCGCCACCGTCGGCAGCTCCGGGTCGTAAGGGTGCGCCAACCGGCGAACGAGCGCCTGCTCGCGGACATAAGGCTCGGCGAAAACCCGGTCGAGCGTGTTGACCGGGCCGCATGGCACGCTTGCCGCCGTGAGCCGTGACTGCCACTCGGCCGTCGTTCGCTCAGAAAGCGCCGCGCCTATCGCGCCGACGACCTCGTCCCGGCGCGCCACACGCGCGCTGTTGCTGGCGAACGCCGCGCCACCGAGGCGACCGGCCAGGCCCAGGCAGTCGATGCAACGGCGAAACTGCGCGTCGTTGCCGATTGCCAGCATGAGATGCCCGTCAGCCGTGGCAAAAGCCTGGTACGGCACGATGTTCGGGTGTGCCGTGCCGAGGCGCTGCGGGACTTCGCCCCCGACGAGGAAGTTCAATGCCTGGTTCGCGAGCGCCGCCACCTGGGCGTCGAACAGCGGCACCTCGATGCGTTGGCCCGTCCCCGTGCGCTCGCGCGCCTGCAGTGCCGCGAGAATTGCCGAGGTGGCGTAAAAGCCGGTCACCAGGTCCGCGATCGCGACTCCGGCCTTCACCGGCGAACCGCCTTCTGCCGCCGGCGCGCCGGTGATGCTCATGAAACCGCCAGCGGCCTGGATCATGGCGTCGTAGCCGGCTTCGCCCGCACGCGACGAGCCACTGCCCCACGCGCTGATCGTGCAGTAGACCAGGCGCGGATTCAGAGCGCGGAGCGCCCCGTCATCAAGGCCGAAACGGGCGAGCGTGCCGGCGCGAAAGTTCTCGAGCAGCACGTCGGCGCGCCCGGCGAGTTCACGCACGAGCGCGGCACCCTCACCGTGTGCGAGATCGACGGCGATCGAGCGCTTGTTACGATTACACGAGAGAAAGTAGGCGCTTTCACCGGCGCCACTACTCGCGGCATCGTCGGGCGATACCCACGGCGGCCCCCAGGCACGGGTTTCGTCGCCGCTGCCCGGGCGTTCAACCTTGACGACGTCGGCGCCGAAATCGCCGAGCAACTGGCTCGCCCAGGGTCCCGCGAGGACACGCGACAGGTCGAGTACGCGCAGTCCGTCCAGCGCACCGGCCAATGGTTTTCAGCCGGCAATAAAAACCCGGCCAACCCCGAGGGGTTGGCCGGGTGGGTCCGCACGGAGATTGCGGATTGCGTGACCGGGATGCCGCATGGGAATGGACGGCAACCTAGTCCAGCTCTTCGACCTCCGCTCCCGCGATGTCCGCGTCGGGCGGGGTCTCGACTTTTTCCGGCACCTTTTCGCCGTGCCGGACTAACAAATTCTCGTACTCCTGCGGGTCGATGGCTCGGATACTGTATATCCGGACCGCGTCCGGGTCGAATCCGTTGCTGACGATCAGTTCATCGCCAGGGCACACCTGCCCGGTACGCGACGCGAACCCGACGGCCCACGCCGACCTCAGTCCGAAGGCGGAGTAGCTTAGCCGCATATGGTATTTTTGTTTCCGCGTCGTAGTGACGACAAGGTTGCTGTCGTCCAGTACCCGGTAGTCTCGGATACTCCCCTCAAAGATGCAATCGGACCCTCGCGGTTCCGGCTCCTCGTAGTCGGCAGCCGTCGGGTCGGGCGCTGCGGCGCATGCTACCAAAGCACCTGATATAAGCAGCGTAAGTAGATGTCGCATCGATGGTTTCTCCTTGAGGACTGGGCGTCCTCGGCGGGCTGCGGGGCGGGCGCAATGACCGCCGCCGGGTGAAGCGCCGGGCGCCCTGGCCGCAGATTAAGTTGACGCCTGTTCCGCACGGCCCGGCTCAGGCCCGACGGTGACCGGCCGGCGCGGCTCCCGGATCCATTCGCTCCACGAGCCGACGTACACTCGCGGCTCCCGGTAGCCCGCCATCAAGCCGGAAAGAGCGAGGTGGCAGGCGGTTACGCCGGAGCCGCACATCACCGTCCACGGGCGTCCCGGGGAGTCTCCGAGCACGGGACGCCAGGCCTCGGCCAGCGCATCCGGGCCCTGCCAGCGGCCGTCGGGAAGGAGGCTACGGCTCAGCGGAAAATTGACGGCTCCGGGTATATGACCGGCTACCGCATCGATCGGTTCCCGTACGCCGGCATAGCGCGCCTCGTCGCGCGCGTCGACCAGGGTGAACGGGTCGCCCGCCGCCACCGTGGCCTCGAGCTCGGCAGTCGTGACGATCCGCCCCTCACGTACCCGAGGCACGAACGTTGCAGGCGTGGCCCTGACGTCACCAGCCTCGAGCTCGAGGCCCGCCGCGGTCCAGGCAGCGATCCCACCGTCGAGGAGCGCGGTCCGCGCATGTCCGACCCAGCGCAGCATCCACCAGGCACGCGCCGCGAACACACCGCTTGCGGCGTCGTACACCACGACCTGCGAGTCGTTGCCGACGCCCGCACGGCCGAGCATCGCGGCGAATGCCGCGGGCGTCGGGAGCGGATGGCGACCGGTATCGCTACGCACCGGTGCCGCAAGGTCCCGGTCGAGATCGGCATACACGGCCCCCGGGATGTGACCGTCGAGATATGCCCGGCGGCCGCTGGCCGGCTCCGCGAGATCGAAGCGGCAGTCGAGCACGCGGGTGTCGGCGTCGCCGAGAATCGCGGCGAGTTCGCTCGCAGTGATGAGCAGAGTGTATTCCGGCATGCGATTACCTCCGGGCTGGGCGGCGGCCTTGTACCCTCGCTGACCCTCATGGACAATACCCGCCCTTGCCCCGGCGGACCAGACGGAGAAAAGGTTGAACAGGATCGTGGTCGGACTGAAACGCGCCGTGGATTACAACGTCCGCGTCCGCGTGAAGAGCGACGGCAGCGGCGTCGAGACGGACGGCGTCAAGATGAGCATCAATCCGTTCGACGAGATCGCGCTCGAAGAGGCCCTGCGCATGCGTGAACGCGGCGATGCCGCGGAAGTCATCGTCGTTTCCATCGGCGGCGCCGAGGCACAACAGCAGCTCCGCACCGGCCTGGCCATGGGCGCCGACCGGGCTATCCTCGTCACCTGCGACGCCGTGCCGCCGCCGCTGGATCGGGCCAGGGTGTTCCACGAGATCGTAAAACGCGAAGAGGCCGGCCTCGTGATTCTCGGCAAGCAGGCGATCGACGACGACAACAACCAGACCGGGCAGATGCTGGCCGCGGTGTGGGGACGCCCGCAGGCGACGTTCGCCTCGAAGGTGGTTCTGGACGGCGACAAGGCCCTGGTCACGCGCGAAGTCGATGCCGGGCTCGAAACGATAGAGGTCGAGCTGCCGGCCGTCATCACGACCGACCTGCGCCTGAACGAGCCGCGCTACGTGAAGCTGCCTGACATCATGAAGGCCAAGAAGAAGCCGCTCGAAACGCTGGTGTTCGCCGATCTCGGCATCGAGACGAGCCCGCCAATCGAAGAGCTGACGTTCGAGGCGCCGCCCGCGCGCCGCAAAGGAATCATGGTCGAGGACGTTGCCGGGCTCGTCAGTGCGCTGCGCGACAAGGGGCTGATCTGATGGCGAAAGTACTCGTGGTCGCCGAGCACGACGGCCAGGCCCTCAACCCGGGCACGGCAAGGACCGTCGCCGGCGCGGCAGCACTGCCCGATGCCGAGATCGCCGTCGCCGTGTTCTGCGGCCCGGCCAGCCGCGTGCCTGCGGAGGCGGCGTGTCTGGCTCCGGTCGGCTCCGTACTCTGTGTCGCGAGCGAACGTAACGCCGCACCGCTCGCCGCCGTCATCGCTCCCCAGCTGGCGGCACTGGCAGACGACTACGATTACGTTTTCGGGCCCTCGACCACGTTCGGGAAGGACCTGATGCCGCGGGTCGCGGCGCTCCTCGGCGTCAACCAGGTAAGCGACCTGATGAGCGTCGAAGACGCACGGACGTTCAAACGGCCGGTGTACGCGGGCAATGCGATCGTGACCGTGCGCGTACCCGAGGGCCGGAAGGTCGTCGCGACGGTGCGCACGGCGTCCTGGCCGGCGGTCGGCGCGGGTGGCTCGGCCGCGGTCGAACAACGCTCGCCCGACGTGGAACTGCCGACGCACACCCGCTATGTCGGACTCGATGCCGGCGATTCCGACCGGCCCGACCTGCAGACTGCCCACCGCGTCGTCTCCGGGGGCCGCGCGCTCGGCAGCAGCGAGAACTTCGACATCGTCTTTGCGCTGGCGGACAAGCTCGGTGCCGCCGTCGGCGCGTCGCGTGCGGCCGTCGACGCGGGCTACGTCCCGAATGACATGCAGGTGGGCCAGACGGGCAAGATCATCGCGCCGGAGCTGTATGTCGCCATCGGCATCTCGGGCGCTATCCAGCACCTTACCGGTATCAAGGACGCCGGCACTATCGTCGCGATCAACAAGGACGGCGAAGCGCCGATCTTCGAAGTCGCCGACATCGGCCTCGTCGCGGACCTGTTCAAGGCGGTGCCGGAACTGACCGAGGCGCTGTAAGGCCGCCGGTCGCGGCGTCACCCGGCCCTACAGTTCGTCGAGTATCGCTTCGGCCTTGCTGACTTCGAATTTTCCCGGCGCCTCGACAGCCACGTGAGTGGCCACGCCATCGTCGACGACGATGGCGAAGCGCTTGCCCCGGCGGCCCATGCCGTACCCCGAGGCATCCATCTCGAGGCCGAGCGCAGCCGTGTACTCGCCGTTGCCGTCCGCGAGCATCAGCACATCGTCGCCAGCCTTGCGGTCCTTGCCCCATGCGTCCATCACGAAAACGTCGTTAACCGCCATGCAGGCGATGGTGTCGACGCCGCGTTCGCGAATGGTGCCGGCGTTGTCGATGAAGCCCGGCAGGTGGTTCATGGAACACGTTGGGGTGAAGGCTCCCGGGACCGAGACGAGCACGACTTTCTTGCCGGCGAACAGCTCGTCCGTCGTCAACTTGCCCGGCCCGGCGTCGGTCATGACGCCGAACGTGCCCGCGGGCATTTTCTCGCCTGCTTGGATGGACATCGGAAATTCCTCGATAGTTGTGGTTGGCCGTGTGTGGGACATTCTAGGCACATTTCGGCCGTGACGTCATGCCGGGGACGGCGGTCGTGCCGCCGGTGGCGCGGGCTGCCGGCAGGCCGATTCACCGTATAATCGGGCAGTCCCGATGCGCTTGTGAGGTCTCATGGATTTCGCACTGACCGAAGAACACCAGATCATCCAGTCCGCGGCGCGCGAGTTCGCCGAGAACGAGATCGCGCCGGTCGCCGCGCAGTACGACGAATCCGGGGAGTTCCCCACGGAGACGATCCGGGCCGCGGGCGAACTGGGTTTCATGGGTGTCGAGATCCCGGAGCGCTGGGGCGGCGCCGGTCTCGATTCGGTGAGCTACGCCCTGGTCATGACCGAGATCTCGGCGGCGGATGCCGCTCACGGCACCATCGTGTCGGTCAACAACTCGCTGTACGGCGTTGCCCTCCTGCGCTTCGGCTCGGACCGGCAGAAGGAACAATACCTGGC
>DASUOE010000180.1:0-2535 GCA_036276805.1 Woeseiaceae bacterium | reverse complement strand
GAGGCGCTCGTCGGTATGGCACTCGTCGCCATGGTCGCCGCACCGGCGTCCGCGCAAAACGCCGGCCCGGGCGCAGACGCGGACACGCCGCTCAGGCTCTGGTACGAGCGGCCTGCGGCCGAATGGGTCGAGGCGTTGCCGGTCGGTAACGGGCGTCTCGGCGCCATGGTCTTCGGCGGCATCAACCTCGAACACCTGCAGCTCAACGAGGACACGCTGTGGGCCGGCGGGCCTTACGACCCGGCGAATTCCGACGCAGAGGCGGCGTTGCCGGAGATACGACGGCTCCTCGCGGAGGGCAGCTACGCGGAAGCGCAGGCACTCGTCGGCAAGTCCTTCATGTCCGTGCCGCTCAGGCAGATGCCCTACCAGTCGATCGGCGACCTCTTTATCTCGATGCCGGCGAGCGAGACGGCCTTCGAGTACGAGCGCGAGCTCGACCTCGAAACGGCGATCGCCACGACGAGTTTCACGCTCGGCGGTTTGCGGCACGTGCGCGAGGTGTTCGCAAGCCCCGTGGACGACGTCATCGTGGTCCGTTTCGCGCTCGAAGAGACGGGCCAGCCTGCATACGGCGGGCGTCTCGGTTTCTCGCTCGCATTTTCCTCGCCGCTGGCGGCAACGAGCCGCAGTGTCGGCGACGACACGCTGGTCCTCGAGGGCCGGAACGGCGCGGCGCACGGGATCGACGGCGCGCTCAGCTTCGAGACGCGCGTGCGCGTGCAGGCAGAGGGCGACGGCGCAACGGTGACGGGCAGCGGCCAGCAACTGCACGTGCGCGGCGCCGACGCGGTGACGGTGCTCATCGCCGCGGCGACGAGTTTCCGGCGTTACGACGACGTGAGCGGCGATCCGGCGGCCGCGAACGCGGCACGCATCGACGCCGCGGCGGCGCGCGAGTATGCCGCACTGCGCCGGGACCACGTCGCCGCCCACCGCGAATTCTTCGAGCGCGTGGCCCTGGACCTCGGCACGACGCCCGCGGCCGGGCTCCCGACGGACGAGCGCATCCGGCGTTACGCCGGGGGCGGCGATCCGGCGCTCGCCGCGCTCTATTTCCAGTACGGCCGGTACCTGCTCATTGCGAGCTCGCGCCCCGGTACGCAGCCGGCGAACCTGCAGGGCATCTGGAACGCCTCGATCGACCCGCCCTGGGGCTCGAAGTACACGATCAACATCAACACGGAGATGAACTACTGGCCCGCCGAGCCGACCGCGCTGCCGGAACTGGCGGAGCCGCTGCACCGCATGATTGGCGAGATCGCCGAAACCGGTGCGGGCTTCGCGCGCGAGCACTACGGCACGGGCGGCTGGGTTGCCCACCACAATACGGACCTGTGGCGGGCGACCGGGCCCATCGACGGCGCGTTCTGGGGCATGTGGCCGATGGGCGGCGCCTGGCTGTCGACGCACCTCTGGGAACATTACCTCTACGGCGGCGATGAGGCGTTTCTCCTGCGCGCCTATCCCGTCTTCAAGGGCGCCGCGCAGTTCTTCCTCGAGAACCTGGTCGAGCTCGACGACGGCACGCTGGTGACGAGCCCCTCGAACTCCCCGGAGAACGCACACCGCCCCGACGTGTCGATTGCAGCGGGCCCCGCGATGGACAGCCAGATTCTGCGCGACCTGTTCGCCCAGACGGCGGCAGCCGCGGCGATCCTCGGGCGCGATGGAGACTTCGCGGAGTCGGTGCTGGCAGCACGCGCGAAACTGCCGCCGGATCGCGTCGGTGGCGAGGGCCGGTTGCAGGAGTGGCGCGAGGACTGGGATGCGGCGGCGCCGGAGCAGGATCACCGGCACGTGTCGCACCTCTACGCGGTGCACCCGTCGGCGCAGATCACGCCACGCACGACGCCGGCGCTCGCCCGGGCTGCGCGGCAAACGCTCGAGACGCGCGGCGACCGCACGACCGGCTGGGCGATCGCATGGCGCATCAACCTGTGGGCGCGGTTGCACGACGGCGATCGGGCGCACTCGATACTCGACCTGCTGCTGAGCCCGGAGCGCAGTTACCCGAACCTGTTCGACGCGCACCCGCCCTTCCAGATCGACGGCAACTTCGGCGGCACGTCGGCGATCACGGAGATGCTGCTGCAAAGCCACGTGCGCCTCGGCGAGGACCCTGCCGGCGGCGACCTGCGCTTCGAGCTCGAGATCCTGCCGGCGCTGCCGTCGGCCTGGCCCGACGGCGCGGTGACCGGGCTCCGCGCCCGCGGCGGTTTCGACGTGGACGTGCAATGGGCGGAGGGCTGCCTCGCCGCCGCCACGGTCCGCTCCCGCCTCGGCCGCGAGGCGCGGCTAAGGTATCGTGACGTCACGGAGACCGTGTCGGTGCCGGCCGGCGAGCGGTTCCTGTGGCGGCCGCCAGACGAGGTGTGTAACAGATGACGTTCAGCCAGGGTACGCTGGAGATACGCACGCCCGGCCGCGGTACGCTGGACATCACCGGCGAGGTCCAGGCCGCGGTTGCGACGGGCGTCAGCACCGGCCTCGTCCACCTGTTCCTGCAGCACACGAGCGCGTCCCTCGTGCTCT
>DASUOE010000179.1:0-11532 GCA_036276805.1 Woeseiaceae bacterium | reverse complement strand
ATCTGCGGCTGCGCCGGCGACTGGACGCCCGGCAACATCGTCGCCGACTCCATCGCGCGGGTGCGCGAGCAGGTCGGCGACGGCAAGGTGCTGCTGGGGCTGTCCGGCGGCGTGGACTCGTCCGTCGTCGCCGCGCTGTTGCACGAGGCCATCGGCGACCAGCTCGTGTGCGTGTTCGTGGACCACGGCCTCCTGCGCTACCACGAAGGCGACCAGGTGATGCAGACCTTTGCCGACCACCTAGGGGTCAACGTCATTCGCGTGAATGCCGCCGACCGGTTCTTCGCGGCGCTCGCGGGCGTCAGCGACCCGGAGGAAAAGCGCAAGATCATCGGCCGGCAGTTCATCGAAGTATTCGACGAGGAAGCGCACAAGCTCGAAGGCATCGACTGGCTGGCGCAGGGCACGATCTACCCGGACGTGATCGAATCCGCCGGCGCGAAAACCGGCAAGGCGCACGTCATCAAGTCGCATCACAACGTCGGCGGCCTGCCGGACGAAATGCGCATGCAGCTCGTGGAGCCGTTGCGCGAACTGTTCAAGGACGAGGTGCGCCGGATCGGCATCGAACTGGGCCTGCCGCACGAACTCGTCTACCGGCATCCGTTCCCGGGACCCGGGCTGGGTGTCCGCGTCCTCGGCGAGGTCAAGCGCGAATACGTCGCACTGCTGCAACTTGCGGACCACATTTTCATCGAGGAACTGCGCAAGCAGGACCTTTACGACCAGACGAGCCAGGCGTTCGCGGTGTTCCTGCCGGTGCGCTCCGTCGGCGTCATGGGCGATGGCCGCCGCTACGAGTACGTCGTGGCGCTGCGCGCGGTCGAAACGGTCGACTTCATGACCGCGCGCTGGGCGCGCTTGCCGTACGAGTTTCTCGAGCACGTGTCGCTGCGCATCATCAACGAGGTCGACGGCATCTCGCGCGTCACGTACGACATTTCCGGGAAACCGCCCGCCACGATCGAATGGGAGTAACGCGGTGAGCAAGTACTGGCGAGTCCTCCTGCTGGCCTGCCTGTCGTTTGCCGCCCTTCCGAACATCGCAGGTGCCGACGAAGCGCCCCGCGGCGCCGAGCCGCGCCACCGGCTGATCGTGCTGACCGACATCGAGGCGGACCCCGACGATACGCAGTCGCTCATTCGCCTGCTGCTCTACGCGAACGAAATCGACATCGAAGGACTCGTGGCGACGACGTCGACCCACCTGCGGCATACCGTTCATCCCGCCTCCATCCACGAGGTGCTGGCTGCATACGCGGAGGTGCTGCCCAACCTGCGGCTGCACGACCCGGACTATCCCGATGCCGAAGCGCTGCTCGCACGGGTCAGGGAGGGAGTTGCCGCATTCGGTATGCAGGGCGTCGGACACGGCCGCGACACGCCGGGCACGGAGCTGATCGTTCGCGCACTCGACGCCGACGATCCGCGGCCGCTGTGGGTGTCCGTCTGGGGCGGGGCGAACACGCTGGCGCAGGCACTGTACACGTTGCGCGAATCCCGGTCTCCCGCAGAGCTCGCAGCGCTCGTGGCGAAGCTCAGGGTCTACACGATCTCCGACCAGGACGATGCCGGCCCCTGGCTGCGGCGCGAATTCCCGGAACTGTTTTACATCGTCACGCCGGGCGACGACTACGGCATGGCGACGTGGAACGCGATATCGCGGGTCATCGACGGCATCGACAATTCGACGATCAGCAACCCGTGGCTGGCCGAACACATCCAGCAGGATCACGGCCCGCTCGGCGCGCACTACCCGGACGTGGTCTGGGGCCTGGAGGGTGACACCCCGGCGTTTCTGTCGCTGATTCCCAACGGTCTCACCGTACCGGAGCGCCCGGACTGGGGCGGCTGGGGCGGGCGCTACGAGTCCTACGTGCCCGATGCAGAGACGACATTGAACGGCGAGAACCACGGGCGCGAGTCCCGGCCGATCTGGACGAACGCCGTCGACGCCTGGTCGCCGCCGGAACCGGCGCGCTTCGGCCGGGCCACGCGGCACAGCGCAGCGCGATACGAGGACTACCTGGTCACCCTCTGGCGCTGGCGCGACGATTTCCAGAACGACTTCGCGGCGCGGATGGACTGGACCGTCAAGCCCGTCGAAGCTTCGAATCATCCGCCGGTCGTGGTGCTCGGGCATGCCGACAGCGTCACGCTCGAAGCCGGCCAGGGGTTTTACCTGTCTGCTCGCGACAGCTTTGATCCGGACGGCGACAGCCTGAGCTATGACTGGTTTTACTATCCGGAGGCGGGCACCTACCGCGGGCAACTCCCTGCGCTCACCAACAGCGAGGGTGCGTGGTTCACCGCTCCGCGCGTGGAGAAGCGGGAGGAGGTCCACCTCATACTCCGCCTCAGTGACAAAGGCGATCCGCCGCTCGCCCGTTACGCGCGCGTGATCGTCACGATCGTGCCCTGAGGGCCGCCGCCCCGTGAACGAAGAAATGCCCTGGTCGCCGTCCGACGTAGCAGGCATGCGGTCAGCGCTCGCACAAGCGGCAGCCGCCGGGGAAAGCGGCGAAGTGCCGGTCGGAGCCATCGTCGTCATCGAGGAAGAGACCGCGGGAGTCGGCCACAACCGCACGATTGCCGACCAGGACCCGAGCGCGCACGCCGAAATCGTTGCGTTGCGGGCCGCGGCGGCGGCACGGGGCAATCACCGCCTGTCGGGGGCAACGGTTTACGTCACCCTCGAACCCTGCCTGATGTGCCTGGGCGCCCTCGCGCAGGCGCGGGTGCGGCGCATCGTGTTCGGCGCGTATGACCCGGTGGCGGGGGCGGCCGGGTCCGCGATCGATTTGTCGGAGTCGGCGGCCCTGAACCACCACCCGGAAATCAACGGCGGGTTGCTGGCCGAGGCCTGCGGCGAACTGCTGAGCGACTTCTTCGCCAGCCGCCGGTAGGAGCGCCCCATGGGCGCGACCCGTACGCGGTCCCGTTCGCGCGCATGGCGCGCTGCTGCGCAGTTTCGGTCGCGCGCATGGCGCGCTCCTACGGTTCTGTTGCGGCCAGCGCCGCTTCGTCTTCCGCCGGCGTCTCGTTTTCCGTGAGCCACACGAGAATGTTGTAGTAGGCGCGGATGTTGTTCACGTACAGCACCGGCTCCCAGCCGCGGGCGTAGCCGTAGGGCAGGCGGGAATACCACTGGCGCTGGCCGAGCAGCGGCAGCGCCTGCTCGAGGTCGATCCATGAGTCGGGGTCGCCGCCCTGTTGTTCGACGATCGATCGGGCGTCCTTGATGTGGTTGAAGCCCACGTTGTAGGCAGCGAGGGCCATCCAGGTGCGGTCGGGCTCGTCGACCGTGTCGGGAATGCGCTCGGTCTGGCGGGCATAGAAACGAGCGCCGCCGAAGATGCTGTTGCTCGGATCCACCCGGTCTTCGAGCCCGAGGTATGCGGCGGTGTCCTCGGTGAGCATCATGATGCCCTTGACGCCGGTCGGCGACACCGCCTGCGAGCGCCAGTGCGATTCCTGGTACCCGATGGCCGCGAGCAGCCGCCAGTCGACTCCCCAGCGCCGGCCCGCCTCCTCGAACATCTGCCGGTAGCGCGGCAGGCGGCTCTCGTAGTGCCGGATGAAATTGCGCGTACCGACGTAGTCGAATTCCTTCGTGTGGCCGTAGTAGCGGTCGTGGATCCGGTCGAGCGTCCCGTTGCGCCGCTGCTCGATGAGGTAGTCGTCGGCGGCCGCGAGCAGGCTGTTGCCGCTGTTCCTGGCGAAGGCCCAGGCGAGCGGGTCGCCGAGTTCGAGATCGAGGGCCACGCGCAGGTCAGGTTGGAAATTGCGGTGGATATTGAACTCGGTGCTGTCGGCGATTGTGTAGTCGATTTCGCCGGAGGCGACCTTGCCGAGTAGGTCCGCTACCTCGGCGTCCGCGTTTTCCTGCCACGCGAGACGGGGATACTCCTGCTTCAGCGACGCCAGCCGGTCCGCGTGGCTGCTGCCGGCGACCACCTCGATCCGCGCCCCGACGATATCCTCGACGCTGTGCGGCTTGCCCTCGCCGAGGCGGTAGATGAGCTGCATGTCCACCGCCTCGTAGGGGTGGCCGAAATTCAGGTACTCCTGGCGCGACTCGGTGATGGAGAGCCCCGCCGCGGCCATGTGCACGCGGCCGCGCAGGAGGTGCGGCACGATCTCGGAGACGCTTTCCACGGACTCGATGACGAGCGCCACGCCGAGTTCGTCCGCGAAGCCCTGCACGAGGTCGAACTCGGGCCCGGACGGCCCGTCGGGGCCGATGAACGCGGCGGCCGGGCTGTCCCGGGTCACGACGTACAACGCCCCGATCTCCCTGACCTGGTCCAGGAGCGCCGGCGGCGACGAGCAGGTACCGAGCAGCGCCGCCACCACGATGTAGAGCCACGGTCGCATGAGGGAAGGCTACACGAGCCCGGCCCCCGGCGCAGCGGAACGGATCGGTCTTTTCGCTGGCCTTCGGCCCCCCGGATTACGTACAATCCGCAGCCCTGCGCCCGCCGCGACTGTGAAATGTCCTGTAGCAGCGGCGGTAACGCCGCGAATGGTACGCGGCCGGATTCCCCCGCCAGGGCGCCGGCAAAGCGAACGGGAAGAATTATCGGAGAGGTGCCAGAGTGGTCGAATGGGCTTGACTCGACTAATCGGGCGCGAGCCCGATTGGACGGCGAGCGCAGCGAGGCCGCCCGAAGGGCGAGGGCCGCAGGCCCGAGTCAAATCAAGTGTACAGGCGCCCGCCAGGGCGCCGGCAAAGCGAACGGGAAGAATTATCGGAGAGGTGCCAGAGTGGTCGAATGGGCTTGACTCGAAATCAAGTGTACGCGCGAGCGTACCGTGGGTTCGAATCCCACCCTCTCCGCCAGCTTATCAAATACGGGGCCCGCAGCGGCCCCGGTTTTGATTGCCGGAGGGCACATCCACTTTCGAAGCCTGGTCGCCGAAAACTGGCAGCGTCTTCGCAACTAATGCGCGTGTGATCCCGGCCGGTCCGGATCCACATGCTCCGCGTAATGCTCCTTCAGCAGGTCCCGCCCGAAGTCCCCGGCGAAGTCGCGCCAGACGGTGTGCACGTGATTCGCATCGTCCTGCGTGTTGTCGTACTCGATGAGGAACGTCGGGCCCTGGACGCGGTAGTAGTGCGCCTCGCCGCGTTCCAGCCCTCCCATCCAGGCGAACTTCACGTTGTCGATGCCGGCGGCGCGGATCTTCTCGATACGCGCCGACGCGACATCGGGAGGCATCACCCTGGCCAGCTCCTCGATGACACTGATGAGCACCCCTTGCTGATCGGCCGTCAGGTCCGGATACGGAATGCCGAGGTCTTCGAGCATGGCGACCTCGCGCTGGTTCGAGGTAAGGATGTCGCCCGGCGCTTCGTCATCGAGCAGTGCCTTCCGCAACTGGTCATCATCCAGCGATTGCACGAGTTCCCGTGCCAGGTCCTCCTCGGCGCGCAGCGCCCGGGTGCCCTGCATCGGCCCCCCGATGCGCACTTCGGCGGGGTTCGCGCCCAGGAACTGCGGGCTCGTTGCCGCGAGCCGGCCGTTCACGAACGTCCAGTTGAACGAGAGATGATGGCCCTCGTAGCGCAGGTACCAGTTGCCGTCCGCCGTCGGTTCCCCGAAGAAGACGATGGAGTAGAGGCCGGGGTCGCGCCGGGCGGAGCCTTCCATCTCGCGGAGGACGGTCTCGAGCTGGCGGATCGTCTCCGCCTTCGAGTACCCCTGTTCGCTCAGGCCGGCCTGCAGCACGTCCATGACCTGCGCCTGCTGCGACGGCGACAAGTCCTTGAGCGCGAGGCCGATCCGCTGCTTCGGGACGTAGTGCCAGTCGAGGCGCTCACCCGAGTTGAACTCGTACATCACCCTGGCACGTTGCGCTTCGCCCAGAGACTTCAGAAAGGCCTGGCTCGCCTCGAGCAACGACGGGCCCTGCGCTACCGATGTTCCGCTCATGATCAGTCCTGCCGTCACCACCGCGAGGGTCCGCAGCATCTTGGGTCCTCTCCACAGAAACGCCGTCATGGTAGCAGACAACGGTGCCGGGTAGCGGTGCGTGCCGGATCGGTCGCGGAAGTGCGACTCCGAGCTTTCCGCGAGTTTCACGAAGGCAGCGGGCGCGACGGTTTCGGAGCGCTAGAAGGCAGCGTCGATTCCAACCAGGACGTAGTTTTCCTCGCTGAGATGGCCGGTGTGGTAAGTACCGGTCTGCGGCTGCGTATCGAGCAAATCGACGTTCAGCTCGATCACGCCCTTGACGTTCCGCATGAAGTAGTAAGAACCGGACAACGTGAACGTGCGCATGTCGATGCCCTCGTAAATCGTGTCGGAGTCTGCTAAATCGCCGGCGTCGTTCAGGTTGACGAGTCCAGAGAAGACCCACTTGTCGCTGTGCACGTAATCGACGCCCGCGAAGCCGCCGACCCATTCGTAGTCGTTTGCCGGGTCCAGAAATCCTTCCCAGCGATTCCACAGCACCTGGCCGAACCAGTACCAACGGTCGGCAAACCGACCTGATACGTCGATGCCGGCGACAATCTTGTCGGTTTTGCGCGTTCCTGACTCCGTTGCTGCCGGGCCGGTGGCGTTGAATTGCTCGCCAGCCAGGCCGAAGAGTCCTGCTGATGCCGCACCGATCTCCGTGCCCAGCCGGCCGAATACGCTCTTGCCGGTGTCGTTGTCGAAGAGCTTGTCCGGGCGCCGGTAGCCCGGGCTGTTGAGGTCGTAATTGCTCTCGATGCCATTACCGTTCACGAAACCCAGTGATACATCGAGTGGCCCGAATCCGCGACCGAACAGCAAGCCGCGGTCATAGGTCACTCCGGAGAATCGGTAGGTCATGAAGTCCTGGAATGTCATGCGGATCTCACGCGGAAACATCAGGTCTGACACCTGGAACTGGCCGAGCATCATGTCCGCGCCGGAGCCGAACAGGTCGGTGTAGCTGATCCAGGCGTCTTCCACGATCACCTCGGTGTTCGTGCCTTTCTCGGCGAAAATCATGTAGAAGTAATAGCTGATGTTTTCGGTCAGCGGTGCGCTGGAGAGCAGCTTGACCAGGTACGGCGCCTGGAAGTCGACGCTCGCATCGGCGCCGACCTCGCCGGTAATCGGGTCAATGGACTCTCCGTCACGGCCCTGCACGTAGGCCTGCATCCGCACCGCAAGCGGCAGCCATTCCGCGAGCGCGAGTTGCTCGTCACCCGTCTGCACCGTGTGATCGCGCCAGTTCGGGAGGCGGTAATTCATCTCGCCGGCAAATCGTTCCCCGAACTCGTTCAGCCGCGGATAGGCTGCGTGGCACACATTGCAACTGACGCCGTATGTGCGGGCAAAGGCGGGCATTGCGCCAGCTGGCTTCAGGAACACGAGCGTTGCAATCGTAAGTAGCGCTATCAAGGCGCCGAGCCTTGCAGTAGTGGCAGCGGACATGGGTCACTCCTTCGGCAGGCTCCGGGGATCGATTTGGCCGCGCAGGGCCCATCCGCGCCATAAGGGATTACACGGACCACGGCCGTTACTGCGCTTCTGCCGCCTTCCCACGGAAGCAGCGGCCACTGAAAGAGGGACAGTCACTTTAGAATCAGTCTTGGGAACCGGGCGGCGACACGCGTCGCCACAGCAGGGACAGGCACGTTAGAACCGGTCCTGGCGGCCGGGCGGCGACACGTGTCGCGCCACCAGCTCGACCGCGGCGAACGAATGTCAGATGACCCTCTGTCCGAAGCCTCGACCGCCGCGATTTGCGCAAGTCGCGCGTCTCGCGCCGCGGCAAAATTTCGAATCCACCTGAGCAAGCACACCAAAGTCCTTCACTCGATTAGCACACCGATCGACGGCGCCTTGCCGGCGGCAAATTCTGCTTGGCATGCGGCGCGGTCGGCGTATATTCGATGGCGAGGCGCAAGCCTCACAGCCATGCGAGTCTCTCGCTGGCGACCGCCCTGCGAATGGAGGTCCGAGCCTCCGCCAGTATTGGGGGCGGTGGACGCAGAAGGCAGAACCTGCAGCGACAACGACGCGAAAGCGACCCGATGCGGTGTGGGAACGAACCTGAGGAACTCGGAAAAGAATCAGGTGCGCTATGCCAGGTAGCCCAATACAAGAACAGACTCTAGCTTGACGACGGGGTAACGCTCGAAAGACGCCAACCCGGGGAAAGTAGAACGACGCGACAAGCAGACCTACCTTTGCGTCCTCCCCCGGAAGGGGGTTACCAGAAAGGCCACCGAAAGGTGGCTTTTTTGTTGCCCGCTGACGCGAGCGCTGTGCCGTCTCAGGCCAGCCGCGACCCGAGCGGCACTTCCGCATCCGGTATGCACAGCACCACTGAGCCGTTCTCGTCGTGGAAGCCCGTCACCAGGCATGCCGAGATGACGGGCCCGATCTGTTTCTTAGGGAAGTTGACGACGCCGACGACCAGGCGGCCGACCAGCGACTCGGGCGTGTAGTGCACCGTTATCTGCGCGCTCGACTTCAGCGTCCCGATTTCCGGCCCGAAATCGACGTCCAGCAGATAGGCGGGCTTGCGGGCCTCCGGGAACGGCCGCGCGGCCACCACCCGGCCTACCCGCAGGTCGACCTTCCGGAAGTCCTCCCAGCTGATCCGGCCGGCATCCGCCATCAGTAACCCGCCGCCGCGCCGTCGTAGCGCATCTCGGAGGCGCCGTGGTACACGCCCGTCGCCGGGTCGCGCCACACGGCCTGGTAGCCGCCGTAGGAGCCGACGTAACGGCGCTCGCCGTGCGTGACGGTGTGCCCGCGCCGCTTCAGTTCCAGGACGACGGCTGCCGGGATGCCGGCTTCCAGGTGCACGACGCCGCCGTCGGTCATGCGGCCGCCGGAAGGCTGCGTGTCGCTCGCGTGCACGACCCGCGCGGCGTCGCCGGCGGCCTGCACGTTCATGCCGAAGTCGAGCAGGTTTACGACGATCTGCACGTGAGCCTGCGGCTGCAGGTAGCCGCCCATGACGCCGAATGCCATCAGCGGCTCGTCGCCGTGCATGAGAAAAGCCGGAATGATCGTGTGGAACGGGCGCTTGCCCGGCTCGTACACGTTCGCGTGGCCGGGTTCGAGAGAGAACGCCGAGCCGCGGTTCTGCAGCGCGAACCCGGTGCCGTCCGCAACGATACCGCTGCCGAATTCCCAGAAGTTGCTCTGGATGAACGACACCATCATGCCGTCGCGGTCCGCGGTCGCGAGATAGGTGGTGTCGCCGTGCGGCGGCGGTTCGCCGGCGGCGACGGCTTTCTGTGCCAGCTTCGGGTCGATGCGCTGCCGGCGCTCGTCGGCATACTCGCCGGACAACAGCCACTCGAGCGGCGGGTCCTGGTAAGCGGGATCCGCGTAGAACTTCGCGCGGTCCGCGTACGCGAGTTTCGTTGCCTCGACGAACAGGTGCCAGAAGTCGGCGCTGTCGCGGCCCATGTCCGCGACCGGGTAGGGCTCGAGCAGTTGCAGTATCTGCAGCGCCGCGATGCCCTGCGAATTCGGCGGCAGCTCGTAGACGGTGTAGCCGCGGTAATCCACCGACACCGGGTCGACCCACTCGCCGCGATGACGGCCGAGGTCTTTGGCCGACAGCGCGCCGCCGAACCGCTGAACCGCGGCGACGATGCGCCGCCCGGTTTCGCCGGTGTAGAAGCTCTCGCGGCCGCCGGCCGCGAGCCGGGCGTAGCTCTCCGCAAGCCCGGGGTTCCTGAAGATGCTGCCCGCCCGCGGCGGCTCGCCGTTTACGGTGTAGGTGCGGCGCAGCTCGGCGAGCTCGGCGTCCGGCAGCCCGGCCTCGGCAAACACCGCGAGCGCCTCGGCCCAGAGCGCGGCATCCACTTCCGTCACGGCGACGCCGTCCCGCGCGTAGGCGATGGCGGGAGCAAGCAGCTCCTGCATCGGCAGCTTGCCGTAGCGTTCGTGCAGGGCGAACCAGCCGTCCACCGCACCGGGAACCGAGACGGCAAGCGGGCCGAACAGCGGCATCGTTTCCCCGGCACCGAGCGACGCGCGCAATGCGTCGTAGTCGAGCCCGGACGGTGAGCGCCCGCTGCCGTTGTAGCCCGCAAGCGCCTTCTTCTGCGGGTCCCAGACGATCGCGAACAGGTCGCCGCCGATGCCGCAGGCGTGCGGTTCGACGAGCGCGAGCATCGCGTTCGCGGCGATGGCCGCGTCGACGGCGCTGCCGCCCTTCTTCATTATGTCGACGGCGATCGCGCTCGCGATCGGGTGCGACGTCGCGGCCATGCCGTTCCTGCCCAGTACCGGGCTGCGCGTCGCGAAATGCTCGCCGGTGTAGCGCTGGCCGGCGTCGGTGCCGTCGCCACCACGCACGGCACCGACGCCTTGCGCTACGGCGGCGCACGACAGGAGCGAGCCCATCAGCACGATCGACAACCGTCTGCAGCAACCCCGCATTGCATCCTCCCGGTGCCCCTCTCGAGCAATAACGGCGCGCCAAGGCTTGTCACGCAGATGCCGCATCGATCGAGCAATAGTCCGGCAATAGCTCGGCGGCGAACGATAGCGCTGGCGATCCGAGCGCAAGAATAGGGTTAAACTGCATCGATGTCGACGCATCGTACAGGTGCAAACCTCGCCGTCCGCCTGTTTCAGTGGATCGGCAGTCACGAGCTGGCCGTGCTCGGCGCCCTGCTCGGTGTCGCGTTGCTGATTTTCGGCTTCGTGCGCCTCGCAGCGCTCGCAACCGGCGAGGGCCAATTGGAGATCGATGCCCGGCTGCTGATGGCATTGCGCGAGCCGGAAAAGCCGGACGATCCGCTCGGCCCGGCCTGGGTCGAGGAAGCGGCACGGGACATCACCGCGCTCGGCAGCACGACCGTGCTCGCCCTGCTGTTGATCGCCGCCTGCTGTTATCTTCTCCTGCGGCAAAAATGGCGCACGGCGCTGTTCGTGTTACTCGCGATTCTCGGCGGTGCGGCCATGAGTTTCTTCTTGAAGTCCGGGTTCGACCGCCCGCGGCCGGACCTCGTCGCACACCAGGCCCAGGTCTTCACGAGCAGCTTCCCGAGCAGCCATGCCATGGCGTCGGCGGTAACCTTCCTGACGCTTGGCGCGCTGCTCGCGAGGGCCGAGCCGAGCCGACGGCTCAAAGCGTACATCATGGGCACCGCCGCCTTGCTCACGCTGATCGTCGGGGCGAGCCGGGTCTACCTCGGCGTGCACTGGCCGAGCGACGTGCTGGCCGGCTGGGTGGCGGGCGCCGCCTGGGCGCTCGCTGCCTGGCTCCTGGCGCGGCTGTTGCAGAGCCGCCGCACGCTGGACGAGGAGCCGCCGGAGGATTAGCGCGGTCGGCGGCCGGCCGCGCCGGCTGCATCCGCTGCGCTCGGGATCGATTGCCGTGACTGTGCGGCCAGCCACTCCATCACGGTCACCACGTCGCTCCCGCCGACTTCGTCAACGGCTTGCGCGAGAGGACCGTAGAGCTGACCGCCGACGCCTTCGATGTACGCCAGGTGATTGTTGTAGAACGGTATCCAGGACCAGTGGCCGTCGTACTCGTGCGGCGTACCGTCCGCGGCAACGTACTCGCCGCTCATGT
>DASUOE010000178.1:0-18357 GCA_036276805.1 Woeseiaceae bacterium | reverse complement strand
GAGCCTCGGCTGGCGATCGAGGCAGCGCTCGGACTCCCGCCGGCGGAACGGCCGCCCGGCCTCGTGCAGTCGGTGTTCGACCAGGTTGCCGCGTCGGACCCGCATCTCGCGTTGTCGCTCCTCGACGAAATCCAGCACGCCGGGGAGCGCAGCAATGCGCGAAGCAGCATCCTCGGCCAGTGGCTGTACAACGACCCGGACGCGGCGCTGGCGTATCTCGAATCCATCGACGCGGCTGATGCCGAGGAAGTGATCAGCGAGAGCGGGCTCATGCTGGCGCACCGGGACCCGGACGTGGCGATGCGCCTGTTACCGAGGGTCAGCGAGGCGTACCGCCCGGTGTGGCGGGCAACCATAGCGGAGCGGCTGGCGGCCACGCGCGGCGCCGCCGACGCCATGGCTTTCGTCCAGCGCTTCGAGGGCGAACCCGGCTACGCGGACCTGCAGGCCAGCGTCATCGGCGGCGTGGCGCATCGCGACCTCGACGGCGCGCGCCAGCTCGCCGACCAGATGACGGATGCCGGCGCCCGTGACCGTGCATACGCGCAGATCGTGAGCCTGCAGGCCCAGTACGACCCGGCCGCCGCCGCGGCCGAGCTCGGGCGCATTACGGACGAGAATGCGCGCGCGAACGCGGCAACGAGCGTCAGCCATTACTGGTTCCAGCACGACGCGCCGGCGGCGACCCGCTGGATGCTGGGGCAGCCGCCGGGACCGCTCCGCGACCAGGTCGTCCGCGACGCCGTGCTGAGCGTTCCGGAGATGACACCGGACATCCTGCGCCTGGTCGACGAGATTCGCGATCCGGAAGTGCGCGGCCAGGCGAAGGCCGGCGTCGCCTACCAGCTCGCGGAGGAGGACCCGGCGGCCGTCCGGCGAATGCTCGACGAGGGCGAGATCCCGGAGCACTTCCGCGAAGCCGTGGAGACGACATTGCAGCAGGCGGGGCATTAATCCGCCGGCAAGCGGGACCCACCTTCACCGCCGGATGCTGCGACTGTAGGAGCGGCGGTAACGCCGCGACTTGCAGCCGGCCGGATGCCACGGCGTTGTCCTCACGGCTCGATACCGCGAACCATTCGCGGCCTGACGGCCACTCCTACCGGCGGGGCACTGCCGCGCCCGAACTCCCGAAACGGGCGCGATACTCCTTCGGGCTCACGTCGAACTCGCGCTGGAACGCGTAGCGCAACGCCTCCGTCGACGGAAAACCGCACTGCCGCGCGATCTTCGCGACCGGAAGCGACGTCGTCTCGAGCAGGCTCTGCGCTTTTGTCACCCGCGCCCGGGCGAGGTAGCGCCCGGCCGGCACGCCGACTTCCGCCTCGAAACGGCGCCGGAAATTCCGCTCGCTCATGCACGCGCGGGCGGCGAGCGTGGCAGAGTCGAGTTCCCGGTGCAGGTTGTCCGTGATCCAGTCGAGCAGTTCGGCGAGCTTCGTCGGTTGCGCCTGCGCCGCGAGGAACGCGTTGAACTGGAGCTGGTTGCCGGGACGCTTCAGGAACACGAGCAGTCGCTTGGCGACTTTGAGCGCGAGCCGGCGCGAGTGGTCCCGCTCGACGAGGGCGAGCGCCAGGTCGATGCCCGCCGAGATCCCGCCCGACGTGTACACGCCGTCGTCCTCGACGTAGATGCGGTCGGCCTCGACGCGCACGCCTGGGAAGCAGTCGCGGAGCTGGGCGGCGTCCATCCAGTGTGTGGTGGCGCGCCGGCCCTCCAGTATCCCCGCGCTCGCGAGCAGGAGCGCGCCGGAGCACACCGAGCACAGGCGCCGGACGCTTCCGTGCGCGCGCCTGACGAACCCGACGTAGGCCGCGTCCTCGAAGAAGCTCGAGCCGCCGGTCAGCGCGCCGGGGACGAGCAGCGTGTCGACGTCGTCGAGCGGCGCGTCGATGCCGCGGTCGGCGGCGATCGTCAGGCCGGACATGGACGGTACGGGCCCGCCGTCGCGCGACACGATAAGCACACGATACGCGCGCTCGCGCGTCTCACCGTCGTCGATGAGTTGCTGTGCCGCGAGGTTGAAGGTCTCGAGCGGCCCGACGATGTCGAGGAGCTGCAGCCCCGGGTAAGCCAGCGCGGCGATGTTGCGGACGGCCGTCATCGGCGCATCCGCGCGCGCTCAGTGTGCCCGTACGGTCTCGGGCGCGCGCAGCGCCGCCTGCACGTCGGCGGGCAGGTACGCCTGAATGGGCGGGTAGAACTGGACGAAAACGCCGTCATAGGCACCGTCGCGCTTGTGGCACTCGACGCAATCGTTCGGCAGCTCGATCTCTGCCGCCACGCCGGCGTCGTTCGGCAGATTATAGAAGTTGAACCCGTCCGGAAACCGCGCGCTGTCCTTATAGTGAATCTCGGCGAAATGCAGGTCGCCCATCACGAAGCCGGCGCGGTTGATGGAGATCTCGTTCTCGGAGCCGTAGAAGTGCAGCGCGATCATCGTTCCGTCGACGAATCGCCCGGTGGCGCGGAACGCGGCGTACGCCCGCGGCTCCATTCGCGCAACCTGGAACATCCCCGGGCTGTCGGCGTCGAAGTTTTCCTGCGAATACCCCATTCCGAGCGAGCTGCCGAGGAACACCCACTCGTCCATGTCGGCCGGAACGACGAGATTGCCGTCCGCATCGAAGCGGGCGACGTCGACGCGCGGGTCGTCCGCCGCACGCGCGAGAAGGCCGGCGCCGACCGCAGCGGCCAGGACCGCGGCCGCCAGCAGGGCGACGGGATTGAAGCGAAGCATCGGGGAACCTCCTTGCCGGGCAGGCCCCCGGTATAGCAGGCAGGCGCACGGCTGCCGAGGTCTCCCGCGGCCTCCTGCAGCAGTTTGGCCGCCGTGCACGCCACCGTGGCCGGATTTCCTTGTCGGCGCTTCCTGGCCCGACCCCTCTTGGCCAGACCCCGTTGGCCGGGCAAGGCGCGCTTCGGTATGGTTGCCGCGGACCCACCCGAAACTGCACCCAGCGTCGCCTGATCGAGCCTGTGAACGACAAACCCCCCGTTTCCGTCCTGCGCCTGCGCAGGCGGCACGACCCCGGCACGCACCGGCCGGGCACGGCCGCCGACGGCGAGCGCCTCGTCCGCGCGCAGTCCGTCCGCTACGGCTTGCTTGCAGGCCTGGGCGCGATTGCCGTGTTCATCCTGCTATGGGCGCTGGTCACCGACCTGCTCGACCGGGTCCTGCCGTGGCTCACGCTGCTGCTCGGTGTGCTGGTGGGTTACGCGGTGCGGCGCGGCGGGCAGGGATTCGACTGGCGCTTCCCGCTGCTCGCGGCACTTTTGACGCTCGCGGGCGCGCTGGCGGGGATGGTGGTCATCGCCGCCGGCACGACCGCCGCCGAACTGGACACGACGACGCTGAACGTCCTCGTCAACGTCACCGCCTGGACCTGGCCTGTGTTCTTCGACGAGGTGCTGACGGCCGCCCACTACGTCTACGCCGGGTTCGCCGCCGCGATCGCCGCCGTGCTGTCGCTGCGCAAGCTGGACCGCCGCGAATTCCAGTCCGTCAGGCTCTACGAGACCGGGCGGCAGAAGCCGTAGTGCCCGCGTCAGCGGTCGCTGCGCGCGAGTTCGGACTTGAAGAACGCGCCCTGCGGGGTCGGTGTGTAATCCCAGTCGGAGATGAGCTGCGGGCTCCAGCGCGGGTCGAAGACCCACGCGGTCCACGAGATGCCCTTCTTCGCCATGTAGTCCGTAACCGCCTTGCCGTAACGTTCGTCGGCGATCACCGGGATGTGCGCGTCCGGCGCGTCCGCGGCCATGAAGCCGAACTCGGTGACGAAGACCGGGTAGGTGTCGGCGACGTAACCCCAGTCTTCCTCCCATTGTTTCTCCCACGGCGGTTCGCGCTTCTGCGGGTAGGGATGCGAGACATAGCCGACGCCCGGGAAGTCGATGGGATCGTCGCGCACGTGTTCGAGCGAGTACGCCCAGTCGAACCCGGCGACGAGCGGAATGATCCCGGCGTCGATCTCGTAGAGCATGTAGATGATGCCCTCGATGAACGCCTTGTATTCGTCCCAGGGCAGGTGACCCATCTCGCCGTAGCGGTTCGTCGGCTCGTTGTAGAGTTCGTAGAACGCGACGGTCGGGTTGCCCCGGTAGCGGTTCGCGACGAGGTGCCAGAAGTAGTAGGTCTCCTCCTGCGTCGTCAGGTACAGCGGCCGGTGCGGAATGCCGGTAAGCGGGTTGCCGATCGTGTGCCAGTCCATGATCACGTAGAGCCCGAGTTCCGTCGCCCATTCCACCCCGTCGTCCAGCCACGCGAAGTACTGCTCCGCCCCGACCTCCCGCCACCACACCGGGTGCACGGGGATGCGGACGACATCAGCGTGCCAGTTCTTAGCGGCCTCGAAGTAGGCGCGGTTCCAGCGCCCCTGCCGCTCCAGGTGATACGGGTCCGCGAGCGCGAGGCCGCGAAACACGCGCGCCTTGCCGTCGGGATCGACGAACCGGTTGCCCTCGACCCGGATCCGCGGGAGCGCCGAAGCCTGCGCCTCGCCCTCCTCGGCGGCGGTGAAGTCGGTCTGGGCGAGTGCGACGGTCGGAGTGAGGAGCGCCGCAGCAAGGGTGGCCCGCCATAGGGCCCGAATCGATACGCGGTCGATCATGCGGCGTCGCCTTACTCTACAGACTCCGCATCTTGCCACAGGACAGCAGCCCGGTTCGGCTGCCACCCTCAGTCGTACCGCAGCGCCACCACCGGCGGCATTCTTGCTGCCTTGACGGCCGGCCACGTGCCGAACAGGAGGCCTACGCCGGCGCTGAAGCTGACCGCGAGCGCGATGGCAGTAGGCGAGACGATGGTGTTCCAGCCGAGGAACGCCTGCAGCAGTACCGCGGCGACGGCGCCCACGGCTATCCCTCCGAGACCGCCAAGCAGGCACAGCGTGAGTGCCTCGACCAGGAACTGCGTAAGAATATGACTGCGAGTCGCGCCTTCGGATTTTCGTATGCCGATCTCGCGCACCCGTTCGGCGACGGTGACGAGCATGATGTTCATCGTGCCGATGCCGCCTACCAGGAGACTTACCGCGGCCACGGCCAGCAGCAGCAGGCCGAATACGCGGTTCGCGGCCTGGCGCACCTCGAGAAACTGCGCCGGGTCGCCGATCGTGAAGTCGTTCGCGGCGCCAGGCGGTATCCGGTGTTCCCGCCGCATGACGCGCTCGACATCGACGATGCCGACATCGAGCGGTGTTGCTGCTGCAAGTTTCACGTAGATCGCGTCGAGATCCTGTGAGCCGGTGATGCGGAACTGCCCGGTCGTCACCGGTATCCACGCCTGCTCGTCAAAGTTTCGCCAGCCCACGGTGCCGATGGGCGCGAGTACGCCGACGACTGTATACGGCTCGCCGACGACGTGAATCGTATTGCCGACCAGGGCCTCGTCCATGGACCCGAATTTCCCGGCGAACCCGGCACCTACGACGGCAACGCGTTTGCGGAGCTCCAGGTCGGAGCGCGAGAAGAAGCTTCCATGCCCTACTTCGTAGCCGTGCACCGCGAGGAAATCCGTGGATGTGCCGGACACCGATACGCTGTGATTGCGCCCGTTGTAGCGTATGGACAGCCGCATCGACGTCTCCGGAACGACCGCCACGGCGGATTCCGCGTCGCCCCGTATCGCCTCGGCGTCCGCGGTCCGAATGGCGCCCGTATCGCGTGATATACCGAGCTGGATCCGGTTGCCCGGCTTCACCGCGACGATATCGGTGCCGAGGCTTTCAATCTGGTCTTCGATGGCCTGGCGGGCGCCCGCGCCGAGGCTGACGACGACGATGACGGACGCAATGCCGATCACGATGCCCAGCATCGTCAAAAGGCTCCGGAACAGCGCCACACGGATTGAGCGCAGCCCGACGATGATCATTTGCCCGATCATCGCCGCATTACCGGCCGTTGCCACTCATGCTTGCCAGGTTCGACTGCCGCTGCAGCGTGCGCTGCAGGCGCTGTTGCGACTCGACGAGACTGGAACTCGGCAGCAGCAGAACCTCGGCACCGATCTCGATGCCGCTGATCACCTGGCTGTACTCGTGGTCCGTGAGCGTCGTGGTGTCGACGACGACTGGCGTGATGCGCTCGCCCGCCGGAACGGCGACCCAGTATCGGGTCGACGCTGCGGCCGATCCGTCTGCCGGCGGTTCGCCCCCGGAGCCGCGCTGTGCGCCGTCCGCCAGTGCCGGTTCGACGGCCGAACGCAGCTCGGCCGCGCTCACGCCCAGGAGCCGGGCCGTCACCTCGATGTCACCGGCGGTGCGCAGCGCGGCCGTGGGCACGGTCAGTACACGCTCGCGTTCCTCGATGAAAATTTCCACGGTCGCGTTCATCCCCGGCCGCAACAGCCCGTTGTCGTTCTCCAGTGCCATGACCACGGGAAACAGCGTCACCGCCTGCTCTGCTACCGCCTGCGGCTCGATTTTGACAACCCGCCCGGCAAACGTAGCGTCCGGATACGCGGCTGCGCGCACCAGCACCGCCTGGCCACTCGCGACGAGGCCGATGTCGAGTTCGTTAACCAGCGCCTCGACCTGCACCTGGCTCAGGTCGGCCATGCGCATCAGCACGGTACCCTCGCCGACGTCCGTGACCGGTGAGGAGATCACCTGGCCGCGTTCGACCAGCTTCTCGATGACCGTGCCGGTAATGGGCGCGTTCACCTCCGTATCGTCCACCGCGAAGCGTGCGTTTTCGATCGAGATCTGCGCGCGGACCAGGTCGGCTTTCGCGTTCGCGAGTTCGAGTGCCGCGTTCTCGAAATCCACCTGGTTGATCGAGCGCGACTGGAAAAGCCGCTCCGCACGGGACTTTTGCGCTTCGGCGATGGCCACGCGGGCCTTTGCAGCGTCGACCTGCGATTCGACGAGCGCCAGCTGGTTGCGCGGCATGCGCTCGTCCACCTGCACGAGCAGGCTGCCCTGCTCGACGACGTCGCCGGTCTCGGCGTGCAGGGACAGGATCTCGCCCGACGCCTTCGACTTCACGTCGACCGTCAGGACCGGCTTCACCACGCCGGCCGCCTCTACGGTGACGACGATGTCCCTCTCCGCAACCCGGCCGGTGCGGAACTCCATCGGTTCCGCCGCGGGTTCGCAGCCCCCGCCGACGACCAGGACGGCCAGGACGGCCAGGACGAGGCTAGTGTGCCACGCTTGCATGTACCTTCTCATCGTCTGCATGGACGATCCTTCCGTCGAGAACCCTGACGATCCGGTCGGCCTGCCCGGCGACCTGCGGGTCGTGGGTCACGCATAGGATCGTGTTGCCGCTGCCGTGCAGGTCGGCGAGCAGCTGCATGATCCCGGCGGCCGTGCCGGAGTCGAGATTGCCGGTCGGTTCGTCGGCGAGCAGGATCTGCGGCTGCCTGACCA
This sequence comes from Woeseiaceae bacterium, assembly GCA_036276805.1. Lineage (GTDB taxonomy): Bacteria > Pseudomonadota > Gammaproteobacteria > Steroidobacterales > Woeseiaceae > UBA1847. The sequence goes on along the minus strand of DASUOE010000178.1, from coordinate 10,984 downwards.
GGGCCCGCGCAATGGCCACCCGCTGGCGTTCGCCGCCGGAGAGGCGCGCGGGCGAATGCTCTGAACGCTCCGAGAGCCCGACCCGCTCGAGCGCCTCCTGCGCGCGGCGGCGGCGCTCCGCGTGCCGCACGCCCGCGTAGACGAGCGGGAGTTCGACGTTCTCGACGGCGGTCAGCGTCGCCAGCAGGTTGAAGCTCTGGTAAACCATGCCGATGGCGCGATTCCGGATGCGCGCCAGTTCGTGGTCCCGGAGCTCGCTCACGCGCTCACCGCCCAGCCAGTAGTCGCCGCTGTCCGGCAGTTCCAGGCAGCCGAGCACGTTCAAGAGCGTGGTCTTGCCGGCGCCCGAGGGCCCCATAACGGAACAAAACTCGCCGCGCCGGACGTCGAGGTCCAGTCCGCACAACGCATGCACGGGCGTGCCGCCGACCCGGTACGATTTCGCGACCGACCGGAGCCGGATGGCAGGTACGCCACCGGTTCGGGTCACGTCTTTCCGGAGGCTGGGCAGCGTCCTGGTCACGGAATTTCGCAAGGCATCGGGCCGGTCACGATACCAGCGCCGGGGGGGCGGAAACCAATGCCTGCATCACGTCCTGGGCCGTGCGACGCGTCACCCGGCCGAAGCGGCGATTCCGGATCGCAAAAAAGATGGATTAAGTCAAACAGGCGGCTGAGAAATCCCGCGGCCTGCAGTAAGGTCTGGATTACGTGTCGCACACCCGGCGACGGTGTCGCCCGGCGTCAACGATCGTGTCCTGCGCAGCTAGCAAGCAGCAATAAGAACAGCAAAACCTCAACAATCACACAACAAAGAGAAAGGACACCTACCATGAAATCGCTACAGCAACTCGGCGCCGTTGCCGTGATCGCCTGCTTGTCGCTCACTCCGGCCGCGGCGCAGGAAACAGGGGGCGGCGAAAACCCGCCCGAGTACGATTACCTCTGCTCGCCCGGCTACTTCAAGAATCACACCGAAGTATGGGCAGACCTGGTGAGCGAAGAAGACTACGCGATCCTGATATCGATGCTGACGGCCACCGGCAAGCAAAACGGCTGGCTCAAGCAGGAAGCAGCAGCGTTTCTGAACAGCCTGTTCTTCGGGGGCGAACTGCCCTGCGAGGACGGCGACCCGATCAGCGAATAGTCATCACCAGGAGCAAACCGGAGGCAGGATCGCCGGATGGCGGTCCTGCCTTTTTTACGGCGCTACGGCAGCGTCACGCGTTCGCGACGTTCTTCGCTTCGACGTTCTTTGCTTCGAAAATCGGCCGTTCGAGCTGCCGCGTGACCAGCGTATCGATGTCCTTGTCGGCGTTCTCGACGCTGACGAAGTACGGCGGCTGACGGCGGAGCAGCGACCAGTTGCCGGTCGAGATGACCTTCACGAGGTGGGTGATGTTGTTCGTGATGGCCTCTATGTACGGGTTGTGGCCGTCGAACAGGACCTCGACGTAGCGGTAGCACTTGTTGAACTTGTTGTTCAGGCGCTCGCGCATGACCTGCTGGTAGAACATCGGCGTCTTCTCGAGCAGGTGCTGGCCGGATTCGTAGCGGATCATGTATTCGCCAGGTTTCGCGTTCTCCACGGCGAGGCCGCCGACCACGAACTCCTTGTACAGGCGGTCGCGGCACTTCTCGAGGTAGCAGCGGTCGGCCATCTGCGCCAACAGGTCCGCGGTGCCGATGAGGTGCCCGCCGATGACGTCGCGCGGGTCGTCGAGTTCGATCGAGTCGAGATCGATCTCGTAGCCGGTAAAATGCACCATCTTGCTCGCGACGCCGACGTCGCGCGTCATGCCGATGGTCGGCAGGTAACGCTGCAGGAAGTCGGCGCTGCGGGAGACGTGCTGCATCGTGAACTCCGCGCCATTGGTGAAGTCGCGGTCGCGCTCGACGTGGCGGATGTAGCCGGCGTCGTGGAACAGGGAAATGATGACCGACAGGAGCGCGCGGTGGGGGCCGAGCCGCTCGCTGGCATCCACGCTGCGCTCGTAGCCCGCCACGAGCCGCGCGAGAGCGAGCGTCATGTCGAGCGAGTGCTGCAGGTCGTGGTAGGTCGTATCGCAGCCGATGTAGCCGGGATAGCGCCCGCTGAAAAGCCGCTGGAAGTCGTAGAAGGCGAGCCACAGACGGTCGAAGGAAGCGCCGGGCCAGGTCTCCGCAAACAGCTCGTAGACGGCATTTCTCACGGCCGGCGCACTGGACACCTGCACCGAGTTGGTGACGTCGTAATCGTTACGACGGTCGTGGCTGACGGTGTACACATGCGGCGGCATGGAGGGCTAGTGTACGCGGTTGCCCGGGGCCGTACTCGCCAAAAATGTGAGTTATGTCACGCTTTCAGAAGTTTTTTGTAAACTCAGACCGCAAACTCGGCGATGACGGGTGCGTGGTCGGACGGCCGCTCCCAGGTGCGGGGTTCGCGGTCGATGCGCGAAGCCGTGCAGGCTGCCGTCATTTCGTCGTTGGTGAGTATGAGATCGATGCGCAACCCCGCGTTGCGGCGGAACATGGCGGCCCGGTAGTCCCACCAGCTGAAGGCTTTCGGCGGCTGCTCGAACTTGCGGAAAACGTCCGTGAGGCCGAGTTCGAGGACGGCGTTCAGTGCGGCCCGCTCCGCCGGGCTGCACAGGATCGCGTCGCCCCATTTCACCGGGTCGTACACGTCCTCGTCTCGCGGTGCGACGTTGAAGTCGCCAAGCACCACCACCTTGTGGTGGGTCTTGAGCTCCTCCTCGAGGTATACCCGAAGCGCCGACAGCCACGACAGCTTGTACGCGTACTTCTCCGAGCCCACCGCGGAGCCGTTCGGCACGTACAGGTTCACGACCCGCACGCCGTCGATGGTTGCGGCGAGCACGCGGCGCTGCGCGTCCTCGAAGTTCGGGAACCCGGTGTGCGGGTCGGCCGGTTCGTGCCGCGCGAGGACGGCGACGCCGTTGTAGGTTTTCTGGCCGTTCGCGATGGAGTGATACCCGAGGTCGCGAAACTCGTGCGCGACGAACGCCTCGTTGACCTGCTTGATCTCCTGCAGGACGAGTACGTCCGGCCCGTTCGCCTTCAGCCACTCGAGCACGTGCGGCAGGCGGGCCTTGAGCGAGTTGACGTTCCAGGTCGCGATCTTCATGCGCCGACCTTACACGAGCACCTCGCGGGACGGCGCCGGCTCACTCGACGATACCACTGTGGCGCAGCAGCGCGCCGATCTCGGGCTTCCGGCCGCGGAACGCCACGTAAGCGTCCATGAAGTCGCGGCTGCCGCCGACCTCGAGGATCTCGCGGCGGAAGCGGTCGGCCGTGGCGCGGTCGAAGATGCCGGCTTCCTCGAAAGCCTCGAATGCATCGGCCGCCAGCACCTCGGCCCACTTGTAGCTGTAGTATCCCGCAGCGTAGCCGCCGGCGAAGACATGCCCGAAGGCATGCGGCATGCGATTGTACGGAGGGTGGCGCAACAGGCCGACGGCACGGCGAACTTCATCGAGCAGCGCGAGCACGCCCGCGCTCGTTGCGTGCGTGCCTGTCACGGGGTCGTACTCGCTGTGCAGCCGGAAATCGAACAGGCCGAACTCGAGCTGCCTGAGCATCGCAAGGCCGGCGCCGAAGTGCCGGCTCTCGTTCAGGCGGTCGTAAAGCTCACGCGGGAGCTCTGCACCGGTGTCCGCGTGACCGGAGCAGCGGACGAGCACGTCGTAATGCCAGGCGAAGTTCTCCATGAACTGGCTCGGCAGTTCCACGGCGTCCCAGGGCACGCCATTGATGCCGGCGATGCTCGGCACGTCGATGCGCGTCAGCAGGTGGTGCAGCATGTGGCCGAACTCGTGGAACAGCGTCACCACGTCGTCGTGCGTTAGCAGCGACTGCCGGCCTTCCTCGGGCGGCGCGAAATTGCAGACGAGAAAGCCGACGGGGAGCGTCGGTGAGCCGTTCAGGTTCTTGCGGTTGATGCAGTCGTCGATCCATGCGCCCGTACGCTTGCCGCCGCGTGCGTACATGTCCGTGTAAAAGCCGCCGATCGGCCTGCCGGCCGCATCGAGGATCTCGTAATAGCTGGCTTCGGGGTGCCAGGTCGCGACGTCGTCGCGGCGCGCGAAGCGCACGTCGTACAGGCGCCCGGCAAGGTCGAACAGGCCGGCGACGGCCTTGTCGGCCGGGAAGTACTGGCGCAGCACCTCGTTCGAGATCGAGTACTTCTCCTGCTTCAGCTTCTCGAGCCAGAAGGTCAGGTCCCAGGGTTCGACCGGCGTGCCCGCGAACGCCCGGATCTCCGCGAGCTCCCGCTCCGCCGCCGGGCGGGTGCGCGCGGCGAGCTCGTGCAGGAAGGCCGTGACGTCGGGGACCGACGCCGCCATCTTGGTGGCGAGCGAGTACTCCGCATAGTTCGCGAAGCCGACGAGCGCCGCCGCCTCGTGGCGCAGGCGCAAAATGGCCTCGATGTTCTCGCTGTTGTCATACGCCGGGTCGGCCGCCTGGTCGGAACCGCGCGTGACCCAGGCGCGGTAGAACTGCTCCCGCAGGGTGCGATTCTCGCTGTGCGTCATCACGGCGTCGTAGGTGGGGTAGTCGAGCGTGAGCACCCAGCCGCCGCGCTCGCGCTTCGCGGCTTCCGAACGCGCCCGCTTCACGTTGCTCGCGGGCAGGCCGGCCAGCTCCGCCTCGGCCGCGATCTCGATCAGCCACGCGTCGGCGGAGTCCTGCACGTTCTGCTCGAAGCGCGCCTGGATGCCGGCGAGCTCGCGCATGATGTCACGGAAGCGTGCCTTCCTTGCCTCGTCGAGATCGACGCCCGCGAGTCGGAAGTCCCGCAGGGCATGCTCGACGGCGCTCCGCCGCGCTGCGTCAGCGCTGGCCGGCAGCGCATCGTCGACGCGCGCATACGCCTGCTGGAGCCGCTGGTTCTGCGACAACTCGGTGCCGTACTCGGTCAGGAGCGGCAGCGCCGCGTTGTAGGCTTCCCGCCATTCGCGCGAGCCGAGCACGCTCTGAAGGTGGCTGACCGGCGACCAGATCCGCGCGAGCTCGTGCTCCATGTCCTCGAGCGGCGCCACGACGGAGTCGAAATCCGGCTCCGGCGTATTCGCGAGGATGTCGTCGAGCCGCTGCCGGTGCGTGGCGATGACCTCGGTCAGCGCCGGCAGGACGTCGGCGGGCGCGATGTCGGCGAATCGCGGAAGCGTAGTAGTATCGAGCAGGGGATTGGTCATCGACGATGCCGCCAGTCCTTCGAGGCGCGAAATCTTAGCACAAGGCTGCCGGACCGCCGGTGCGCCTTGTTCGCCGGCCGCGCCGGAAAATCAGCGAATTCCCGGGAGTTCGAATGAGTCACGATTACGACCTGCTCGTCATCGGCGGCGGGAGCGGGGGCCTTGCGCACGCGCAGCGCGCGGCGGAGTACGGCGCGAAAGCCGCGGTCGTCGAGGCCGGGCCGCTCGGCGGCACCTGTGTCAATGTCGGCTGCGTACCGAAAAAAATGATGTGGTATGCCGCTGATCATGCACACCACCTGCAACACGCGGCGGATTACGGCTTCGACGTGACCGTCGCCGGCCACGACTGGGCCGGGCTGAAGGCGCGCCGGGACGCTTTCATCCGTCGGCTGAACGGCATTTATGCGGCCAATCTGGGGAAACGCAAGGTTGATTATGTCGCCGGCCGGGCGCGTTTCACCGGCCCGCACACCGTCGACGTCGACGGGCGCGCGATGTCCGCGGAGCGGCTCGTGATCGCGACCGGCGGCGTCCCGATCGTGCCCGACATCCCCGGCGCCGGTCTCGGCATCACCTCCGACGGCTTCTTCGAACTCGCGGAGCGGCCGGCCCGCGTGCTCGTCGCCGGCAGCGGCTATATCGCGGTCGAGCTCGCGGGCATTTTTGCCGAGCTCGGCAGCGACACCACGCAGGTCGTGCGCCGGGACGGCGTGCTCCGGGAGTTCGACCCGATGCTCGGCAGCGAGCTCGCCGACGCGATGCGCGCCGGCGGCATCGACATCGAGACGCGCTTCGTGCCCGCCGAGGTCGAGAAAACCGGCTCGGGCATCGTGGTCACGGCCGAAGACGGCCGCCGCAGCGCGCCGGTGGATTGCCTGCTCTGGGCTGTCGGGCGGAGCGCCAATACCCACGGCCTCGACCTCGGCGCGGCCGGCGTCGACATCAACCGCCAGGGCTTCGTGCTCACCGACGATTTCCAGGCGACGAACGTCGGGCACATCTTCGCGATCGGCGACGTGACCGGCCGGGAGGCGCTCACGCCCGTGGCGATCGCGGCGGGCCGGCGGCTTGCGGACCGCCTCTACGGCGGCATGGAGGGCCGGCACCTCGACTACTCGCTCATTCCCACGGTCGTCTTCAGTCACCCGACCATCGGCACGGTCGGGCTCACGGAGGACCAGGCCCGCATGCGCTACGGCGACGGCATCAGGGTCTATACGTCGAAGTTCACGTCGATGTACTACGCCCTCGGCGAGGTGAAGCAGAAGAGCGCCATGAAACTCATCACGGCGGGCGAGGACGAGAAGGTCGTCGGCTGCCACATCATCGGCGAAGGCGCGGACGAGATGCTGCAGGGCTTCGCCGTCGCGATCCGCATGGGCGCGACCAAGCGCGACTTCGACGACACGGTGGCCATCCACCCGACGAGCGCCGAGGAACTCGTCACGATGCGCTGACGGAGATCTGCTTCAGTACCGGGGCGGTGTCCGGGCGCACGCCGCGCCACAGGTGAAAGGACTCGGCGGCCTGTTCGACCAGCATGCCCCAGCCCATGACGGCGGCCCCGGCGTTGTGCTGGCGGGCCCAGCTGACGAACGGCGTCGGTCCGGCACTGTAGGACAGGTCGTAGCACAGCGTCTGCGCGCCGACCGCGGCCTTGGGGTACGGGGGGGACTCGCCCTTCAGGCCCGCGGAGGTCGCGTTGACGACGAGGTCGTAGGGCGCCGCGGCCGGCACGGCGTCGAAAGCGTGCGCGGCGAGGGCGGGCGCGTTGTCGAAGCGCTCGAGCAGCGCCTCGGCGCGCGAAAGCGTGCGATTCGCAACCGCGAGCACGGCAGGACGCCGGCCGAGCATCGGGCCGACGATGCCCTGCGTCGCGCCGCCTGCGCCGAGGACGAGGATGCGCTTGCCGTTCAGCGGGAAGCGCAGGTTCGCTTCGAGGTCGCGGACGAGCCCGATGCCGTCGGTGTTGTCGCCGAAGATCTCGCCGTCCTGGAAGGCCAGCGTATTGACGGCGCCGGCCTTGCGCGCCCGTTCGCTCAGCTGGTCGCAGATCGCCGCGACGGCCATCTTGTGCGGCACGGTGATGTTGAGCCCGCGCCCGCCGGTACGCTGGAACTGCCGCACCGCCTGCTCGAGCTTCTCCGGCGCGACCTGGAGCTGCTCGTAACGGATTGCCTGGCCGGTCTGCAGGGCGAAAAGCTGGTGGATCACCGGGGACCGGCTGTGCGAAATCGGATAGCCCATGACCCCGTAGCGGTCGTAGCTGGCCGGATCGTCGGGCAAAATGCGGTCCCCCGATTGTTCGTTGCTCCCTGGCGCGGAGTATAACCCGTGCCGCGACGGCTTCGCCGCGACGGCTTCGCCGCGGCATCCGGCCGCCTGCAATTCGCGGCGTGACCGCCGCTCCTACGGCCGCGACGACACCGCCGCTCCTACGCGAGCCAGCGCGCGACGTCGGGCGCGTAATACGTGAGGATCGCGCTCGCCCCGGCGCGCTTTATCCCGAGCAGCGCCTCGAGCACCGTCTTCCGCTCGTCGAGCCAGCCGTTCGCGGCGGCGGCCTTCAGCATCGCGTACTCGCCGCTGACCTGGTAGGCGAACACCGGCACGCCGGCGGCCTGCCGCACCCGGTACACGATATCGAGATACGGCATCGCGGGCTTGACCATCACGAGGTCGGCGCCCTCGGCCACGTCGAGCGCCACTTCCCTGAGTGCCTCGTCCGTCATCGACGGGTGCATCTGGTAGGTCGACTTGTCGCCGCTGCCCAAGGTCGCGGCGGAGCCCACCGCGTCGCGGAACGGGCCGTAGAAGCTCGACGCGTACTTCGCCGTGTAGGCGAGGATCAGCGTGTTCGCGTGGCCGGCCGCCTCGAGCGCTTTCCGGATCGCACCGACCCGGCCGTCCATCATGTCCGACGGCGCGACGATGTCGGCGCCGGCTTCGGCGTGCGAGAGCGCCTGCCTGACGAGCATCGCGACCGTTTCGTCGTTCAGGACGTAGCCGGTGGCGTCGATGATGCCGTCCTGCCCGTGCGTGGTGTACGGATCGAGCGCGACGTCCGTGACGATTGCGAGATCGGGGAAGGCTCGCCGAAGCGCCCGGACCGCGCGCTGCACCAGCCCGTCCGGGTCCGCGCAGGCGCTGCCGTCGGGCGTCTTGACGGCGACGTCGACGACGGGGAACAGTGCGACCGCGGGAATGCCGAGTGCGACGCCCCCGGCGACGGACTCGAGCAGGCGGTCGAGGCTTTGCCGGCTGACGCCGGGCATCGACGCCACCGGCTCCTCCCGGCCCTGGCCTTCGAGCACGAAGACCGGCCAGACGAGATCGTCGACGGACAGTGCCGTTTCCGCGACCAGACGGCGCAGGTTCGCGGTTCGGCGGGCCCGGCGCAGGCGGGCCTGGGGGAACTGTCCGGGGGCAGCAGGGTTCATAGGCAAGGCGGCAGGCAGCGCAGAAGGCCGGTCGGGAAGTATTGGGGAGGTGGGGATTCTCCCCGCAATTCGGTAGGGTTTCCAAGCCCTGGGTCGCGTTTTCGGCCCCGCCGCGCTCCCTTTGGAGCCGGGCACCCTGTAATAAAAGGCTGAAGCGAAAGGTCACCTCGCATGAAGAGCAGCATGGCCGGCCGGGACCGGCGGAGGAGATTCGAGACCGTCGTGGGCGCCTTTCACCAGGACATGTACCGCTACGCCCTCTGGCTTTGCCGCGACCGGTCGGTGGCTGAGGACGTGGTCCAGGAAGCCCTGCTCCGCGCCTGGCGGTCACTGGACGGCCTGCGCGAGGACACCGCGGCCCGCTCCTGGCTGCTCACGATCGTCCGTCGCGAGAACGCCCGCTGGTTCGAGCGCCAGCGTCCGGAGACGGTCGACGTCGATGCGCTCACCCCGGCGCAGGCCGCGGAAATCGCCGAAGCCCCCGACGAGCAGGTCCGCGAGCTTCGCGCGGCGATCTTCGCGCTGGAGGACGGTTACCGCGAGCCGCTCGTGCTGCAGGTGCTCATGGGTTACAGCACCCTGGAAATCGCCGACCTCATGGGACTGAACCAGGGCGCCGTCCTGACGCGCCTGCACCGGGCCCGCCTGAAACTCCGCGACACGCTCGGCGAGGCGGAACCGCCCGGCGGGACGGCGCCGACCGCTGGAGGCATGGCATGAACGAGCCCGAGAGCATCGACGCCTGCGTGGCGTGCCGTGCCGCGATTGCCGCCTCGCCCGTCGCGACCGACGACTGGCCGAAGGATGCCCGCACCCATATCGAGGGCTGTGCGGATTGCCGCGCGTACCAGGCCACGATGCGGGCGTTCGACGCCGACATAGCCCGGGCGCTGGCGCTGCCCGTGCCGCCGCTCGACTTCGACGCGGTGCCGCTCGCCGGAAATCCGGCCGATGCGGATCCCTTCAGCGCCGCGCGACGCGGCCCGTCGAACTCCGTGTGGCTGGCGCTCGCGGCCACCGTGGTCCTCGGCGTCATTTTCGCGGCGCGATTCGCGTTGAACGACCTCGCCGCACCGTCGCCCGGTACGGCGCTCGGCGAGCAGGTGCTTGCGCATATCGACCACGAGTCGTTCTCGCTCACCGTGTCGGACCAGGCGGTCGGGAGCGAGCGTCTCGCGCGCATCGTACCCGCCGACGTCGCGCGGCTCGGCCCGGAAACCGGGCTCGTCACCTACGCGCAGAGCTGCATCATCAACGGGCATGCCGTGCCGCACCTCGTCGTGCAGGGACAGAACGGGCCGGTGACGATCCTGCTCATGCCGCAGGAAAAACTCGACGCGCCGGAGCGGATCGGCAACGGCGTGCTCTCGGGTGTACTGCTGCCCGTCGGTGACGGCAGCATCGCGATCGTCGGGGAAGACCCGCAGGACCTCGAGCGACTCGAAGAGACGATGAAGAATTCGGTGACCTGGCGTACGTGAGATGCGCCGGCCACCGGCAACGACGCCCTCGCGAGGGGGGATTTCACAACAGGAGAAAACAAATGTCAGAGAAAAAGGTAGCAAAGCCGGTCGCCTTGGCGGTGGGTGCGGCGCTTGCCGGCACGTTCGCGCTCGGTGCTTCCGCAAACGCGGAAGCCGGCGCGAGTCCGTTCGCGATGACGAGCCTCGCCAGCGGTTACATGCTGGGCCTCGGTGAAGGTTCCTGCGGCGGCGACAAGGAAGGCGAGAAGGGCGAGAAGGAAGGCGAAGGCGCCTGCGGGGAAGGCTCCTGCGGCGGCGACAAGAAAGACAAGGAAGGCGAAGGCGCTTGCGGGGAAGGTTCCTGCGGCGGCGACGCGGAAGGCCAGGAGGAAGGCGAAGAGGAAGGCGGCGAGGGCGCCTGAGCCGGGCGCTCCCGCGGCGGATCGTCCGACCCGCTGCGTACCAGGCGGCGAGGCCCGTGCCGGGAGGCACGGGCTTCGATTTCGCCCCGCCTCCCGAATCGGCGCGGCAGGCCCTGAAATGCCGTTTTCCCGCCCGCCGGTTTGGTGCTAGCGTCGGTCTCCCGATTGCGCCACGAGGAGCGCCGGCATGCCGAAAAGTCCCGTCCGTTGCGCCTGGGTCGACGGTCAGGGCCCGGACTACGTCGCCTATCACGACACCGAGTGGGGCGTTCCCGTCCGCGACGACCGCAAGCAGTACGAATTCCTGGTGCTCGAAGGGGCGCAGGCGGGCCTGAGCTGGTCGACGATCCTGAACAAGCGCGAGGGCTACCGCAAAGCCTTCGCCGAATTCGATCCCGAAAAGGTCGCCCGCTTCAACCGCCGGCGCGTCGAATCGCTGCTGAAGATCCCGG
>DASUOE010000177.1:0-3398 GCA_036276805.1 Woeseiaceae bacterium | reverse complement strand
CGAAGTGCCGGCCGGACTTCAGGTTCAGGTAGTCGATTCGCTCTTCCAGCGGCACGATCCAGCGGTTGAACAGGTGCTTCGGTTCGATCCGCTGGCGGCCGAGGTCGTCGATGATGAAGATCCCGTTGTTCGCCTTGAGCTGCAGCGGGGCTTCGTAAGTCTTCGTACCGGGCTCGTACATGACCTCGAGCATGTCCGCCGTGAGTTCGCCGGCCGTGACGACGTCCGGCCGCTCGCAGACGGCGTACCGGCGATCCTGGCCGCGCTCCAGCATGTGCAGGTCGTCGTCGTTTTCGTCGACGACTTTGTGCAGCAAGGGGTCGAAAACCTGCACCACGTGATTGTCGATCGCGATCGCATGCGGCACCAGGATGAGGCCGGGAAACACGCGCGTCAGCCGCTGGGAGATGTAGGTCTTCCCGGTACCGGCGTTGCCGTACAGGAAGATCGCTCTGCCGGAATTGACCGACGATCCGAGCCTGTCGAGCAGTGTCTGCTCGATGACCGTGTCGTGGAACGCACGATGCATCGCATCGCGGGACACTTTCTGTTTGTGGATGCTCTGTGCACCGACGACGTCGGTGTACGCCCTGAGCGGCACCGGCGCGGGACCCACGTACCCGCTGCGCAGCGTGGCGTCGAGCGCCGCCGCCCGGCCCCGGTCGGTCAGCCCGTACCGCAGCCCCTGCTGCTCCGGCCGCGTCGGCCGCACTTCGGTCAGCGCTTCCGCGCGCATGAAGTCCAGCATCCGTTCCACGATGCCGCCGGCCAGCGCCAGCGCCTGGGAGAGCTCCGCCAGCGTCAGCGTGCCGCGGTCGAGAAAGTGCTTTGCGATCAGGTCCACCAGGAGTTCCTGTGTGAGGCCGGTGTCCTCGATCGTTTTCGGCCGCGGGGCAACCCGCGCCAGCCGCAGCATGCCGAGCTGGTCCTGTGGCATGGCGAAGCCGTCGGTAGTGGTGGTCTGCATCGCTCGTTACGCTCCGAAGAAATTCCAACCCTGGTACCAGGCGGCGGCAAGGCAGCCGGCGAATATCGCCGGTGCGTAGGCGAACGCATTGGTCGTCCCCGTCTTTTGTCGTACGCCCGGCTCGAATCCGGCATCGGCGATGCCGCGGCCGTTACTACCGCTGGCTGCAGCGTCGGTGCCGCCTGCATTCGGCGTTACATTTGCTGCATCTCGCGTTTTACGTCCTGCCACCATTCGCCAGGCGATCCACGCAAGCCCGAATACGGCGCCGGCAACGAAGGTGAACATCCCGGCAAAGAAGGCGCCGGTCGGGCCGAGATAGGCGCCGGCGACGGCGAGGAGTTTCACGTCGCCCGCCGCGGTGCCGCCGGCCACGTACAAAGGCAACAGCATGGCGAGGCCGACGCACAGCCCGGCGCCGGCCGCCAGCAGGCCGAATATGCCCTGGGTGAGAGCGCCGAGCACCGCGGCGATCGCGAGCGACGGCACGAGCAAGGCATTCGGTATGCGGTGCGAGACGAGGTCCGTGACCGTCGCGATGGCGAGCATCGTCAGCAGGTAGACTCCCGCCAGCGAGGCGAAGCTGTCGTAACCCTGGATGCTGTTCGTGTCGACCATGCGTGCGTCCGCTGGAAAATTCGTCGGGTAATCAAGTCGGGTAAACAACCGGCGGGCTCTCCGGCCCGCCGGTTGCCGTGCCTTTACGGCGTCCCACCGAGGCTGGTAATCAGCCCGTTGATGATCCCGAGGATCGTCGTACCGAGGTTCGTGAATGCCAGGACAACCGCGGCACTGATGAGCCCGGCTGCAACGGCATACTCGACGATGGTCAGACCGTCTTCATCGCGCAGAAACGCGAGTACATGCTTCTTCATTGGTGTTTTCTCCTCAGTTCGTTTCCGAACTCATATGAGTTCGACCGCCGGGTTACCGGCTTGCCCGGGCCGGCGATCGGGGCACAGAGTAGACGGCGCGGCCGAACGGACGTTAGGAGGCTTTTGGCGAACAGCAGGAGTCTTTTGTCGCCCGCGGACGACAGCAGCTGACCCGGAGTGTCGAAATGTGACGCAGGTTCTGTTAAATCCGTGCAACCGGTCGTAAGCTCCCGGCGTTCCCCAGTGCGCGAGACGCAGAATGTGCACTCGAATAAGAATTAAAGAGGGAGTCCGGAACATGCTGCCAGCCGGCACGACAGATTATGGAAAACAATCGCAGAGGACCGGGTCGTGACGGGGCCCGAGAGAATCCTGTGGATCGACCTCGCCGCCGCCTCGCAAACCGCCGAGCCGCCGGCGGCATTGCGGGAGCGCTTCGACGTGCGGCGCATCCCGGGCAAGATGGCCCTGCATTCCCGCGAGTACCTGCAGAAGGCGTTCGATGCGCACAACCCGCTGTGCGCGTTCTACGACTGCGACTACGTGGACCGGCCGCGCGTGGTCCTGGTGCGGGACATGAAATCGCACAATGCGCAGGTCCCGTTCGTCCTCACCGTGCTGCAGCACTCCGAGGCGCTCGCCGTATGGGCTTTTCGCCAGGGCGCGATGGATTACCTGGTGAAGCCGGTGCCCGGCGACGAACTGGACAACTGCATCCGGCGTCTCGCCAAGATCTCGGAGTTCCGGCGCTCGCCGCAACAGAGGCACATCTACGCAGCTGCGGCGGAAATCCCGGAAACCGTGGCCCGCTCGAACGCCGTAGCGCGCGACCGGCTGGCCCCGGCTGTTTTCTACGTGCAGCAGCACTACAGCAAGCGGATCTACAGTGACGCCGTGGCGCGTTTGTGCGGCTTGAGCCCGACCTATTTCAGCAAGGCCTTCCACCAGCGCTTCGGCATGGGCTTCCAGGAATTCCTGCTGCGCTACCGCATCGCCAAGGCCTGCAACCTGCTCGAGAGCGCGGCTGCGAGCATTTCCGACGTGTCCTACGCGGTGGGCTTTCGCGAACCTTCGTATTTCAGCCGCATCTTCCGGCGCTACGTCGGCGTCGCCCCGAGCGAGTACGGTTCGACCGGTACCGGGCACGGCCCTATTCCGGCGCTCTGCCACCTGATCGAGGATGCCGGGACGTCGAGCAGCCAGGTCGTACGGGCCCTGGCCAGCGGCTTCGGCTGAGGCGGTAGCCGGTTCATCCCTGCCGCGCCGCCACCAGGCGCCGCATCCAGTCGAGCAGCACCGTCGGCAGGAGTTCCGGTTTCGGCAGCATCGCATACTGGTTCGCGCCGAAGATCCATGGCACGTACGCGGCCGCTTGCCGGTCGATGGTCAGGCAGAACGGATGGATCCCCTGCATACGTGCTTCCGCCACGGCCTGGCGCAGGTCCTCGATGCCATAGCGGCCGTCGTACCGGTCGACGTCGTTCGGCTTGCCGTCGGACAACATGAGCAGGAGCCGGTGTCTCGCATCCTGCTGCATCAGCTCCGCCGAGACGTGC
>DASUOE010000176.1:0-14888 GCA_036276805.1 Woeseiaceae bacterium | reverse complement strand
GGCCGCCGACGCCGCGCAGCAGGGCCCGCAGGGCGAGCGGCAGTTCGCGGCGGTGGCGGTAGGCTATGTCGCGGACGTCCTTGCTCGGCAGCACGACGAAGATATCGATCGGCCGCATCTCCTGCATCACGCCCTCGCGCTCCGCCGCGGGTACCGCATCGAGCAACTGGTTGATGCGGGTCATGCGCTCGAGATCGGAGTACAGGCCGTCGAGGAACAGCGCGTCGAGCGTGTAGCCGGCGATCTGTGCGAAACTCGGATAGGCCGGCACCACGTCCGGAGGCAGTTCGTCGTTCGGCATTTCGTTGCGCACGCCGATCACGAGGATGCGATCCGCGCCAAGGTGGATGGCGGGGCTGAGCGGCGTGGCCTGCCGCATCGCGCCGTCACCGAACCATTCGTTTCCGAGCAGCACCGGCCTGAAGATCATGGGCACGGCGATACTCGCCATGACGTGGTCGAGATTCAGGATCGCCCGGGTGCCCGACCGGCGCATGCGGGCCCACGGCAGGTGCTCCCCTGTGGACTGGAAAAACGTGTGCGAGCGGGCCGACGTATAGCCGGCCGCCGTGATCGCGACGGCGTCCAGCCAGCCCTGGTCGAGGGCGTTCTGGATCGCCGGGAACCGCACGTTGCGGCTCAGCAACGCACGCAGCGGCGCATTGTCGAGCAGGGATTTCGGCATTCCCACGAGCCCGCCGCTGACGATCGCCGCGAACCAGTGCAGGCTGCTCTTCAGCATGGTGAGCTGGTCCGTTCGAAAGACCTGGTGGGCGCGGAAATTGCGCCATACCTGCTCCAGCTCCGTCACCGCGAGGCGGAACCGCCGCGCCTTGGAGGCGAGCACGACGGCGTTCACCGCGCCGGCCGAAGTGCCGCTCAGGATATCGAACGGATTGATGGTTCCTTTCGGCACGAGTTCCGCAAGTGCTTTCAGGACGCCGACCTGGAAAGCGCCGCGAGCGCCGCCGCCCGGCAGCACCAGGGCGGTTTTCGGTTTTCGGCGCATTTCTCCCATGATCCCCCGGCCCGGGCCCCGGACTGCTATGCAGGCCGTTGCGTCGGCCGTATTATAGAGAGCTTCCCGACCGACACCCGGGCCAATTCCATGCAGCACTCCCTCGTACGCGCATTGCGCTTCGCCATCCTGGCCGGCCTCGCGCTCGCCACTTCGGCAGTCGCCGGCGAGCAGCCCGCCGCCGGTGACCCGGCACCCGATTTCGAACTCTCCGACCAGGAAGGCCAGCTGCATTCCCTCGAAGATTACCGCGACAACTGGGTCGTCCTGTACTTCTATCCCAAGGACGCCACACCCGGCTGCACGACGCAAGCCTGCGAATTCCGCGACAACATCTTCGCGTACCGCAAGTTGAACGCTCAGATCCTCGGTGTCAGCCTCGACGACGTCGAGTCGCACAGCAAATTCGCCGAGGAGCATGGCCTGCCGTTTCCATTGCTCGCGGACACCGATGGCACGGTCGCCGAGGCCTACGGCGTGAAGACGCACATGTTCGGGCTGACGGTGGCGAAGCGTGAGACCTTTATCATCGATCCCGAGGGCCGCGTTGCCCGGCATTACGCGGACGTCGACCCCGACACACATTCGGCGGAGGTGCTCGAGGACCTGGCGGAGCTCGCAGCCGGCCAGTCCGTCAGCGCAGCGCCCTGATCCCTTCGTCGAGGCCCGCGATCGTCAGCGGGTACATGCGGTCGTCGACGAGTTCCCGGATCAGCTTGATCGACGGCGTATAGGCCCACCGCTCCAGCGGTTCCGGGTTGAGCCAGATCGCTTTGGGGTAGGTCCGCAGCAGGCGCTGCATCCACACGGCGCCTGCCTCCTCGTTCCAGTGCTCGACGCTGCCTCCCGCATACACGATCTCGTAGGGGCTCATCGTTGCATCGCCGACGAACACGAGCTTGTAGTCCATGCCGTAGGTGCGCAGCACGTCGCGCGTCGGCGTCTTCTCCGTATGCCGGCGGCGATTGTCCTTCCACAAATTCTCGTAGACGAAATTGTGGAAATAGAAATACTCGAGATGCTTGAACTCCGAGCGCGCCGCCGAAAACAGTTCCTCGCACACACGCACGTGGTCGTCCATTGAACCGCCCACGTCGAGGCACAGGAGCACTTTCACGGCGTTGTGCCGCTCGGGCACCATCCTGATATCCAGCAGCCCCGCATTGCGCGCCGTGTTGTCGATGGTCGCGTCGAGATCGAGTTCGTCAGCGGCGCCTTCGCGCGCGAACCGCCGCAGCCGCCGCAATGCCACCTTGATATTCCGGGTCCCGAGTTCGAGCGTGTCGTCGAGGTTCCGGTAATGCCGGCGATCCCAAACCTTGACCGCGCTCCGGTGCCGCGACCCGGCCTGGCCGATGCGCACCCCCTCGGGGTTGTAGCCGTAGGCGCCGAAGGGCGAGGTGCCGGCGGTGCCGATCCACCGGCTGCCGCCCTCGTGGCGGCCTTCCTGGTCGTCGAGGCGCTGGCGCAGCGCCTCCATGAGCTCCGCGAATCCGCCGGCTGACTCGATTGCGGCGCGCTCCTCCTCGGAGAGCAGGAGTTCAGTCTCGCGCCGCAACCAGTCCTCCGGCAGCTCGGCGAACAGGTCGGCCAGCTTGTCGTCCACGCCGCGGAAATAGGCCGCAAAAATCCGGTCGAAGCGATCGAGGCGCGACTCGTCCTTCACGAGCGCCGCCCGTGCCAGGTAGTAGAAATCGTCCACCGAGTAGCCCGCGACGCCGGCGCGGAGCGCTTCGAGCAGCGTCAGCAGCTCCGTGACGGAAACTTTCAGGCCGCCGTCACGCAGTGCAAAGAAAAACGGGATCAGCATCGAACGTCAGGTGCTGCCCGCCTTGCGATTGAGAAAGACCAGGCGCTCGAACAGGTGCACGTCCTGCTCGTTCTTGAGCAGGGCTCCGTACAGCGGCGGAATGGCGGAGCGCAGATTGTCGCTGCGCAGGGCCTCCGCGGGAATATCCTCGGCAAGCAAGAGCTTGATCCAGTCCAGCAGCTCCGACGTCGACGGCTTTTTCTTCAAGCCGTCGACGTCGCGAACCCGGTAAAACGCATTGAGTGCCTCGACCAGGAGCGACTTCTTGAGATTCGGGAAATGCACATCGACGATGCGCCCCATCGTCTCCCTGTCCGGAAAGCGAATATAGTGAAAGAAGCAGCGTCGCAGGAACGCGTCCGGCAGTTCCTTTTCGTTGTTGCTCGTGACGATGATGATCGGCCGGTGCCGCGCCTGCACGAGTTCGCGCGTTTCGTAGACGTAGAACTCCATGCGATCGAGTTCCTGCAGCAGGTCGTTCGGGAACTCGATGTCGGCCTTGTCGATCTCGTCGATGAGCAGGACGGGTTGCTCGGGCGCCGCGAAGGCTTCCCAGATCTTGCCCCTGACGATGTAGTTGCTGATGTCGTGCACGCGGTCGTCGCCGAGCTGAGAATCCCGCAACCGCGCAACGGCGTCGTATTCGTACAGGCCCTGGCGAGCCCTGGTCGTCGACTTGATGTGCCACTCGAAGAGCGGCTTGCCGAGTGCGCGGGCGACTTCGATGGCGAGTTGCGTCTTGCCGGTTCCCGGCTCGCCCTTGACCAGTATCGGCCGCTCGAGCGTCACCGCGGCGTTTACGGCCATCATGAGGTCGTCCGTCGCGATGTAGCTGTCGGTGCCGCTGAAACGCTGTCGTGCCATGGCCTGGTCCTTCTAATCCCCGGAACTGCCGAGTGTACCGCCGGCAGGCACGAGCTTCAGTGTATGGCGGGCCTCGCCCGGCAGGAACGGGGCCGGCGTG
Source organism: Woeseiaceae bacterium (assembly GCA_036276805.1). Taxonomy (GTDB): domain Bacteria; phylum Pseudomonadota; class Gammaproteobacteria; order Steroidobacterales; family Woeseiaceae; genus UBA1847. Next base: position 11,096 of record DASUOE010000176.1, on the reverse strand, counting down.
CCGGCGACCCACGCGTCGTGGCCCGCCCGGTAAAAACGAGACCAGGGATGGCCGCTCTGGCCGGCGGGCATTTGCATGAGGCCGTGGGCCTCGTCGCCCGGCGAAACGGCGAACCGTTCCGAGGCACCGAAGCTCGGCGACTGCGCTCTCGGCAGGTTGGCATCGCCCGACAACTCGTCCGGCGGCATGTCGAGCCAGCGACTCAGCGCCGGTACGGCGAACGACAAGGGGTGCCGGATATCGGCCGTGTTGAGTTCCCCCCAGGTGCGCTCCGCGAGGGCCGTGCCGTACTCGCGCTCGTAGTGGTCGATGTTGGCGCGGACGGCGGCGAGGAGTAGCGCGTGCCAGGTCTCGTAGTCGGCCGGCAACAGGTGCGGCGGCTGCCCGGTGACGAGTTGCCACAGGGGCGCCTCGAACTGGTTGCCGATCACGAAGTCCGGGGCATCGCCACCCCCGGTGCCCACCGGCGCCAGCAGGCCGGCGAAGACCCGAGAGCGCACCTCCAGGCGGAAACCGCGCACGAGCCGGTACCCCACCGACCCGGGCGCCGCGCGCGGCCCCCAGTCGGCGCCCAGATCGCGGTAGGCCCGGAGCGCGGGATCTGTGGCGACCGTCGCCTCGTCCAGCACCTCGAGCAGCAGCCCGCGCCAGGGCGCGAGGAACAGCGCCCTGTCGTCGTTCTGGATGGCGAGCATGTCCTCGGCCGTAAGGCGCTCCCGGGCGAACAGCGCGTCGCGGATCTGGCGCGCGCGCGCGCCGAGGTCGTAGCCGCCGTGCCCGACGATCCCGAGCGCCGGTCCGTCGACGACGCGCGCGTTGGCCGTCCAGATGCGGCCGCCCGGCGGATTGACCAGCCGGGGGTATTCACCGGGCTCGCGCCAGCCGACCCAGCCGTTTTGGGCGCTCCAGTCCGCGGGCCGCGTGGCGTCGAAGAACGCCGCACGCGCCGGGATCTGCCCTGCGATGGTCCAGCCGATGTTGCCTTCCGCGTCGCCGGCAACGAAATTCTGCGGCGGCAGGCCCATGCGGTTCGCGACGTCGAGTGCCCCGGGCGCCGTTGCAACCGTCTCGAGTGCGAGGATCGCGAGGTTGACGGCGCGCGGGTGATGCGCGATCCAGCTCACGGCGATTTCGCCGTCGGGGTAATCGATGCCGTCGTCTACCGGGCCCCAGACGGTCTCGCGCACGCGGTACTCGACGGGTTCGCCCCCGGCGACGGCGATGCGCTCGATATGCTCCTCGAACGGCCGGTCGCCCGCCGCGGTCCGGTACGTGCCCGGGGCGGCGCCCGGGCGGACGATCACCGCGTCCGACCAGTCGCCCTGGCTGTTCGTGTAGCCCCAGGCCACGTGGCCGTTGCTGCCCGCTACGACGAAAGGCGCACCCGGCAGGGTGACGCCCGTGACGTCCCGCCGCACGCCCTCCGTCTGCACGAGGCGGGCCCGGTACCAGATGTTCGGGACCGCGAGGCCGAGATGCATGTCGTTTGCGACCATCGCGCGGCCGGTTCCGGTCACGGCGCCGCTCACGGCCCAGTTGTTGCTGCCGACGAACGGCGGCGGCCCGGCTTCGGCGACGACCGGCGGATCGCTACGGAAGCGCCGCACGTCGTACACATCGGCGGGCGGCCAGGGCCGCACGCTGCGTGCCTCCCCGACCAGCGGCGCGTCCCAGGCGGTGCCGTCGGGATAGAGCCATGCGTAGACGCTTTCCGGCAGTACCCGGTAGGCCAGCCCCTGGCGCACGTCGGTCCGTGCCCGTGCGTCGTTGAGCTGCATGAACATCGCGTACACGACGACGAGCGTGTCTTCGGGCCGCCAGGGCGCCGGCTCGCCGTCGACGAGAAAATACTCGAACGGCTGTGCGTCGAGGCTCCGGAGCCCGGCATTGACGCCCGCCGCGTAGCGCTCGATGAGCAGGCGTTCGTCGGGGTCGAGGCCCGCGAGCACGGTCCGTGCGCGGGCACGAAAGCGGTGGAATCGATGCACGCGATCGCTGCCGAGCGCCATCGCGCCGAACAGTTCCGACAATTCCCCGGCCGCGCGGCGCCGGATGAGGTCCATCTGGAAGAACCGGTCCTGTCCATGGGCGACGCCCGTGGCGAAAGCGAGGTCGGCGCGGGTCGTTGCGGTGATGAGCGGGACGCCGTGCCGGTCGCGCGCGATGCTCGCCGGACCGTCGAGCCCGTCCGCGGCAATCGTCCCGTCGAGCTCAGGCAGGCTCGAGCGGCCGATCCAGGCGCCCGAGCCCGCTGCGACGACGAGCAGGCACGCCGCCAGGGCCAGCAGGCGCAATGCCCAGCGGCGCATGCTCAGCTCCGCGCGGTCACTTCCACGATCTTCATCGCGTTCGTGCCGCCGGAAACGCCGTCGAGGTCGCCCTTCGTGAAGATGATCCGGTCTCCGACCTTCACGATGCCCTTGCCGAGCATGAAATCGAACACGTCCTGGTACAGGGCACGGGTATCGGTGGTCCGTGTATCGAAGTGCACCGGGAAGACGCCGCGATACATGGTAACGCGGCGGCTGGTCTCGACGTGCGGAGTGAATGCGTAGATGGGGATGTCGGAGCGGATGCGTGACATCCACAGCGCCGTCGAGCCCGACTCGGTCAGGGCGATAATCGCTTCGACGTCGAGATGATTGGCGGTGTACATCACGGCCATCGCGATCGCTTCGTCGACGCGTTCGAAATAGTCGCCGATCCGGTGACGGGTCATGCCTTCGGGCAGCGGGAAGTGTTCGGCCCCGAGGCACACGTCGGCCATTTCGCGAATCGCCTTTACCGGGTACTTGCCGACAGCTGTCTCGCCCGAGAGCATCACGGCGTCGGTGCCGTCCATGACGGCGTTCGAGACGTCCGAGACTTCGGCGCGGGTCGGGATCGGGTTCTGGATCATCGACTCCATCATCTGCGTCGCCGTGATCACGACCTTGCTCTTCTTGCGCGTCTTCCGGATCAGCTTCTTCTGGATGCCGGTAAGCTGCGCATAGCCCATTTCCACGCCGAGGTCGCCGCGGGCCACCATGACGATGTCGGTGGCGTCGATGATCGACTCGATGTTCTCCACCGCCTCCGTCCGCTCGATCTTCGCAACGATGCGCCCGCGCCCGCCGGCCTCCTCGAACAGGCGCCGCGCTTCGAGCACATCGTCGCCCGAACGCACGAAGGAGACGGCAAGGAAATCCATTTCCAGCTCGGCTGCCAGGCGGATGTTCTCGCGATCGATCTCGGTGAGGGCCGGCGCGGATAGCCCGCCGCCTTTCTTGTTGATGCCCTTGTGGTCGGACAGGATGCCGCCGTTCATGACGGTCGTGCGAATTCGCGTGCCGTCGATGCCCTCGACGCACAGGGTGATGAGGCCGTCGTTCAGCAGCAGTATGTCGCCCGGCTCGACGTCCTCGTGCAGCGTCTCGAGCGCCACGCCGACGCCCTCGGCGGTACCTTCGTCGGCGCCCAGGGCGCTGTCCAGGAAAAAAGCCTGGCCGTCGGCCAGCTCGACGCTGCGCTCCCGGAATCGCCTGACGCGGATTTTCGGTCCCTGCAGGTCGCCCATCAGCCCAATTTCGCGGCCGGAACGGACAGCGGCGGCGCGTACCGCGGCCGCGCGCGCCTTGTGCTCGGCGGCGCCGCCGTGGGAAAAATTCAGGCGCGCGACGTCGAGGCCGGCTTCGATCATCTTGACCAGGATCTCCGGTTTTTCCGATGCAGGGCCAAGGGTGGCAACGATTTTCGTCCGTCTTTGCATGGCGGCGATTATTGCACAGCACTGGCAGAGTCTCCCTAGTCTTCTGCCTGAAACGTTCTGCCGTTATGCTTTGCCGTTTCCTGACGACCGAGAGCCGCATGCTGGACCGCCGCCGTTTTCTTGCCAGTATCGCCGCCGCAGCGGCGTTGCCGGCCGCTGTCCGCGCGATCCCCACCGCGAATTCCGATGCGTCGCCGTTCGGCCCGCTGAAAGCCGACCCAAACCGATTGCTAGACCTGCCGGACGGTTTCAGTGCGCGGGTGGTCTCGCGTGCCGGCGACACGATGAGCGACGGGCTCGCAGTCCCGCCGGCACACGACGGCATGGCCGCGTTCGCGGGGCGCGACGGGCGCGTGATACTGGTCTGCAATCACGAGATGGACTCCGCCTACCCCGAGTTCAGCGCATTCGGCACGCGCTTCAAGGAGTTGCCCGACGCCGTCCGCGAGTGCGTGTACGACTGGGGCGGCGAGGAAACGCCCGGCGCGGGCGGCACGACGACCACGATCTACGACCCGGCAACCCAACGGACCGAGCGCCAGTTCCTGAGCCTCGCGGGTACGGAAGTGAACTGCGCGGGCGGGCCGACGCCATGGGGCAGCTGGCTGTCCTGCGAGGAGTCCTTCACCGATCCCGGCATCTCTTATGCCGGCGGCAAACGCGTCGTCAGGAACGAGAAGCACGGCTATGTCTTCGAAGTACGCGCCGACGCCACGGGGCTGGTGCGCGCGGAGCCGCTCCGCGCGATGGGGCGCTTCGAGCACGAGGCGGCGGCGGTCGACCCGGAAACGGGCTTCGTCTACATGACCGAAGACCGGTACTACTCGCTGTTCTACCGGTTCCGCCCCGCCGTGCCGGGCCGTCTCGCGGAAGGCGGGCGCCTGCAGGCACTAACGATCGTCGGCAGACCGTCGATGCACACGCACAACTGGTCGTCGGCGCCGGACGTCCGGGTCGGGGAACGCCTGCCGGTCGCGTGGCTCGATCTCGACGACGTCGATGCCACGCAGAACGACCTCCGGCTGCGCGGTGCCGCGGCCGGCGCAGCGACTTTCGCTCGCGGAGAAGGTCTCTGCCGGGCCGGCGAATCGTTCGTGTTTACCTGCACAATCGGCGGCGCAGCGCGGCTCGGGCAGGTGTTCAGCTACACGCCCGGCGGCAATGCGGCACGCGACGGACAGCCCGACGGGCATCTCGAGCTGATCGCGGAAGCGAGTACCGACTCGCTGCTCCAGAATGCGGACAACCTGACGATGGCGCCGTGGGGCGACCTCGTCGTCTGCGAAGACACGAACGGCCACTGCGGGCTCATCGGTGTACGCCCGGACGGCACGCAGTACGAGATCGCAGACAACGCCTACTCCGGCTCCGAGCTCGCCGGCGTATGTTTCGCGCCTGACGGCAGGACGCTGTTCGTCAACATCCAGTACCCCGGCATCACCGTCGCGATCACCGGCGCCTGGCCGATGTAGGAGCGGCGGTCACGCCGCGATCCTCCGTGACCTCGTTAGGCGGGGGCGTTGCCGGCAATGTCTCTCCACGCGTCGTGCGGAGCCCGCGAAGCAGGATGCCCGCGCGGGCGGAGGACGATGCCCGCGCGGCAGGACGCCGCGCGGGCTTGAGCGTGGAGAGACATTACCGGCAACGTGCCGCGGAGGCGAGAATGTTCCCGGCGTGACCCCCGCTCCTACGCGCCGCGCTTCTCCAGGATCTCGACGGCCGGCAGCTTTTTTCCCTCGACGAACTCGAGGAACGCACCGCCACCGGTCGAGATGTAGGAGATACGGTCGGTCACCCCGTACTTGTCGATCGCCGCGAGGGTGTCGCCGCCGCCGGCGAGAGAAAATGCGCCGCTGTCCGCGATGGCGTTCGCAAGCGCCTCGGTACCGCCGCCGAAAGCGTCGAACTCGAATACGCCCACGGGACCGTTCCAGATGATCGTGCCGGCGCCAGCCACTATCGCCGCGAACGCCTGCGAGGTTTCCGGGCCGATGTCGAGGATCATTTCCTGCTCGCGCACGTCGTCGACGTACCTGACGAGCGGCCTGGCGTCGGCGGAAAACTCTTTCGCGACGACTACGTCCGTCGGTACCGGGATGTCCGCGCGGCCTTCGCCGCTTTTCTCGAGCCGGCGGGCGGTGTCGAGCATGTCTTCCTCGTACAGCGACTTGCCGACGGGATGCCCGGCGGCCGCGATGAACGTGTTGGCGATCCCGCCGCCGACGATGAGCGTGTCGACGATGCCTGCGAGCGCATCGAGAACGGACAGCTTCGTCGATACCTTAGCGCCACCGACGATCGCGACGAACGGCCGCGCCGGGTTCGACAGGGCCTTGTCGAGGGCTTCTAGTTCGGCGACCAGGAGCGGCCCGGCGCACGCGATTTCCGCGTACTCGGCGACGCCGTAGGTACTCGCCTGTGCGCGGTGCGCGGTGCCGAAGGCATCCATGACGAAAACGTCGCACAGGTCCGCCATCCGGCGCGAGAGCTCGGCGTCGCTCGACTTCTCACCGCGCAGGAAGCGCACGTTCTCGAGCAGCACGATGTCGCCGGGCGCCACGTCGACGCCGTCGATCCAGTCCGTGACCAGCGGCACGTCCCGGCCGAGCAGTTCGCGCAGGCGCCCGGCTACCGGCGCCAGCGAGTACTTCGGGTCGGGCTCGCCTTCCGCCGGCCGGCCGAGGTGCGACATCACCATCACGGCGGCGCCGGCGTCGAGCGCCGCCTCGAGCGTCGGCAGGGACGCCAGGATCCGGGCGTCGCTCGTTACCTTGCCGCCCGACAACGGCACGTTCAGGTCCTCGCGGATCAGCACGCGCCGCCCGGCGAGGTCGACGTCGCTCATGCGGAGAACGGCCATGCCCTTACGCCTTGTGGAAGGCGATGGCCGTGTCGAGCATGCGGTTCGAGAAGCCCCACTCGTTGTCGTACCAGGAAATTACCTTGACCAGGTTGCCCTGCATGACTTTCGTAAGCGTGGCGTCGTAGGTCGACGACGCCGGGTCGTGGTTGAAGTCGATGCTGACGAGCGGCTGGTCGTTGTACGCGAGGATGCCTTTGAGGCTGCCCTCGCTCGCCTTGCGCAGAATGTCGTTGATCTCCTCGACAGAAGTCTCGCGGCTCGCGACGAAGGTCAGGTCCACCGCCGACACGTTGATGGTCGGGACGCGCATGGCGAAGCCGTCCAGCTTGCCGTTGAGCTCGGGCAGTACGAGGCCCACCGCGGCGGCGGCGCCGGTCTTCGTCGGGATTTGCGACATCGTGGCCGAGCGGGCGCGGCGCAGGTCCTTGTGATAGACGTCGGTCAGCACCTGGTCGTTCGTGTAGGCGTGGATGGTCGTCATGATGCCGTGCTCGACGCCAATCTTCTCGTGGAGCGGTTTGACGAGCGGCGCGAGGCAGTTCGTCGTGCAGGATGCGTTCGAGATGATCGTGTGGCTCGATTTCAGGGTGTCGTGGTTCACGCCGTAGACGATCGTCGCATCGATGTCCTTGCCGCCCGGTGCCGAGATGACGACCTTTTTCGCGCCGGCCGAGAGGTGCTTGCCCGCCGTGTCGCGGGTCGTAAACAGGCCGGTCGATTCGAGCACGATGTCGACGCCCAGGTCCTTCCACGGCAGCTTGGCGGGATCGCGCTCGGCGACGACCCGGATGCGGTCGCCGTTCACGACCATGTGGTCGCCGTCGACTTTCACGGTTCCGGGAAAACGGCCGTGGGCGGTGTCATGCCGGGTCAGGTGCGCGTTCGTGTTGGCATCGCCGAGGTCGTTGACGGCGACGATTTCGATTTCATCGTACCTGTCACTCTCGTAACGGGCTCGCAGCATGTTTCGGCCGATGCGCCCGTAGCCGTTGATTCCCACTTTGATCGTCATTGTCGTCTCCCGAAATTAAAAATGTCGCAACCGGTCCCCGGCCAGGGAACCGGCAATTGCAAAGCTGATCAGGCGCCGGCCAGCACGCGCCTCGCCACGTCGGCGACGTTGTCCGCCGTGAAGCCGAAGTGTTCGAAGAGTTTCTCGGCCGGGCCCGACGCGCCGAACCGGTCGAGGCCGACAACTGCACCCCGCGGGCCGACATAGCGCCACCAGCCGTCGGTCACACCGGCTTCCACTGCCACGCGCGTCGTCACAGTGGCGGGCAGCACGGAGTCCCGGTAATCGGCATCCTGCTCCTGGAACACCTCGGCGCAGGGCATGGACACCACGCGCACGGCGACGCCCTCCGCCGCCAGCTGCCCGGCTGCCGCAACGGCAAGCGCCACTTCGGAGCCGGTCGCGATGAACAGGATTTCGGGCGTGCCTTCGCAATCCTTGAGGACATAGCCGCCGCGTGCGATCGACTCGACGGCGCCGCGGTCGCGCGGCTGGTGCGGCACGTCCTGGCGCGTCAGGACGAGCGACGAAGGGCCGCTCTGCCGCTCGATGGCCTGTTGCCAGGCCACGGCGGTCTCGACCGTGTCGGAGGGGCGCCAGACATGCATGTTCGGCACCAGGCGGAGGGACGCGACGTGCTCGACCGGCTGGTGCGTCGGGCCGTCCTCGCCGAGGCCGATCGAATCATGCGTGTAGACGAGGATGTTGCGTATGCCCATCAGCGCGGCCATGCGCACGGCGTTGCGCGCATAGTCGGAAAAAGTGAGGAACGTGCCGCAGTAGGGTATGAGGCCGCCGTGCAATGCGATGCCGTTGCAGATGGCGGTCATGCCGAACTCGCGCACACCGAAGTACAGGTAATTGCCGGAGCCGTCCGCGGTGATGACGGTTGAGCCGGCGTGCTTGGTCAGGTTCGACCCCGTCAGGTCCGCCGAGCCCCCCATGAGTTCGGGCAGGAGCGGCGCGAATGCATTGAGTGCCACGAGCGAGGCCTTGCGCGTCGCCATGGTCGCGCCGGCATCGGCGATCTTTGCGATCGCCTCGCGGCTGGCGCTGGCCCAGTTCGCCGGCAGCTCACCGGCCATGCGGCGGCGGAATTCCGCCGCCTCGGCGGCATGCGCGGCCGCATAGCGATCGAAGAGTTCGTTCCAGCCGGCCTCGCGGGCAGCGCCCCGCGACCGGGCGTCCCACGCGGCGCGGATGTCGTCGGGCACGTCGAATGCTGGATGCGCCCAACCGAGTTCCTTGCGGGCCGCGGCGATTTCCTCGGCGCCGAGCGGCGAGCCGTGCGCCGAGGCAGTGCCCTGCTTGTTCGGTGCGCCGAAACCGATCACCGTCTTGCAGCAGATCAGCGTCGGCCGCGCGGTTTCCGCGATGGCGGTTTCGATGGCCGTGCGAATTTCGTAGGCGTCGTGACCGTTGACCTCGCGGATCACCTGCCACCCATACGCCTCGAAACGCCGCGGCGTGTCGTCGGTGAACCAGCCGCCGACCGGGCCGTCGATGGAGATGTTGTTGTCGTCGTAGAAGCCGACGAGCTTGCCGAGTCCGAGCGTGCCGGCAAGCGAGCAGGCCTCGTGCGAGATGCCCTCCATCACGCAGCCGTCGCCCAGGAAGACCCACGTGCGATGATCGACGATGTCGAGGCCGTCCCGATTGAACTCGGCAGAGAGCAGCTTCTCGGCGAGCGCCATGCCGACCGCGTTCGCGAGCCCCTGGCCGAGCGGTCCCGTCGTCGTCTCGATGCCGAGCGCCGGCTCGAACTCGGGGTGTCCCGCCGTGTGGTAGCCGAGCTGGCGGAAATTCCGGAGCTCGTCGAGTGACATCGGGTAACCCGTCAGGTGCAGCAGGCTGTAGAGCAGCATGGAGCCGTGGCCGTTCGAGATGACGAAACGGTCGCGGTTGGCCCATTGCGGATTGCCGGGGTTGTGCGACAGGTAATCGTTCCACAGCACCTCGGCGATGTCCGCCATGCCCATGGGCGCACCCGGGTGCCCGGAATTTGCGGCCTGCACCGCGTCCATGCTGAGAGCACGAATCGCATTCGCGAGCGTGCGCCGGTCCGGTGTTCCGGCTTGTCTGGCTGTCTGTGGCATCGTCAGTCGTGTGCGGGCGGCGGGCGGCCCGTTCCTTGTTCTGTGCCCGGCAGCGCTGGCCGGCGCCGGGGCCCTTGAAGAGCGGCGCATTTTCCAAGGTTTCGCCGGCAGCCGCAAGCAAACGCGGGCGCCGCAGCAACCGGCTCCTGCCGGCGCGTGACGCAGAGGTGCCGGTAACCGGTGTCCGTTACGTGGTGCAGGGATTGTGCATTGCGGTACAATCGCGGCTGTTCCAGCCGAATGACACCACCCATGAGCGACTCATTTCTGTTCACCTCGGAATCGGTGTCCGAGGGGCATCCGGACAAAATTGCCGATCAGATCTCCGACGCCGTACTCGACGCTATCCTCGCCGACGATCCGCGCGCAAGGGTTGCGTGCGAAACCATGGTCAAGACCGGCGTCGTCATCGTGGCCGGCGAAATCACGACCAGCACTTACATCGATTTCGAGGACCTGGTCCGCAAGACGGTGCTGGAAATCGGCTACAACGACTCGTCGATGGGCTTCGACGGCGCGTCCTGCGCCGTCCTGAATGCGGTCGGCAAGCAGTCGCTGGACATCAAGCGCGGCGTCGACCGCGGAACCGACGAGGAACAGGGCGCCGGCGACCAGGGGCTCATGTTCGGGTACGCGTCGAATGAGACGGACGTGCTGATGCCGGCGCCGATCACCTACGCGCACCGGCTGGTCCGCCGCCAGGCGGAAGTCCGCAAGGACGGAACGTTGCCGTGGCTCAGGCCCGACGCCAAGAGCCAGGTGACCTTCGTCTACGAAGGCGGCCGGCCGGTCGGCATCGATGCCGTCGTGCTGTCGACGCAGCATCATGGCGACGTGAGTCTCGACGACCTGCGCGAAGGTGTGATGGAGGAGATCATCAAGCCGGTCATTCCCACGGAATGGGTGAGCAAACGCACGCGCTACCATATCAACCCGACCGGCCGCTTCGAAATCGGCGGGCCGATGGGCGACTGCGGCCTTACCGGCCGGAAGATCATCGTCGACACGTACGGCGGCTCGGCGCGCCATGGCGGCGGCGCTTTTTCGGGCAAGGACCCGTCGAAAGTGGATCGCTCGGCCGCCTACGCCTGCCGTTACGTCGCGAAGAACATCGTCGCGGCCGGCCTCGCCGACCGTTGCGAGATCCAGGTTTCCTACGCCATCGGCGTTGCAGAGCCGACGTCGATCAGCGTGCATACCTTCGGCACCGGCAAGGTGTCCGACCGGGAGCTCACGCATCTCATTCGCGAGAACTTCGACCTGCGGCCGTACGGCATCCTGAAGATGCTGGACCTCGTACGGCCGATCTACCAGCCGACAGCCGCCTATGGGCACTTCGGCCGCGAGGACGTGGAACTGTCCTGGGAAAGGACCGAC
>DASUOE010000175.1:0-12366 GCA_036276805.1 Woeseiaceae bacterium | reverse complement strand
CCCGCGAGCGCCCAGCCGATCACGGCGAGCGAGACGCCAGCCGCAAGGCCGGCGAGCCTGTCGGTGCGGCCTTCGGCCAGCAGCGCCCAAAGCAGCCCGGCCAGGCTGACGCTGAACACGAGCAGCGGGACGGCGAAAATTCTCACGATCCGCCGGCGGTCTCGCGTCACGCCCGTTCCGCTCGCGCCCCGGCGTACAGCGGTGCCGCCGTACGCGCCCGCCGTGCCAGCCAGAGGTAGAGTCCGCTGCCGAGCACGGTGATCGTCACCAGGTCGAGCAGCGCCCACACGATCTTGAGCAGCAACCCTCCGTAATCGCCGAAGTGCAGCGGTTGCGACAGCGAGAGGGCCTTCACGTACCAGGGCATTTCGCGCAGCCCCTCGAAGCGGCCCGTGCGCGCGTCGATGAGCGCCGGCGTGATGAGGCGCTCCGTAAGCGGCGTACGGCCGTGCAGGAAGACGGCGTAGTGCTGCGGCGTGGAGTAGGCGCTGCCCGGGAACGCAACGAACTGCAGGTCCATGCCGGGCGCGGCCGCGGTCGCCTGCGCCACGGCCGTGTCCAGTGACGCTCGTTCGAACGGTCCGCCGCCTGGTTCGTACGGTGCGACGAGGTCGGCGAGTTCACGGTACTTCCAGGTGTCGATGATCGGCGTCGCCAGCGTATTGACGATGCCGGTCAGGCCGACGACCGTGACCCATGCGACGGTGACGATGCCGAGCAGGTTGTGGTAGTCGAGCCAGCGAAGGCGCGGCGAACGGCTGCGGCGCACCGTGCCGAAGTCGAGCTTCTTCATGTACGGCGCGTACACGACGACGCCGGAGACGACTGCGACGATGAACAGGAGGCCCATGGCGCCAAGAAACAGCATCCCGGGCAGACCGAGGAACAGGTCGGTGTGCAGCTGCAGGAGGAAATGCATCACGCCTTCCCCGACGTCCTCCGGCGGCACGGGCGCACCGCTCGTCCGGTCGTAGGGCTGGAAGTGCATGGCGCTACCCGGCGCGGCTGCCGAAGGCCCGGTCGTAACGTTCACCACGGGGCGGTCGGTGTCGAAGCTCATGAAAATCGGCACTTCGCCCGGCCGGTCCGAGAGCGCGATGCGAAGAATCTCATCGAGGTCCAGCATCGGCCCGCCCGGGTTTGCCGGGCGCCAGCTATCCGGGTTCAATGTGGCGTCGATTTCCTCGTGGAAGACGAGCGGCAGGCCGGTGATGCAAAGCATCAGCAGGAACACCGTGCAGACGAGGCTCGTCCACTTGTGCACCCGGCGCCAGGCCGCAAACGTCGAGCGTTTCATCGACCCTGGTCAGAAGTCCACTGACGCGGTGACGGCGAAAGTCCGCGGGTTGCCCTGGATGAGGTAGTTCGCTCCCGGGTAGCCGCCGGTGGACGCCCAGTACGACTCGTCCGTCACGTTGTCCACGCGGGCACGCAAGGCGAGCGGCAGGCCGCCGATTGCCGTTACATAGCCGACTCCGACATCGAGCCGGGTCCAGTCGTCGAGTTCGACGGTGTTTGCCTCGGTGACGTATTGTTCGCCCGTGTAGACCAGCCGGCCATCCACCGTGAGTCCCGGAAGGGACGCGACGGCCCATTCGAACGCCACGTTAGCCTGGATCTCCGGCACGCCGATCACCGCATTGCCCTCGTTGAGTCCGTCCTGCGTCCGGGCCAGCTCGGCGTCGAGCCACGTCGCGCCGCCGATCAGGCGGATTCCCGCCGCGGGTTCGCCGAAAACGGTGATCTCAACTCCCTGGTTGTCCTGTTCCCCGGACGCCTGGAACACCTGGTCGGCGATGATCGCGTTAGGCCGGGAGAGCGAAAAAAGACTCAGCGTGCCGCCAAGCTCGCCGCCGTCAAATTTTGCCCCGACTTCCATCTGCTCCCCGGCGAACGGCTCCAGCACTTCGCCGGCGTTCAGCACCGGGCTGCCGCCGCTCGTCGCCGGGGCAATCGCGCCGGGCTGCAGGCTCTCGGCATAGTTGCCGTAGAGCGAGACGCTGCCGGAGACTTTCCACACCAGCCCGAAGACCGGGGTCACCGCGCTGTCGTCGTAGCCTGACAACCGCGCGCCTGTATTGTAGTCGTACGAGGTCGTTTCGATGGACTGCCAGCGCACGCCGAACGTCGCCAGTACCGAATCGTCGAGAAAGTACAGCGTATCCGCGATCGCGATACTGCTGTTCTCCACTGACTCGGTACGCAGCGGGTTCGACAGGACGCCGCCCGTGAAGAAGTCGGGCGTTGGCGGCGCCGCAACGACGGGCGCGTACAGGTCGCTCGTGAAGGGCGAGAAGAAGTCCGAGAATGCGTAGGCGTTCCTGGATTCGCTGTCGAGGATCGATGCCGACAGGATCAGCCGTTGATCCACGGCGGCGGTGCCGAAGTCGGCGCGCAGGCCCCCGTCCGCCGAAAAGACTTCGTCCTCGCGCGTGTTGTCGAATCGATACGCCGTCAGCGTGCCGTCGGCCTGTGCGTTCGGGTTTGCAAGTACATTGGCCTCCTCGCCGCTGCGGGCGCCGGCCGCGATCCACGCCGTCACGGCAGCACCCAGGTCGATCTCTCCGCGCAGGACGCCGAACAGCTGCGCTTCGTCGGTATACGTCCAGGGCTGGGCGTAGTTCGTGTCGGCGTCCGGCGTTGCGGGAATTTCGCCGATTGGCGTCACCTGCGGTCGCGGCGCGTCGATCCGGTTGTCCTGGTAGCCGATGTCGGCCGTGAAGCGAAGGCTGCCGGCGGCGTAGTCCGTGCCGAGCGCGAATACCGACAGGCTGCGGTCCTGGCCGCTGACGGACGACTCGCCGTCGCGCCACGCGGCGTTGAACCGGACTCCCCAGTTGTCGCCCGCGAACCGGTCTCCGACGTCCGCGGCGAAACGCGCCTGGCCGTCGTTCTCGAAGCCCGCGAGCACGCGGCGCACGCCCTCGGCCGGTGCCCGCTTCGGTACGAGATTGATCGTGCCGCCCACGCCACTGCCGCCCGGCGCGGCGCCGTTGATGAAGGCGTTGGCACCGCGAAACACCTCGACGCGCTCGAGAAGCTCGGCCGCGACGAACTGGCGCGGCAGGATGCCGTAGACGCCGTTCAACGTGAGATCGTCGGAGTACGCGGGGAACCCACGCAGGACATAGACCTCCTGGAAATTGCCGAACCCTTTGGCGACGCGCACGACGGGATCGTTCTGGAGCACGTCGCCGACGCTGTCCGCCTGCTGCGCCGCGATGAGCGCCTCCGTGTACGCCATGCCGCTGAAGGGGGCGTCCATGTAATCGAGATTGCCGAGCAACCCTGCGCGTCCGCCCCGGGCCACCTGGCCGCCGGCGTAAGGCGCGGTCAGTTCGACCTGGGATCCCTCGCCGACGACGACGATCTCGTCGACCGCCTGCGGGTCGTCCGGGACTCGCGACTCCTGTGCCAGCGCCGGCGAGCTGCCAAAACCGGTGGTCACGTGGACCGTTACGGACGCCGATAGAACTGCAACTGTTTGAAACTTCATTCGATTCCTTTCCCGATTCCTTGCGATCGGACCTGCGGTGCCAGCGTTCCGGGCGCGCGTGCGGAGTCGCGGCGCCGGTGCAGGCCGGGAAGTCGAATAATAATGATTCTCAATTGGATTTACGAGGGGTCCGGCGGCCGGACCGCCCGCCCGGCCGCGGTGCTAGGATGGAACGCCGCATACGGCTGCAACCATGGCAGGCAAACTACAGCTCACCAAAGCGCAGTGCGCAACGCTGCTCGACACGCTCGAGGAGCGCTTCCGGCAAAACGCGCACAGGCACCCGGACATCGATTGGGAGAAGGTGGCGGCAAGGCTCGCGAAGGCGCCGCCGAAACTGCGCTCTCTCTACGAGATGGAGGAGTCCGGCGGCGAGCCGGACGTGATCGTCCGGGAGGCAAAATCGGGTGAATACGTCTTCGCAGACTGCTCAGCCGAAAGTCCTGCAGGACGCCGCAGCGTCTGTTATGACCAGGAGGCGCTCGATTCCCGTAAAGAGCACAAGCCGAAAGACAGCGCATGCAACATGGCGGCGTCGATGGGCATCGACCTGTTGACGGAAGCGCAGTACCGGGAGCTGCAGGCCATCGAGAGCTTCGATAACAAGACGTCGAGCTGGGTGCAGACGCCCGCGGGCATACGCCAGCTCGGCGGCGCGCTCTTCTGTGACCGTCGCTACGATCACGTGTTCACGTACCACAACGGCGCGCAGTCCTACTACGCCGCGCGCGGCTTTCGCGGCTGCCTGCGCGTCTGATCGGGCGGGGCGGCCTGCGGCAGGTCAGTAGTCCCGTCCGCTTCCTGCCGCGTGCGATTGTCTGTCGGCCGCCAGCCGGAGCAGATGGGCAGAGAACGCCGGGTCCTCGCCCTGCAGCAGCCGGGGCATCGCCTCGCGAAAGTCCTCGCGTTCGCACCATTCCTGCATGAAGTCTTCCCACGACCGCCAGCGGCGCGCCTCTTTGCCGGTGAGATCGGGCTCGTAAAGCAACAGGTAGGCTCTTTCGAACAGCGCGATCAAAAGGCCGAAGATGGCCAGCATGCGCTCGACCTGCTCGGGGTTCAGGTTCTCCGTGCGAGCTGCCGTCAGCAGCTTGAGGTCGGCGTTCTCCAGGGCCAGCCGCAGGAAGTCATGGTAGTTCGCGGACAGCGCTTCGTAGACTTCGGCCTCTTCGGCCGCATTTTCCCGGCGCTTTTCGTAGGCGAAAACTGCGATCGCGATCGGCAGGCCGAGCACTGTCACTACGTAGCTCAGGAGCTCCCAGGTTTCTATCGACGACATGTCACATGCCTCCGGTCGGTCAGCCGAGGCGACTCTTGCAAATGACGGTGCACTATTCAAGCTGCGGGAATCCGGAGCGATGCTTCTCGCAGTGCGGGGAGGCAGTGATCGGCGGCATACGCGAACCGGAAGCAACGCGATATGAATGACTGCCGCCCGAGCGGCCGCTGCGCGAAAGCGCAAGACATTGCGATGGCGGGCGGAGCGATGACGGGCGGCGTCTTCCGAATCACGACGTGCCGTACTGCCGGGAAAGAAAAAGTGGTGGGCCTGCCAGGACTCGAACCTGGGACCAAGGGATTCACTGTACCCTCCCGTTTCCGGGAGGAGCGGACTATCTCATCACCCTCAACCGAATTGTAGGGGCGGGACGCTTCAACCTGTTATTAAGGACGCTGCAGTCCTCAGGTAGTCTCTGCACCTTCCGGCGGTGTACCGCTGGCTTGGCTCAGGGTTGCCATCAGCCAAACTGTTAAGGTTTCCCTGAATTCATCCCGTTCAGGCGACGCCTTTCGACGCCGTCGCACCATTCGATGAGTCCCCTGCTCTAACCAACTGAGCTACAGGCCCGCCTGTGCTGTCGTGGTTTTCTGCCCAAAGAGGCCGACAGCGCTCGAATTCACGAGCGTGCGGATTCTAACAGACGCGGACTTCCGACTGCCAATTTCATTGGCTTTTCGCCGAGATTTGGCCATGGCTGCGTCGCGCCTCCATTCGGATACTGGCTGGATGAACCAATGTTCACTTTCCAATAGAAGTTGGCGGGTGATTGCTGAAGAGGCAAGAAAGTGCAGGTTGCTGTGCTCAAACTGCCATAAAGAAGTCCGTAATCCAGCAGGTGAACTGACTAGGAAAACGGCCGGGCGATGCCCGGCCAAGAATTCCGTTCCTGCACACTGAATTAGTCCTCCAGCAGGAAGCTCCGGAGCTGGTCCGAACGCGTGGGGTGCCGAAGTTTTCTGAGCGCCTTCGCTTCGATCTGCCGGATCCGCTCACGGGTCACGTCGAACTGCTTGCCGACCTCTTCCAGCGTGTGGTCGGTGTTCATGTCGATGCCGAAACGCATGCGCAGCACCTTTGCCTCCCGCGGCGTCAGGCCGGCCAGCACCGCGTGGGTCGTTTCCTTCAGCCCCTGCGACGTCGCGGAATCGACGGGCGAGTGCACCGTCGTATCCTCGATGAAGTCGCCGAGATGCGAGTCCTCGTCGTCCCCGATCGGGGTTTCCATCGAGATCGGCTCCTTCGCGATCTTCAGGACCTTGCGAACCTTGTCTTCCGGCATGTCCATGCGGGCAGCCAGCTCGTCGGGCAGCGGTTCGCGGCCCATTTCCTGCAGCATCTGCCGCGAGATCCGGTTCAGCTTGTTGATCGTTTCGATCATATGCACCGGAATGCGAATCGTGCGTGCCTGGTCCGCGATCGAACGCGTAATCGCCTGGCGTATCCACCAGGTGGCGTAGGTCGAAAACTTGTAACCGCGCCGGTATTCGAACTTGTCGACCGCCTTCATGAGGCCGATATTGCCTTCCTGGATCAGGTCCAGGAACTGCAGGCCGCGATTCGTGTACTTCTTCGCAATCGATATCACGAGGCGCAGGTTCGCTTCGACCATCTCCTTCTTTGCACGCCGCGCTTTCGCTTCTCCGATCGACATCTGCCGGTTGATTTCCTTGATGTCGGCGATCGACAAGTGCGTGTCGTCCTCGATGGTCACCAGCTTGCGCTGCGCGCGGAGGATATCGTCCTTGAGTTTCGCAAGAATCGACGAATGCTTGCGCTTGGCCCGGATATGCTTGTCGACCCAGGTCAGGTCGGTTTCGTTCTTCGGAAAGCTCGCGAGGAAATCCTTGCGCGGCATCTGTGCGTCACGCACGCAAATGCGCATCACGAGCCGTTCCTGAGTGCGAATGACGGCGATGACGTCGCGCAAGTCCTTCACGAGCTGATCGAACAGCTTCGGTGCGAACTTGAGCTCCATCAGCAGGTCGGCCAGTTCGGCCTGCGCCTTCGACGTGCGTTTATCCTTGTATCCCTGGTCCTTGATCGATTTCAGCACCTTGTTGTGCTGGCGGCGAATGACCTTGAAGCGGTCCCGCACTTCCTCCGGGTCCGGGCCCGTGTCGACGACCTCGTCGCTCGAGTCGTCGTCGTCCACCTTTTGCTGCGGCGACTTGATCTCGTCCGGCTCGTTCGGATCGATGAACCCGACGACCAGGTCCTGCATACGGGTCTCGCCCGCGAGTACTTCATCGGCGAGCGTAAGCAGCGACTCGATCGTGGGCGGGAAGTGAGCCATGTGCCACTTCACCTGGTTCAGGCCTTCCTCGATACGCTTCGCGATCTCGATTTCGCCCTGGCGCGTCAGCAGTTCGACAGTACCCATTTCGCGCATGTACATGCGCACCGGATCGGTCGTGCGGCCGAATTCCGCATCCACGCTCGCAAGCGCGGCTTCCGCCTCTTCCACCGCCTCGTCGTCGGTCGCGGCCGCATCGGACAATACGAGCGACTCGGCATCCGGCGCCTTTTCGTGCACCATGATGCCCATGTCATTGATCATGTTTACGATGTCTTCGATCTGTTCCGGATCGACGATGTCGTTCGGCAGGTGGTCGTTGACCTCCGCGTACGTCAGGTAGCCTTGCTCCTTGCCGCGGGCGATCAAATCCTTCAGCTGCTGCACCTGCGCATTGCTGCCGATCACTGCTCGTTTTTCGCTCAAGACGAAACGACCTCCGATGAAAAAATGCAAACGACCAATTGTACTGAAACCGTCGGGCCTGATCTAGGCGACCAATCCCGGAAATCCATTCCTCACATCAACTGGCGGAGTTCCGCCTTCTCGTCCTCGCTCAAGGAGCCAAGCCGTTGTTTTTCAATTAGAAAACCTACGTGCTCGCGGCGGCCGGCATGGGCGAGCTGCTCCAGGCATTCGGCTAGCTCCGCCGCCGGGTCGAACTCCGCGTCCCCGGGCAATTCGGCCGCCGCCAGGCGGCCGAGGTAGGGACCCGCCTCGTCGTTGCGCCAACGCTCGAGCAGGCCGGCCGTATTGATATCGGGTTCGCGCTGAACCGTTTCAATCAGTCGCCGCAGGATCTCGACGCCCGGGCGTGAGACGCCGTCCAGCTTGGCGGCATCCAGGGTCCGGCCCGCCGGCGGATGGTTCAGGAGCAAGGTGATCGCCCGGCGCACCACCGACGGCCGGCCGCCGGCAACGGCGCGGCCTCCTTGCGACTGCTTGCGTGCCGGCGACGTTGCGCGGCCAGCTCCCGGCGGGCCCGGTTCTGCCGCGCGCAGGTTGCGCTCGAGCTGCTCCGGCGACAGCCCTACGCGATCGGCCAGCGCCCGCATGAGCAGGTCGCGATAAACGCCCGGCGGGATCCGTGCGACCAGCGGTTTCGCCTGCTCAGCCACCCTTGCACGCCCGTCGACGCTGCCCGTATCCGCACGGTCGGCGAGTTCCTCGAGCAGGAACTCGGACAGCGGTACGGCACTGCCGAGCGCCTCGACGAAAGCATCTGCACCGTGCTCGTTGACGTACGAGTCGGGATCGTGCTTTTCCGGGAGAAACACGAAGCCGATCTGGCGGCCGTCCCGCAGATGCGGAAGCGCCGTCTCGAGCGCCCGCCACGCGGCCTGCCGCCCGGCGGCATCGCCATCGAAGCAGAAAACCACGTCGTCTGCGAGCCGGAACAGCCGGTTCAGGTGATCCGCCGTCGTCGCCGTGCCGAGAGTCGCGACGGCAAAGTCGATGCCGTGGCGGGCGAGCGCCACGACGTCCATGTAGCCTTCCACGACGACGAGCTTGTCGATCCGGCGCAAGGCCTGGCGGGCTTCCCACAGCCCATACAGTTCACGTCCCTTGTGAAACAGCACCGTCTCCGGCGAGTTCAGGTACTTCGGCTCACCGTCGCCGAGCGTGCGGCCGCCGAAGCCGATGCAGCGTCCGCGAGTGTCCCGGATCGGGAACATGAGGCGATCCCGGAAGCGGTCGTGGTGCCGCCCGTTGTCTTTCCGAATGATGAGGCCGGCCGCGAGAAGACGCTCGGTCTCCTCGTTCGACTTACCGAAGCGGTCGAGCAGGCCGCTCCAGCCGTCGGGCGCATAGCCGATGCCGAATCGGCGCGCGGTGTCATCGTCAATGCCGCGCCGATGCAAGTACTCGAGTGCGGTCGACGACTCGCTGAGTGCCTGCTGAAAGGCTTTCTCGGTCCTGCCGAGCAATTCGAACAGCGCGTCGTACCGCCGTGCCGGCCGGTCGGTCTCGTTGCGCGGCACGTCGACTCCGAGGCTCGCGGCCAGGCTCTCGATCGCCTCGACGAAGTTCAGGTGCTCGAATTCCATCAGGAACCCGACGGCCGTGCCGTGCGCACCGCAGCCGAAGCAGTGGTAGAAACCGCGATGCGGTACGACGGTGAAAGAGGGCGTCTTCTCATCGTGGAATGGGCAGCATGCCTTGAACTCGCGCCCGGCCTTCTTGAGTGCCAGGCGGCGGCCGATCACTTCGACGATGTCGGCACGGTCGACGAGATCATTGATGAAATCCTGTGGAATCAATCCGGCCATACCACTCTCAACGCCTGTGCAGGTCGCGCAGGTCTTGTCGCCGCGTCATGCGCTCGCCCGACGCGCACGACCGGCCGCCACGAGCGGCCGTCCGGGCAGGCGTTGTGACGAAGTCGACCGGGAAAGCGGGCAAAAGCTTACCGTGCGCCAGGTTTTTACAAGCATAGCGTGTCTGGCGGGAACCGCCAGACAGGCAAATTTCAGGCCAAACGGGACTTTACGAGCGCACTGACCGCTGCCATGTCGGCCCGGCCGGCAGCCCGCTCGCGGATTCCGGCCATGACCTTGCCCATGTCACGGATGCCGTCAGCGCCCGTTTCACGGATGACCTCCGTGATCAGCGTATCGAGTTCCGCCGCGGAAAGCCGGGTCGGCAGGTAACTCTGAACGACCTCGAGTTCCGCCTGCTCCGCATCCACGAGATCCTGCCGGCCGCCCTTCGTGAACTGCTCGATTGCATCGCGTCGCTGCTTGACGGCCTTTTCGACCACGGCGAGGGTGCCCTGCTCATCCAGTTCCTTGCGCGAATCGACCTCGACGCGCTGGATGTCCGCGAGCAGCAGGCGCAGGACCTTGAGCCGGTCTTTGTCGCCGGCCTTCATCGCCGACTTCATGTCACCGGTAATCCGGCTCTTTAACGTCGTGCTCATAGTCCATTGTGCCCCAGGGTCATTGTGCACCAGGGTCATTGTGCCCCAGGCCGATTTACCCAAGACGATATGCCAAAGGACGACATGCCAAATGTCGACACGCCGAGGCCAGATACGCTAACGGCCGAACTGCCCGGGAACCCCATGGTGGTGTCCGAACCGGGGACGTGCTCGTGGTCGAGCTTCGGGCAATGCCGGGGCAGACCCGGGGGAGGCCGCGGGACCCGCCGCGGACACGAACGCAACGGTCAGTACAGACGCTTGCGCTTCGCTTCTTCGCGAGACAGGCGCTTCATGTGTCGCTTGACGGCGGCCGCTTTCTTGCGTTTGCGCTCCTGAGTCGGCTTTTCGTAGAACTCGCGACGACGCAGCTCGGTCAGGACGCCCGCCTTCTCGCAGGCCCGTTTGAAGCGGCGGAGGGCGGCGTCAAAATATTCGTTCTCTTTTACACGTACACTCGGCATGGATGACCACGGTTCCCTTGACAGTACAGCCGGATCGATTCGACCTGTCCCGGCCCCGGCTCGCGCGATCCCGGGGGCGGTGACGGCAGCCCACCGGCGCCGGCCAAAAATAATCCCAGCGCATGGCCGGGACACAGAGCTCGCCATTTTACCGGGCTTGCGGCCGGATTGCCAAGTGGGTTCGGGCGATCTGCGGTAAACTCCGCGCCAGATGAAGGTCCTCGGCATCGAAACGAGTTGCGACGAGACCGGCGTGGCGGTCTATGACACGGCGCGCGGACTCCTGGCGCACGCCCTGCACAGCCAGGTAAGCCTGCACGCCGCCTACGGCGGCGTGGTCCCCGAGATCGCGTCGCGGGACCACCTGCGCCGGCTTCTCCCACTCGTCCGCCGTGTCCTCGCCGACGCCGGGATCGACCGCCCCGACGCCATCGCGTACACGGCCGGCCCGGGCCTGGTCGGTGCCCTCATGGTGGGCGGCGGGATGGCCGGGGGACTCGGTCTCGCGTGGCAATGCCCCGTGGTGCCGATCCACCACATGGAGGCGCATCTCCTCGCGCCGATGCTGGAAGATCGCCCGCCGGCCTACCCGTTCCTCGCGTTGCTCGTGTCCGGCGGCCACACGATGCTGATCGACGTCGAGGCCCTCGGGCGATACGAGCTTCTCGGCACGACGCTCGACGACGCCGCCGGGGAAGCCTTCGACAAGACGGCGAAACTGCTGGGCCTCGGCTACCCCGGCGGGCCGGCGCTCGCCGCCCTGGCGGAATCGGGCAGTGAGAGCGCAGTCGAGCTGCCGCGGCCAATGCTCAACCGCCCGGGCTACGATTTCAGTTTTTCCGGGCTGAAGACGGCGGTGCTGCTCGCCGTACGGGCGGCCGAGGCCGCAGGCACTCTGGCCGCGAGCCGCGCCGATATCGCGGCGTCGTTCCAGCGCGCCGCCGTCGATACGCTCATCGGGCGCACGTTGAAGGCTGCACTAGATCGCGATCGCGAGCGCATCGTTGTCGCCGGCGGCGTCGGCGCGAACCGGCTCCTGCGTGCCGACATGGCGGCACGATTCGATGGCGACGTGCATTACCCGAGGCTCGCGTTCTGCACGGACAACGGTGCCATGATCGCCGTTGCCGGCGCGCTGCGCCTCGTCGACGCCGCCGAGGCTGGCGAAATCCGCGCCTGTGCGCGCTGGTCGCTCGACACACTCGCCCCGCCCGGGGCCGCCTAGGGAAAGTGCAGGAATTCCGACTCGCGGCACATGGACATCATTTTCCTGCATGATCTCCGGGTCGAAACCGTCATAGGCATCTGGGACTGGGAACGCCGTATCCGGCAGACGGTCGTGATCGACCTCGAAATGGCGGCGGACATCGCCGCGGCGGCCGCGACGGACAAAGTCGACGACACGCTCAACTACAAGCTCGTCGCGAAGCGCGTGCAGCAATTCGTGGCGGCGTCCGATTTCCAGCTCGTGGAGACGCTCGCTGAACGTATCGCGGACATCATTCGCGGCGAATTCGCCGTGCCCTGGGTTCGTGTGCGGGTCTGCAAACCCGGCGCAATCCGTGGCGCGCGTGACGTCGGGGTCGTCATCGAGCGGGGACAGGCGGTGCACGATGCATAAGCCGGGGCGCGCTGACCACGTCGACACGCCGGTGCGTGTTTACCTGGGGCTCGGCAGCAACATCAGCCCCGAGGAAAACCTGCGCCTCGCCATCCGCGAACTGCGCTGGCGCTACGGGGTCCTCGAGCGCTCGCCCGTGTACCGCAGCCGTGCCGTCGGCTTCGCCGGGGACGACTTCCTGAACATGGTCGTCGGCCTCGAAACGACGGCCGGGCTCGATGTCGTGCGGGAACAGATCGTCCTGATTCACGACCTTGCCGGGCGCGACCGAGGTTCCGGCCGCTTCAAGT
>DASUOE010000174.1:0-7678 GCA_036276805.1 Woeseiaceae bacterium | reverse complement strand
CGGGTTCGCGCCGGAGCCCGAGCGCGTCGAGCCGGGCGACGAGGTAATGCAGTCGCTCCACACCGCGGTACCACTCACCGCCATACTGCAACGTCGCCGTCTCGTAATGGCCGAGTCGCGCCAGGAGTGCGCGATTGCGATCGAGCATCGTCTTGGCGGCCGGGCTGCCGTGTGTGCCGCGGCAGCGGCGCGCAACGGCCTCCGCATCGCCGCGCCAGTAGGCGGCGATGCAGTGGCAGAGTTCGGTGGCGAACGTCTCGCTGCCGTCGCGTGCTGCGAGCAGGTCGAGCAGCGCACGCCGGTATTCGACCGGCGGGGTCCGGCCCTTGTCGAGAAACGGTATGCCGAGTTCGCCCGCGAACTGCCGGCAGTCGGCGAGTGCGTATTCCTGGTAGAGCCCGGGCGTCGGCCGGTGGGCGCCCGGCAACGCTTCGGCCAGGTACACCCGGAGTTCGACGGCGTAACGGCTCGCGAGCTCGTCCAGGTAATTCGCCAGCAGGTACGAATACGGGTCGTCGAGTTCGAGAAATACGGACACCGTGTGCGGCGCCCGCCGCAGTACCCGACGAAACTCGACGGCGCGTCGCCTGGCGCCGGTATACCGGCGGCTCAGCAGGAACCGCTCGAGCAGGAATCTCACGAGGTCCTCATCCCGTATCCGGGGCGTCGGAGGGCCCCCACAGGTAATAGTCGAGATCCGCATCGCAGCCTGGCTGCCACCGGTACCGCCGCATGTCGATGCGCGCCCCGGTGACCACGACGCCCTCCCTCCTGAGCCGGTCCCGCTGGTCGGCAAACGATGGCGTGTCGGGAGGAAACGCGATGGTTCCGGCGGACTGCACGACGCGGAACCACGGCACGTCGTGGCCATCGGGGAGCTGGCGAAGCGCGTACGCGACCTGCCGTGCGCCGCGCGGTATGCCCGCGATCTCGGCGACCTGCCCGTAGCTCGCGACAGAGCCCGGCGGAATACGCCGGATCACGGCGACGATGCGCGCGACGCGCTCGGCCGTAGTCATCGCTCGGGCCGCTGCAGCCGCCCCCGGATTTCCCGGCGTGCGTCGGTGAGTACGCTGTCGCGGTCGAGCCCGTCGAGGATGCGCTTGACGACCCGCCGCGGACCCGACTCGCCCCAGGACTTGCCTTTCGCGAGATATTCCCCGGCGACGCGGCCGACGACGAGCGTGCTGTACCAGGCGACGGCACCCTGGGCCGCGGCCGTCGCGACGGTGGACAGACCGGCCGTGCCGAGCTTCAGTGCGCTCGAGCCGAGATGCACCGCCCATACGGTTGCCGTGATGGCCGCCGACTCGGCCGCAATCACGCCGATGAGGGAACCGGCCTCCCGGCGGCTCAGGGGCAGGCCGTAGACACGCGACAGGTGCACGAGCATCCCGACGTCGATGAAGGCCGCTGCGAACAGGTCGGCGACCGGCACCGGGTTGAGCGCCACCGCGACGCCCTTTGCGACGCAGTAGGTGCGGATCAGCCGGTCGCCGATCTCCCGGCGTGCGGCCAGTATGCGCCGCCCGACCTGGTCGCTCAGGTCCGCGGCGAACAGGCTCGCGTTCAGCGCCGCGAGCGTCTTGCCCTCCGCGGCCAGGATGTCCCACAGCTTCACGCGCAGCACTTCGACGTCGGGCGGCCGCAGCCGCTCCCGCGTGCGCTCGTCGCCGCCGTCGGACACCTCGACCACGACCTCCGGACGCGGTGCCGCGGCCACGGCGACGATGTGCGCGGGATCGACGAGACCGCGGGTGCGCCGCGCGAGCGCCTCCTGCAATCGTCCGAGTTCGCCGGCGGTGTAGAGGTCCTTCTTGTTGAGAACGAGCAGCACCGGCCTGCCCTTGCCGACCAGCGATGTCAGGGCCGCGAGCTCGGTATCCGTCAGGTCGCCGTCGACGACGAACAGCACGAGGTCCGAGCGGTTCGCCACTTCGACCGCGAGCGCCTCCCGGTCCTCGCCCCCGGGCTCGTCGAGCCCGGGCGTGTCGAGCAGGTAGACTCCCCCGGATTCGATCTCGTTCCACGCCTGCATCGACGAGTGGCGCGTTTCCCCGTGCAGCGGGCTTACCGAGAACAGCTCCTCGCCGATCAGCGCGTTCAGGAGCGACGACTTGCCCGTGCTCACCCGGCCGACGGCTGCCAGGTGCACGTGCCCGTGCTCGATCTTGTCGAGCATTGCCTGCACGGCCGCGTAGTCGTCGGCCAGCGACTCGCGCACGCCGGGGGGCAGCCGCTCGTCCCTTACGAGTTCGCGCAGGCTTTCCTGCGCGAACGCGAGGTGGTCGGGTTCGTCTTCAGCCGCCGCCCGTTTTTTCTTCCAGGGCCATCCGGGCAACGCGTTTGACACCCGCTTCCACATACTCACCGATGTTGTCCTCGAATTCCCGTGCTGCGACGTCCGGCACGAGTTCCCCGTGTTTGCGGAGCGATACGACGAGGCTGCGGCCCAGCGCGTCGAAAATGAGGCCGTAGGCTACTGCGTGGACGAAACCGCCCGCAACGGTGCCGACGCCCGGAAACGCTTTCAGGGCATTGCCGGCCACCGCGAGCGTGAGCGGCAGCGCACGCCCGACGCGGCTCTGGCTCAGGTTCAGGAACTCTTCGACGTCCAGGTCGCGCGGCGCGGCGCCGTAGAGCTTGCAGAGCTCGCGGGTCATGGCCGTGCCGATGAAGCCCTGGATCAGGATATCCGTGCCGGGACTGATCGCGGCGAGCGCGCCGATGATCGCTTTGCGGGTGGACGAACGGATCACCTGCTCCGCACGCTGTTCGCGGTAGGCCGCTTCGGCGGCCGCGAGCTTTTCCGCCGCGAGCTGGAATACGGCGCGGTCGCGCCGGTCGTCCAGGGGTGCGCGTTCCGCCTCGAGCAGGCGGTTGATGGCGACGACCAGGACGCCTATGTCCGCCGGGCGCTGGCGCCGGCCCGGGGTTTCGCGGCCGTCCGGGCCGCGCACGACGACGTCCGTCTCGCCGCCGGCCGAGACCGCCACGACGCGGTCGCGGGACAATTCGCCGCCGAACGCTTCCAGCCGCTCGAGGAGGCGGTGCAACAGCCGCGCCTGCTCGTTCGCGGAGTAGCGGTCGCTCTTGTTCATGACGAGGATCATCGGCTTGTCGAGCGCCGCGAGTTCACGGACCGCCGCGATCTCCGCGCGCGTCAGGTCGCCGCCGCAGACGAAGAGCACTATGTGCGCGCGGCGAGCCTCCTCGAGCGCTACGTCGCTCAATGCCGCTTCGTGGCCGCTGGTTCCGGGCACGTCGGTGAGCAGGATCTCGGTGCCTTCCCCGCCGCGCCAGCGGTAGTGGCGGATGTTTTCGGTCGAGCCGCCGACGACGTCGATGCGCACGTCCGCGTCCGGCACCAGTGCCTTGATGAGCGAACTCTTCCCGGTGCTGACGGTACCGAAGAAACACAGGTGTACGGTCCGGGACTGCTGCCGCAGGGCGAGTTCGCGAAGCTCCGCCTGCGCCGTGCCCACGTCGACGCCGGCCCGCTCGGCGCCCGCGAGACGGCCCTCGATCTCCTCGCGCGTCAACGTCCGCGGCCGGACCCGGCCGCCGCCGCGCGGCCTTCGAACGACGAGCCGCCAGGTGAGCGCCACGGCAGCAAGCAGCACGGCCGCGAGCAGCGCGCCGTACGCCCACAGGATCCAGCGCGGTCCGCCCTCCAGCCGGTCGCGGACGTTGAGCGCGGATTCGGTGACGAAGAGCACTGCGCCCGTTGCGACCAGGAACGCAACCAGGATCGCGAGCGCGACGACGATGCGGATGAGGCGGTCGAGTTTCACCGGCGTTGCGCAGACCCGGCAAAGGCCCTGGCGCACACGTCGTTATCGCTGCCCCCGCCTCGCGCCATTCCTTCGCTATACCCGTGTCATTCCAGGGCGGCCACCCACCGCTCGATCTTGTCCTCGAGCAGCGACAGCGGCATCGGCCCGTCGATCAGCACGGCACGGTGGAAGGCGACCACGTCGAAATCGCCGCCTAGCCTCTCCTGTGCCATCTCGCGCAGCTCGCGTATCTTCAGCTGGCCGATCTTGTAGGCGAGCGCCTGGCCCGGCAGCGCCATGAACCGTTCCGCCTCCGAGATCGCCCGCGCGGGCGCGACCGCGGAATTGGCGTACATGTAGTCGAGCACTTCCTGGCGGGTCCAGCCCAGCGAGTGGATTCCGGTATCCACCACCAGGCGAATTGCCCGCCACAGTTCTGCGTTCAGCGCACCGAAATACTGATAAGGATCGGTATAGACGCCGAGTTCCCTGCCGAGCGTCTCCGCGTACAGCCCCCAGCCTTCGCTGTAGGCCGACACGAAACCGAAGCGCCGGAAGCGCGGCAGGTTCTCGTTTTCCTGTTGCAGGGCGATCTGGAAATGATGGCCGGGAATCGCCTCGTGCAGGAACAGCGATTCCATCGCCCATTTCGGGCGGGCCTGCATATTGTAGGCGTTCGCGTAGAAGATGCCGGGCCGCGAGCCGTCGGGCGCGCCGCGCTGGTAGGACCCGCCCGAAGCCGAGGCTTCCCGGAACGGTTCGACGCGCCGCACCTCGAAGGCCGTCTTCGGTTCAATGTCGAACAGTTTCGACGCCAGCTCCTCGACGTCGTCCGCCATGTCGCGGTAGCCCTGGATCAACTGGTCCGGCTCGTCGAAGAAAAAGCGCTCGTCCGTGTTGACGTACTCGAAGAAATCCCTGAGGCCGCCCTCGAAGCCGACCTCTTTCATCACGCCCTGCATTTCCCCGTGAATGCGCTCCACTTCGGCGAGACCGATGGCGTGGATCTCCGCGGGCGCCAGGTCGGTCGTCGTCCAGCGGCGAACGAGATACCGGTACCACTCCTCGCCGTCCGGCAGCGCCCCGTAGCCCACGGTCTCGCGCGCCGCGGCGAGATATTCGTCGCCTATGAAGTTGTTCAGGCGCGCGAAGGCCGGCACGATTTTCGTCATGATCGCCTCGCGGTATGCCGCGGTAAGACGCTCGCGGTCCGCCTGCGCGAACGCAGGCGGCATGTTCTCGACCGGCTGCCAGAAGTCACTCTCCCGGGCATCGGCGACGATCTGCGATTCGAGTTGCGGCACGACTTTTTCCATGAGCACTTTCGGTTGTACGACACCTTCGCGCATGCCGGTGCGCATGTTGTCGATGGCCGCGTCCAGGTTGACGACGAAATCGTCGACGCGCCCGAGGAAGTCGTCGTAGTGCTCCACGGTGTCGAAGGGATGTACGCCGGCGCCGCTCCCGAGCTGCACGAACTCGTTCGTGAACAGCCAGAACTGGTTCACCGGCTGCATCCAGTACGGGTACTCGTAGCCCTCGAGCGCGTTCTCCCGGAAGCGCCGGAAGATGTCGTAGCTCAGCTGATCCTGGTAATCGAGCCCGGAGCGGTCGATCGCCAGCAGGCGCTCCAGGAATTCCTCGTCGAGAGCGCGCTCCGCCGCCCGATGTTCGGCGCTGTTAGTGATGGCGAGTTCGTCGTTGTAACGAAAGTCGCCGATCGCGGTCGCCTGAACCGGATCCAGCCTGAGCTCGCGCTCGAAGTGTTCCTCGAACAGCGTCGCCAGCATCGTCGCCGCGCCCGCGCCAGAATCGCCGGCGTCATCGTCGGCGTCGTCGCCGGCTGCGGCAGGGGCCGATTCGGCCGCCTGCTCGCCGCCGCCGCACGCGGACAAACAGAGAGTGGCGGCCAGGAACGCCGCTGCAAGCCTCGTCATCGTCGCAATTCCGGGAATCGAAGGCCGACAGGATAACAAAACCGCCGTGGCACGGCCGTCAGCCGCGCGGGAACGGCGCGAACGCGGTCATCGAAACGCGGCAACCCGACGTCGACTGGTGCAGCGTGAAG
Source organism: Woeseiaceae bacterium (assembly GCA_036276805.1). GTDB lineage: Bacteria > Pseudomonadota > Gammaproteobacteria > Steroidobacterales > Woeseiaceae > UBA1847. The sequence goes on along the minus strand of DASUOE010000174.1, from coordinate 1,834 downwards.
GACAGCGGCGCCCGGCAGCCTTGCGGCTGGAACACGAGAAGCAGCGTGATGCCGTGGCGGCAGTTGCCGGAGGCCGGCCGGCTGCCGGCGTCGCAAAGTACGAGAAAGTCGTCGCTCACCAGGACGCCTTCGGCGTGCAGGCGGCCGAGGTAGTCCGCCACCTGGTGGCGGACGCGCGCGACGAGCCGCCCGTCGGCGCGCTCGAAGACGGTCCAGCGGGTCGCCCGGTCGATCGTGTTGACGACGCGCAGGCACAGTCGCCGGGTGGCCAGGCACTTGAACAGGCGGTGCGACTCGCTGCCGCGCGCAAGCGTGGCGCAGCCGGTCAGGCGCACGCGGCCCGTCGCGTCGCGCACGAGCGGATTGATCCCGGCGAGGACCAGTTGGCGGGCGTCCGCCGCATTCACCATCGAAGCGGGGGCAAGCCCGGCCTTGAGCGGCAGGCCGTCCTCCGCGAACGACCAGCCGGGCCCGCGACGGCGGTCGTTGCGGCACAGGGTGCCTGCCAGTGCGCCACCGGCCACGGGCGCCGGTTCGCCGGGTGCGCCGCCCGGGCGCGGAAAATACATGCAGGCGTTGGGACTCGCGTAGCCCAGGGTGCGCAGTCCCCTGACGGCATCGTCGCACGTCGCCCACGCCGCCGGCGGGTCGACGATCAGCATGGCGCCGCGTGCGCGGGCATACAGTTCGGCGGCGAGCGTCGCGGCCGGCCCGGTGTCGGTGGCGCGGGCCCGTGGCGGCAGGTACAGCAGGTCGAAATCGGCGACGGCGTCGAGCGCAAACAGGCCCGTGCCGGCGCGTTGCGATCCGATGAGGTCGTAGTCGGAAAGTTCCCCGCCGTCGGTCCCCGGCTGGACGTGGCCCGCCCAGTCGGGCGCATAGCGGCTGCCGCCCGCGAGCGTAGGGTCCGGCCGGCGCGTCGGCCACGGCGCCTCGGCGCGGGCGAGGTCGGAGGCTGCCAGCCGTTCGCCGACGAAATCGGGACTGTCCGCCACGTGGCTCAACGCGCGATACATCTCCTGGTCGAGCACACGGCCGCTGCCGGGGTCGCAGCGCTGCAGCGTCAGGTTGAAGCGGTCCCCGTCGGCGCCGTCGATGCCGTCATAGTCGACCGCAGCACGCAGGCGTTCGGCGGAACCGGGCTCGACGGCGCGCAGGATCAGCGCCGAACCGGAGGCGGGCAGGCACAGCAGCGCGCCGCGCGCATGGTTCGCGACGCGAACGACGTAGAGGCGGCGGCCGCCGTTCTCGAAGAAAGCCCGCACGGACGGGCCGAGGCTCGAATGCGACCAGCAGTCACCGAAGCGGCGACGGAACTCGCCGAAGCTGCCGACCAATACCGGCGTGTCGAGCGGTCCGCGCAGTGCGCGTCCGACGAATGCAGCCGTGGTTTCCGGCGACAGTTCGATCGGCCGGTCGTCACCGCCGACTTCGTGCACCGTGAACCCCCGCCCCGTCGCGCCTGTCACGTTCATCTCCCCTTGAACGCCGGATCGAACCCGCTTCTTTCAAATGGCGGCTATTCTAAGCGCGGCACGGGCGGCATTGCGAATCCGCCCCACGACCGGTCCGGGACGCCGCCCGGAGCCGGGCACGCCGCCCCACGCCGGGGCCCGTTCGGGCCGAGCCGTTCGGGCCGAGCCGGTTCCGGCCGAGCCGCTTCGGGCCGAGCCGGTTCCGGCCGAGCCGCTTCGGGCCGAGCCGTTCCGGCCGAGCCGTTCCGGCCGAGCCGCTTCTGGCCGAGTTAAGATCGGAGTGGACTTGAGACCCTGCCGCCACGCATGAGCAACCCGCTTGCCGATCGCCTGCCGAGACTCGCGGCTGGAGTGCCCCG
>DASUOE010000173.1:0-15029 GCA_036276805.1 Woeseiaceae bacterium | reverse complement strand
GTGCGCCAGAGCGCGGTATCCGCCGTCGTCATCTCCGACGTCGTCATGCCGGCGCCGAACCGGCGGCAGAGCGCCCGAAACGGGCCGTCCGTGACGCCCGCCATCGGCGCGAGCACGAACGGGCTTGCGAGCGCATACGGCCCGATTCTCAGGGTGGGAAGCTGCATGGGTGCTATTGTAGCGGCCCCCGTGCCCGCCGGGCGTCGCACGCCGGGCGTCGCACGCCGCGCGTTGCACGCCGCGCGTTGCACGCCGCGGATACAGCGGCTACGGCCGAATCAGCGAAAGTCTTCTATGGCGCAGCGCAAATCCGCGCCGGCCTGCCGATAGCAAACGTTCAGCTTGAAGCCCGCCGCGTTCTCGGCCGGCGCTGCCACGGCGATCACCGCGTCGAATCCCCCGCCGGGCGGCACCATGGCACCGGCGCTCGCCCCGTCCTCGAGGTACTCGGCCGGTTCCAGGACCCGGCTGCCGATGACTTCCTCGAAGCGGTCGGTCAGGGCCACCGTGATGAGCGGGTAGGGCAGCGCTTCGCCGGACGTATTGCCGAGGCGCGACCGGATCGTAAGCACCTCCGCGCCCGGCACGTTCGCCGGCAGGCCGTCGCCGGTGACCGGGGTGTCGCCCTCCGGGCTCGCCGCGTTGCCGGCGTGGTTGCCGGCCTGGGTGCTGCCGCGGGTCACTTCGAAGCGCCAGGCCTTGACGTTCCACTCCGGCGTGATCGGCGCGCCGGCGGCGCGGTAGAGCGGCGTGATGGCGTCGCCGACGGCAGGGATTGTCGCAAGTTCTGCGCGGGACTGGTGGACGAACTGGCCGGCGAGGAGCAGCACGAGCGCCACCACGCAGGCTATGAGCCCGTACTGCAGGCGGCGCTTGCGGCCGCTGGCCGCCGGACGCCGCACCGCGGGATCCGCACCGGCGGCAACGCGGTCGTCGTTCGCCAGCCGTGCCCGTGCCTCGGCCGCCAGGCGCTCCTGCTCGAACGCCGTGCGCGCGAACCCGCCCTCCATGATGATCGTTTCGAAGAGCGGTTCACCGCCGGCATTCGCCGCCACCGCGTCCGCATCGTCCGGCCCGTCGGCCGCGCGCTTCCGGGCCGCCTTCGCCTCGAGCACCATCGTCGACGTCATGCCGTCATCGTCCGTCAGCGCGAGGCGCATGAGGTCCTGGTCGATCAGCATGTTGACCGTCTGTTCCTCTGCCGTCGGCGGCGGGACGATCGTGCGCGTGGGATCGAATTCGGGCGCGTCCGGGTCCAGACGGCGCGCCTCGGCAAGCTCGAACTCGAGTTCGCCGGTGGATGCCGGAATGGCAGCGGCGCCGGCGGCGGCCGGTGCCTCGTCACTTTCGTCGTCGGCGACGAGCGCAAGGGACCAGTCGGGCGTGGCGTCAATGTCGGCCTCGAGGAGGTCGGCGTCGAGGCCGTCGTCACCGGATTCGCCGCCCCCCGAATTGCCGGCCCGAGCCTTGTCAGGCCGAGCCTTGTCAGGCCGAGCCTCGTCATGCCGAGCCTTGTCAGGCCGAGCCTCGTCAGCCCGAGCCTCGTCGGTCCAGGCATCGTCGGCCGCGGAGTCGTCCCCGGCTCGTTCGAACCCGGCATGGCCGGCCGTGTCGCGGGCCGCGGTTGCCGGGAGGCCTGCCATCGCCTCGCCGACCGCGTGCGCCGTGGCGGTTTCCTCGCTTTGCGGCGCGCCCCGCGGCTCGGCCAGCGATTCGCCTTGCGCCGCCCCGAGTTCCGCGCCGACGGCCGCAGCGTCGTCCTCGTCCTCGTCTTCGTCCTCATCGTCGAGCAGCCGGTCCCCCGTCGCGGCCGTCGCTTCCGGCGGCGCGGGCACGGCGTAGATGCCGCTGAGCTCGAGGGCCAGTTCGGCTGCCGACCTGCGTGACGCCGACGTGTCCCCGGGCGCCGGATCGTCGCCGGGAGCGTCCTCGTCGGACGCTTCGTCGGGCGCTTCGTCGTCGTAGTCGTCGGGCAGCGCCGCGAGTTCCTCGGCCAGTGACAGCGCGTGGCCGGATGCGGCCCCGCCGCCGCCCGCAGCGTCGCCGAGGTCGATGTGCATGCCGGTATCCGCGAAATACTCGCGCTCCGCCGCCGGCTCGTTCGCCGGCACAGGCTCCACTTCCTCGAGCAGGTCGCCCCATTCGTCGGGTTCCCCGAATACGATCTCGGGGGCCGCCGCGGCTTCGACGGCGGGCCCTTCGTCCCTGGGCACGCCGGCCAGGTGCAGGGCTTCGTGATGGGCCGCCGGCACGGGCGCTGGCGGGGCCGCATCGAGATCGAAATTGTCGGGAAGGCCGGTGTTGTCGTCGAAGCGCAGCAAGTCTTCGGGACGCGCTTCCGCAGCGGCGAACACGTCCTCCGCCTCGACCTCGGCGGCGCCGTGGCCGTCGAAGACTTCGGCGGCTTCGACGTCGTTCGGCGCGTCCGACAGCAGTTCGTCGACGGGCGTCGGCGCGTCGTCCAGCAGTTCGTCGACCCGTGACGCCTTCGGTGCGCGGAACACGCCGCTGTCGATCGGGGCATTCGTGTCCGCGAAAACGTCGCTTGTGAAGTCCTCGCCGTGCGGAGCGTTGGCGCCCTCCGCGCTCGTCGCGGCCAACGCCGGGAACACGGGGCCGGGCCCGCGAAAGGAGATCTCGAGGATCTCGGCGTCGGCGCCGTTGACGCCTGCGGCCGCCACGGGCTTGACCCCGGTAAAGCCGGCGTCGTCATTCGGCGCGCTGTCGTTATCTTCGCCGAGCAGGCGCCACTCGACGCCGGTATCCTCGAGGCGGATGTTTTCGCCGGCGAGCTGCTCGAGCGTGGCGAGAAGGGCCGCGCTTTGCGCCGGCGAGAGTGCGGGCCGCGGCGGCTCCGGCGCAGGCTGCGCCGATTCCGGCGTCAGTTCCGGTACATAGGCGGGCACCGGCGCGCGCTGGCGCGATGCCGGCCGAGTTTCCGACAGGAAAGCCAGGGCGTTGAACGTGTGGCTGCAATTGCCACAGCGCACTTTGCCGGACGCCTGCCTCAGTACGTCGGCCGTTACGCGAAACGCGGTGGCGCATTCCGGGCACTGGGTATACATCGTCTAGCTGCTTCTCCGTTTCCCGCTGAGCCGCGCCCACGTCTGGTCTCCCTGGGACCGGAACGCCGGGGCGTCGAAAGCGATCCAGGGGTCGTAGGCCGCCTGTATTCTGTCAACTTGGCCCGAGAGTATGCCCGAGAGCGCCAGGTCGCCACCGGAACTGAGTCGCGTTATGACACATTCGGCCAGCTCCACGAGCGGCCCCGCGAGGATGTTCGCGACCACCACGTCGAACCCGCCCGGGACCTCGGCGTCGCGCCCTGCCACTCTGAGGCGTTCGGCCACGCCGTTGCGCTCGGCGTTGCGGCGCGTGGCAGTGAGCGCCTGCGGGTCGATGTCGAGGGCGGTGGCTCCGCGGCAGCCTAGCTTGAGGCCGGCGATGGCGAGCACGCCCGAACCACAGCCGTAGTCGAGCAGGGATCGGCCGTCGAGGGCGAGGCCGTCGAGCCACTCCAGGCAGAGCGCCGTCGTCGGGTGTGTCCCGGTGCCGAAGGCGAGCCCCGGGTCGAGCCGCACCGCGACCGCGCCCGGCGGCGCCACCGAATCGCCCGGGCAGATCCAGAGGCGCCGTCCGAAGCGCATCGGCCCGAAATCCCGCAGCCATTCCCGTTCCCAGTCGCGCCCGGGGAGGTACAGGACGCGGTGCGGCGGCAGCCCGGCCGGCCCGAACTGCGCTTCGAGGTCGGCGACGAGTGACGCGAAGTCGGTGCCGGCGGTGAACAGGCCCGTGATACGGGTCTGTGCCCAGAGCGGCGTCTCGCCGGGGCCGGGCTCGAGCACCGGCGTGTTGCCGCCGTCGGTCAGGGTCACGGAGCCCGCGCCGTGACGCACGAGAACAGCCTCGACCGCGTCGGGATCGAGGTCCCCGAGATCCATCACGAATTGCTGCCAGTCCATCGGCTCTCCCGGCGTACCGGGAAACGCCCGGTCAGCCGAGGCCGAGCCGTTTCTCCAGGTAATGAATGTCGGTGCCGCCGGCCTGGAAGGCCGCGTGCTGGAATATCTCCTGGTGCAGGGGCACGTTCGTGCGGATGCCCTCGACCACGATCTCGGTCAGTGCATTGCGCATGCGCCCGAACGCGGCGTCTCGGTCGAAGCCGTGCGCAATGAGCTTACCGATCATCGAGTCGTAGAACGGCGGCACGCGATAGCCGCTGTAGATATGGGAATCCCAGCGTATGCCCGGGCCGCCGGGCGCGTGCGCGAGCGTAATCAGCCCCGGCGAGGGCATGAAGGTCTTGGGGTCCTCGGCATTGATGCGGCACTCGATGGCGTGGCCCTGGATACGGACATCTTCCTGCCGGACGGAGAGTTTTTCGCCGGCGGCGACGTTCAGCTGCTCGCGCACGATGTCGATGCCAGTGATCATTTCGGTCACCGGGTGCTCGACCTGCAGGCGGGTATTCATCTCGATGAAATAGAACTCGCCGTTCTCGTACAGGAACTCGAAGGTACCGGCGCTGCGGTAGCCGATCTCGAGGCAGGCACGCACGCAGCGCTCGCCGATGCGCTTGCGCTGTTCGGCGGTGATGCCGGGCGCAGGCGCCTCCTCGATCACTTTCTGGTGGCGCCGCTGCATGGAACAGTCGCGCTCGCCCAGGTGGATGGCGTTGCCCTGGCCGTCCGCCAGGACCTGGAATTCTATGTGGCGCGGCTTTTCCAGGTATTTCTCCATGTACACGGTGTCGTTGCCGAACGCGGAGCGCGCCTCCGCCTTGGTCACCGTGATCGCCGCGAGCAGCGACGCTTCGGCGTGCACGACGCGCATCCCGCGCCCGCCGCCGCCGCCCGAGGCCTTGATGATGATCGGGTAACCGATCTCCCGGGCGAGCCGCAGGTTTTCGTCGCTGTTCTCGCCGAGCGGACCGTCCGAGCCCGGCACGCAGGGAACGCCCGCGGCCTTCATGGCGCGGATGGCAGACACCTTGTCGCCCATAAGGCGGATGGCGTCCGCCTTCGGGCCGATGAAGATGAAGCCCGACGACTCGACGCGCTCGGCGAAATCGGCGTTTTCCGACAGGAACCCGTAGCCCGGGTGGATTGCGACGGAGTCGGTCACCTCGGCTGCGCTGATGATGGCGGGCATGACGAGATAGCTTTCGGACGAAGCCGGCGGGCCGATGCACACCGTCTCGTCGGCGAGCAGCACATGCTTCAGGTTGGTGTCCGCCGTCGAATGCACGGCGACGGTCTTGATGCCCATCTCGCGGCAGGCGCGCAGGATCCGGAGCGCGATCTCGCCGCGGTTGGCGATGACGACTTTGTCGAGCATCACGCCGCGGCCCGCTCAGCCGTTGCCACGCTGGTCGATGACGAACAGCGTCTGTCCATATTCGACCGGCTCGCCGTTCTGGACACGGATCGACTTCACGATGCCGGCGACGTCGGCCTCGATCTGGTTCATCATCTTCATCGCCTCGATGATGCAGAGCGTGTCGCCTTCCTGGACCCGGTCGCCGACCTGCACGAAGGGCGACGCACCTGGCGATGCCGCGGCATAGAAGGTGCCGACCATCGGGGCGACGACCTCGAAACCGTCCTCCTCGGGTTCCCTGGCGGCCGGCGCGGACTGCGCGGCGCCGCCGGCAGACTCCGCCGGTGCCGGCGCGGGCGGGGCATGATAGACCGGCGGCGGGGCCGCCATCGCCATGCCCTGCGGGTAGCGGCTGATGCGTACCGACTCTTCGCCCTCGGTGATCTCGAGCTCGGCGATACCCGATTCATCGAGCAGCTCGATGAGTTTCTTCACTTTCCGGATGTCCATTACGTCCCCTCTCGCTCTGCGACGAATCGGTGCGCCGCCAGCAGTGCCATTTCGTACCCGTGTGCCCCGAAACCGAACAGGCAGCCTGCGGCGATGTCGCTGAAGTAACTGTGATGACGGAAGGCTTCCCGGGCAAAGGTATTGCTCAGGTGCACCTCGATGAACGGTATGGCGACGGCCAGGAGCGCATCGCGCAGGGCGACGCTGGTATGGGTGAAAGCCCCCGGGTTCAACACGATGAACACGGTGCCGTCCCCGGCTGCCGTCTGCACCCGGCCTACCAGCTCGTGCTCCGCGTTGGACTGGAAGCAGTCGAGTTCGTGACCGAGTTGGCCCGCGACCTGCCGCGATCTTGCCTCGATGTCCGCGAGCGTGGCCTTGCCGTAGACGGCAGGCTCGCGCGAGCCCAGCAAATTGAGGTTCGGGCCGTTCAAGAGAAGGAGTCGGGCCATCGTCGCGGCTGTTTGTCGCCGGTTTGCCGAAGTTGGCGGCAATTCTACCGCTTTTCTCTCCTATCAGCGCAAGTTTCCCCTCGTGCCCCCGGTTTTGCCGCCGCAGGATGCGGCCGGGCCGGCAGGGAGCGGTTCCCTGGTGCGGGTCCGCGTGAGGGTCGCGTCGTTACCGCCGCGCCAGCAGCGCCAGGGCGCCTTTGGCGTTGTCGGCCGAGATCTCCCCGGCGTCGAGGCGCGCAAGGATGTTCTCGATGTCCTCGAGGTGATTTGCGTGCAGCTCGCCGAGATAGGCGCCGAGCAGGCGGCCCTCGCGCGAGACGATCATCGTGAACGGCATGGCGTTGAACGGGATGCCGGAGGTGTCGGCGACGGCCATCGCATCCTCCTGGCCGACCAGCACGGGGTAGTTGAAAGCCGCGGCTTCGGCGTAGCGCCGTACCTCGGCCATGTCATCGACGGCGATGCCGATGACCAGGATGCCGTCCTCGTCCTGGCGCGCCTGGAATTCCTTGAGCAGCGGAATCTCCCGCCGGCAGGGTGCGCACCAGGTGGCCCAGAAATTCAGCAGTCGCGGACGCCCGGCGAAAGACTTGAACGCGACCGGCTCGCCGTCGAGACCGGCCAGGGTGAAATCGGGGTACTCGACCGGTGCGGGCGCGGGCGCGGGCGCGGCGGGCGCGGTTGGCGGAGCCGCGGCCTCCCGGACCGGCAGTCGCGCGGCGTAGAACAGCGCCCCGGCCATGAGGGCCAGGAAGGCGACGGCGAAAACGAGGAATGAACGGTGCATCGCGCGGGAGTTTACACCGTCGGCCGGCAGGTGCGGTCGCGGGGCTGCGGAGGTCGCGGGGTCCCGAACGTGGCGCAATCGCGGTGCTGTTGCCGCTACTACCGGGTAACGGCCAGGCGCACGTGTGCCGCGAAATCCTCGGCATTCATGAAGCCGACGACGTCATAGCCCTCGCGTTTTCGCCCGTCGTCGTCGAAGAAGATGATCCACGGCGGGCCGAAGATGCCGAAGCGTTTCAGCAAGGCCTGGTCCTCGGCATCGTTTCTCGTGACGTCCGCCTGCAGCGTGACCGTGTTTGCGAGTGCCGCCTGCACCTCGGGCTCGATGAAGGTGTAATTCTCCATCTCGATGCAGGAAACGCACCAGTCGGCGTAGAAGTCGAGCATTGCGGACTTCCCGGCGGAAGCCGCCGCCGCCAGTTCCCGGTCGAGATCGGCGACCGACTTGATGCGCGTGAACTCCAGGTGCTGCTCACCGCCGCCCGCGCCGCCGAGGTCGAGGCTTGCCAGCGGCTTGAGCGGGTTCGTCCCGCCGGCGAGCGCGCCCAAGAACAGCACGAGACCGTAGAAAATCGCGAGCAGCCCGAAGCCCTTGCCGAGCTTGCGCGTGGCGCCGGCCTCGTGCGCGAGCGTGGAAAGGCCGCCCATGAAAACGCCGGCGAGTACCGCGAGCGCCGCCCAAAGAAACATCGTGACCTCGCCCGGAAGGACCCGGGAGAGCATGTAGACGGCCAGCCCTAAGAACATGAAGCCGAAGGCGCCCTTGATGGCAACCATCCACGGACCGGCCTTCGGCAGCAGCTTGCCCTGCGCCGCACCGACCGCGAGCAGCGGCGCTCCCATGCCGAGGCTCATTGCAAAGAGCGCCGTGCCGCCAGTGACGACGTCACCGGTCTTCGCCATGAATGACAGCGCGGCGATGAGTGCCGGCGCCACGCAGGCGGTGACAATGAGTGACGACAGCGCGCCCATGACGAACGCGCCGATGACGGTGCCGCTCTTCTGCCGGCTGCTCATGCTGGCGAGCTTCGTCTGCAGCGCATTCGGCATCTGCAGGTCGTAGAGCCCGAACATGCCGAGCGCAAGCACGATAAACAGGCCTGCGAACAGTGCCAGCACCCAGGGCTGGTTGAAAAAGGCCTGCAGCTGCGCCCCGGCCATCGCCGCTGCGATTCCCAAGGCCGTGTAGACGAGCGCCATGCCCATCACGTAACTGAAAGCGAGGCCGAGGCCGCGCGCCGGGCTCACGTTGTCGCCCTCGCCGGCGATGATGCCGGAGAGGATCGGCACCATCGGCAGCACGCAGGGCGTGAGCGACAGCAAGAGGCCGGCGCCGAAGAACGTGCCGATCATGAGCCAGAAATTGCCGCTTGCGATCGCCCCTTCGAGCCGGCCCTGCTCGGACACCGGCGGGGCATCGCCGGCCACCGGTGCGCCGGCCACCGGAGTGCCGGCCACCGGAGTGCCGGCCACCGGAATGCCGGCCAGGTCGGTGACCGTGACGGCGTCCGGAAGGGCGACGCTCAGGCGCTTCGTCTGCGGCAGGTAACAGAGCCCCCCGTCGGCGCACCCCTGGTAGCCGAGCTCGATCTCGAGCGTCGTCGGGGCCGCGGAGGACCGGGCGAACGACAGCCGGCCGACCAGCTCGCCGTAGTACACCTCCTGCTCGCCGAAGAACTCGTCGGTTTTCAGCTTGCCCTTCGGCAGTTCGAGGGCGCCGGGCCGTATGTCCTCATTGAGGACACGGACACTCAGCTTGTCGCGGTACAGGTAGAACCCCGGCTCGATTCGGAAGCCCACCTCGACTGTGTTGCCGTCGATGGCGTACAGGTCGGGAAAGAATACTTCGTCCGGCGGCGGGAAATCCGGCCCGCCCCCGGCGACCCCGCCTGACAGCGCAGCGGTCCCGCTCGTTGCCGCCGCGCCGCCGGGAACGAGCGCGGTATCGCGTGCGGGGCGCACGGGTTCCAGCGGCACGTCTTCGACCCAGCTTTGCGGCGCATAACAGAAACCGGAATCCAGGCATCCGCGACTCTCGATCGTGAGGGCCAGCGTGCCGGGCTTCGTTCCCGACACCGTGTACGGAATCCGCAGGAAAAACGTGTCCCGGTAAATCGTCTGTTCGCCGAGAAACTCGTCCGTGTGGAGCTCGCCGGGCGGGTAGCTTGGCTCGCCGAGGACGATCGCAGGGTCGGCCGCGACGAAGCCGAATGCGTCGCGGTACATGTAGGCGCCGTCGTCGACGGCCCAGTCGATTTCCAGCGCATCCCCGGCATCGAAGATGGCGTAGCGAAACACTTCCTCGGGTGGGCGCGGCGGATCCGCGGCGACGCCGGCGCCGGGCGCGAGCGCCAGCGCCAGCAGGACGAGTCTTTGCAGCAGGCTCTGCATCGGTCGGTGCTTCATCGCTTCGTCATTCCGGCCACGGTCCCCGGGTTCATCGGACACTGGTGACCGCGCCCGGTTCGCGAATGTTACGGCAAGCGACGCCAAAATCGCGGACACAGGTCCGGTTTTCCGCCCGCTCGCAATCCCGGGGCCTTGAAATCCGCCTGCCTATGCCCATAATTGGCACTCCTTGCGACCGAGTGCTAACAACGCGGCGCGCTGGTCAGTTTAATTGTATTTTAAAATCAATAAGTTATAGGAGAGAAACACCATGAAGATTCGTCCACTTCATGATCGGGTCATCGTCAAGCGCATGGAAGAAGAGCGCACCTCGCCGGGCGGGATCGTCATTCCCGACACGGCAGCCGAGAAACCGATCAAAGGTGAAGTCATTGCAGCCGGCAACGGCAAGATCCAGGAAAGCGGCGAAGTCCGCGCCCTCGACGTCAAGGTCGGCGACAAGGTGCTGTTCGGCAAGTACGCCGGCACCGAGGTAAAGGTCGACGGCCAGGAACTGCTCGTGATGAAGGAAGACGACATCATGGCGGTCATCGAGGGCTGACCGCGTCCCTGACGGAAGTTACGCAGGACGATTTTCTAAGGAAACCGAGAATTGCCGCGGCCCGGGTCGCGGCCAAGTCAAACGAGGAAGTGGAACATGGCTGCTAAAGAAGTACGTTTTAGCGATGACGCGCGCCACAAGATGTTCACCGGAGTGAACATCCTGGCGAATGCGGTTAAGGTGACGCTCGGCCCGAAGGGCCGCAACGTCGTTCTCGACAAGAGCTTCGGCGCACCGACCGTCACGAAGGACGGCGTTTCGGTCGCGAAGGAAATCGAACTCGAAGACAAGTTCGAAAACATGGGCGCGCAGATGGTAAAGGAAGTCGCTTCGCAGACTTCCGACGTCGCGGGCGACGGCACGACCACCGCCACGGTGCTGGCCCAGGCGATCCTGCGGGAAGGCCTGAAGTCGGTCGCCGCCGGCATGAACCCGATGGACCTGAAGCGCGGCATCGACAAGGCGTCGCACGCCATCGTCGAGGAGCTCAAGAAGCTGTCGAAGCCCTGCGAGGATGAGAAGGCGATCGCGCAGGTCGGTTCGATCTCCGCGAACTCCGACGAGGAAGTCGGCAAGATCATCTCCGATGCGATGCAGAAGGTCGGCAAGGAAGGCGTGATCACAGTAGAGGAAGGCTCGGGTCTCGAGAACGAGCTCGAAGTGGTCGAAGGCATGCAATTCGACCGTGGCTATCTCTCGCCGTATTTCATCAACAGCGCCGAGAGCCAGCAGGTCGAGCACGAAAACCCGCTGATCCTCCTGCACGACAAGAAGATCTCTAACATCCGCGAGATGCTGCCGGTGCTCGAGGGCGTCGCCAAAGCGGGCCGTCCGCTGCTCATCATCGCGGAAGACGTCGAGGGCGAGGCGCTCGCAACGCTGGTCGTCAACAACATCCGCGGCATCGTGAAGGTCGCCGCCGTCAAGGCACCGGGCTTCGGTGACCGCCGCAAGGCAATGCTGCAGGATATCGCGATCCTGACCGGCGGCCAGGTGATCTCGGAAGAAGTCGGCCTGTCGCTCGAAAAGGCGACGCTCGACGACCTCGGTGAAGCGAAGAAAGTCCAGATCACCAAGGAAACCACGACGATCATCGACGGAGCCGGCCGCAGTGAAGACATCAAGGGCCGGGTCGACCAGATCAACAAGGAGATCGCCGATTCCACGTCGGACTACGACAAGGAAAAGCTGCAGGAGCGCGTTGCCAAGCTGTCCGGCGGCGTTGCGGTGATCAAGGTCGGTGCTGCGACGGAAGTCGAGATGAAGGAAAAGAAGGCTCGCGTCGAAGACGCGCTGCACGCGACGCGCGCGGCCGTCGAGGAAGGCGTGGTGCCCGGCGGCGGCGTGGCGTTCATTCGCGCCGTGTCGAAGATCGGCAAGTTCAAGGGCGACAATGACGACCAGGACGTCGGCATTGCCATCCTGAAGCGCGCCGTGCAGGAGCCTCTGCGCCAGATCGTGAAAAATGCCGGCGGCGATGCCAGCGTCGTGCTGAACGCGGTTGCGGAAGGCAAGGGCAACTACGGCTACAACGCGGCCACCGGCGAGTACGGCGACATGATCGAGTTCGGCATCCTGGACCCGACCAAGGTCACGCGCTTCGCGCTGCAGAACGCGGCTTCCGTCGCGGGCCTGCTGCTAACGACCGAAGCGATGATCGCCGAGGCGCCGAAGGACGAGTCGGCCTCCCCGTCGATGCCCGACATGGGCGGCATGGGCGGCATGATGTAAGCCCTTCGGGGACCCGTCCTCGAAAGACGAGGCCCGGTGCGCAAGCGCCGGGCCTTTTTATTGGAGCAGCCGTAGCGCCGCGATCCCGGTGGGGCCTGAATCCCGATTCACGGTCGCGGCGTGACCGCCGCTCCTACGGCCGCCTTGCCAATGCCTGGCCGGCTGCAGCACCGCGACCCCGGGACGCGCGCTTCCACAGGCGATAACCGAGCAGCAGGCCGAGGATCGCCGCATACACGAGCGGCTCGCGAAAATCGGCCTTCACCTGCCACCAGTAGTGCCAGACGGCGAGTATGCCCACGAGGTAGACGCTGTTGTGCAGCTGCTGCCAGCGCCGTCCCATGCGGCGCCGCATGGCGACAGGCGAGGTCAGTGCCATCGCGGTCAGGAGGACAAACGCCGCGAAGCCGAGCGTGATGAACGGGCGCTTCGCGACGTCCTCGATGATGGCGGACATCAGCATGCCCTGGTCGAGTACGAACCACGTGAGGAAGTGCAGGAGCACGTAGAAGAACGCGAACAGCCCGAGCATGCGGCGGAAGCGCTGAAGCCAGTTCCACCCGGTGAGCTGCCGCAACGGCGTCACCGCGAGCGCGATCATGACAAAACGAATGCCCCAGTTGCCGAAGCGGTCCTGTATCGCTTCCACCGGGTTCGCGCCGAGATCGCCTGTGACCCCGAACAGGTCGCCGGCGACAAAGAGCGCGGGCAGCAGGCACGCGGCGAAGACCGCCGGCTTGCCGACGAAGCGGACGCGGGCAAGGGTGTCCACGGTTAATGCCTAGTAGTGCTTCCGCAGGTCGAGGCCGGCGTAGAGCGGCGCCACCTGTTCGGCGTAGCCGTTGAACATCTGCGTCGGGATCTTGTCGGCAAACAGCCCGGCCCCGATCCGGCGCTCCCGCGCCTGGCTCCAGCGCGGGTGATCGACGTCCGGGTTCACGTTCGCATAAAAGCCGTATTCGTGCGGTGCCAACAGGTTCCAGCTCGTCTGCGGCTGCTTTTCCGTGAAACGCATTGCGACGATACCCTTGATGCCCTTGAAGCCGTACTTCCACGGCACGACGAGCCGTAAGGGAGCTCCGTTCTGGTTCGGCAGCACTTCGCCATAGAGGCCGACGGCAAGAATCGCGAGCGGGTGGGTCGCCTCGGCGATCGTCAGGCCTTCACGGTACGGCCAGTCCAGCACCGGGAAGCGCTGGCCCGGCATGCGGGAGCGATCTTCGAGCGTTTCGAACGCCACGTATTTTGCGCGTGACGTCGGTTTGAAGCGTTTCACGACGTCGGCGAGCGAAATGCCCACCCACGGGATCACCATCGACCAGGCCTCGACGCAACGCATGCGGTAGATGCGCTCCTCCACGCCGAAGGGCTTCACGAAGTCCTCGAAGTCGAAGGTTCCCATCAGCTCCGCCTCGCCGTCGATCGTGACCGTCCACGGCCGCGGGTCGAATTCTTGAGCATTCTCGTGCGGATCGGACTTGCCGGTGCCGAACTCGTAGTAATTGTTGTAGGTCGTGATGTCCTCGTAAGTGTTCACCGCGTCCGCGGTGCTGTACGGGCTCGGGGCGATACCTGGAATCTTTGCCCGGCGCTCGTGCGGCACGAGGGCGGCGAGCGACGGGCCCGCGAGCGATACGCCGGCGGCAGCGCCGGCGACAACGCCTGCGGCGCGCATGAAGGCGCGGCGATTCAGGTAATTGTCCCGGCTCGTGATCTCGGACGGGCGAATGTCCGGCGGCTTGCGGATCAGCACGATGTCTCGTCTCCTCGGGTTGCGTGCGGGGCTTCCTTGATGAATCAGACCCGAAGAATGCCCGATTTGTTGCACAGTGGCGTGGAGGGCCACATCATCCGGCGATGCTCCCGGCCGACCCCGACCAGGCAACGGGCCGCACTCGCGGGCTCCTCCGTCTCTACTACGCCGCAACGGCGCTGTTCCTGGCCCTCGATTTCGTACTCGGCCTGAACCTCCGGGTCGCATTCCTGGACAGCTTTCCCGTAGCGAGGCTCGGCTACTACGGCGTGCTGCTCGCTTGTCTCGTGGGCATGTGGTACCGCCCTGCGCTGACGGTGCCCATCGCGACCGTCGAGTCGCTGGTGACGCTCGTTGCGCTCATCCTCGGTTTCGGTTCGCGCGTTCTCCTGGCAACGAGCCCGGAGGGCGACGCGCAGGCCATCGCGCCGGATTTCCCGGAGATTCTGAATTTCCTGCTGGCCGGCGCCGCGGCCTATGTCGCGTGGTGGCGCGGAGCACGTGATCTCGAACGTCGCCTGCGCGGCGGCTGATCGCAGGTTTCGTAAAGTCGCGAAAGCACGGAATCCGCCGGCTGTTAGAATTTGCGCATTCGGGGAGCAGCGGGGAGTTGACGCGCATGTGCAGGACCGGGCGAACCGGCCGGCGCCTTCACCTGGCACCGGCTGTACTGACATTCGCGCTCATCGCGCCCGTGCCGGGCGCCGCGGCCGATCGTGCGGCCGTCTACGGCGCGCAGCCGGAAATCCGCATGCTGACGATCTCGCCGGACGGCGCGACGGCGGCCTGGCGCAAGACGACCGCGGAGACGGACGCGATCATCGTCTACTCGCTCGCGGACAAGCGGCCGCTCGGCGGCGTCAGCCTGGATGGCGCCGTGAACCCCTCGCGCCTGCAGTGGGCAACAAACGACAAGCTTATTCTCGTCATGTCCGAGCACGGCCGCCTGGCCGGGTTTATCGGGAAGTACGACGTCAGCTCGGCCTGGGTGTACGACCCCGGCACGTCCAGGATCAAGCCGCTCCTCGTCCCCGGCGAGACCGTGTACCGGGGCCAGACCGGGCTCGGGAACGTCGTCGGCGTGTCGCCCGACGGCAAGTACGCCTACATGCCGGCCTTTTTCGGCGATGGGCTCGGGACCGGTCCCAGGTATTCCCTGATGCGCATCAGTCTCGCGAACCCGATACGCCCGCGGTTGAGCTTCACGGGAAAGCCGCGGTCTGCGGACTACCTGCTCGACGCGGACGGCAAAGCCCTCGTGCACGAGTATTTCGACGACAACGGCGAGCGCCACGTCATCGCGGCCAGGCGCGGCAAGGAGTGGAAGGAAATCTATGCCCTCGACTCGCGGCTGCCCGAGATTGCCATGGTGGGGCTGACCCGGGACTACGGCGCCGTCGTGGTGTCGCGCTATGACGAGGACAGCCGCCGGCGAAGCTACTACACGATGTCGCTGGACGATGGCGAGATCACGGGCCGGCTGTTCGGGCGGGACGATGCCGACGTCGGCAGCGTCCTCACGGACATC
>DASUOE010000172.1:0-23233 GCA_036276805.1 Woeseiaceae bacterium | reverse complement strand
GCCGGACAAGTTCCGGCTTGCGCAAGGGGTGGCGTTCGACGCCTGGTTCGTCAGCCTGCCGCGTGAGGCGCTGCTCGAGCGGCTCGAGGATTACCTCGACGTGAGCGCGGCCCGGGGCTACGCGCTTGTGGATGATCCGTTCACCGAACTCGAGATCCATGCGATCCGCGGGGAAATCGAGGCTGCGCGCGAGGTGGCGCTGCACGAGATCTTTTCCCGGTCCGTCGCCGCCCACCTCGGCTGGGAACGTGCGTTCGCCCAGGCGCAGTTCGCGACCATCGTGGACGATCCGCGCCTGCAGGCGGCGATGGATGCCTGGCGCGGCGAAGAAGAGGAGATCCGCCGCGACGTCGCGGCCTATCTCGCGGACCTGCAGGCAGCGAGTTAGTGCGCGACGTGCTAGTGCGTCGCACGGAGCGCGCGCCGGCGAACACATCGCCGGGTGCCGCCGGCCCGGCACCGGCGACGCACATCGCGAACCTGGTCATCCTCGTGACGAGCCAGCTCATCTCGGCGACGGGCTCGATCGTCATCGTCACGCTCGGCGGCATCATCGGCGCGACGCTGAGCCCGGAGCGGGCGCTGGCCACCCTGCCGGTGTCGATGATGGTCGTGGCGATCGCCGCCACGACCGTACCCGCGGCGCTCCTGATGCGCAGGATCGGGCGTGCGCAAGGTTTCGCGCTGGGCGCCGCGAGCTCGATCGCCGGCGTGCTCGTCGCAGTGCTCGCGCTCGCCAAGGCGAGCTTCCTCCTGTTCGTCGTCGCGGCCATGCTCTTCGGCATCAACATGGCGTTCACGCAGCAATACCGTTACGCCGCCGCGGAAAGCGTCGCACCGCGGCACGTGCCGCGCGCCATCTCCTTCGTGTTGCTCGGCTCGATCGGCGGTGCGCTGCTCGGACCGGAGCTGGTGACGCGCGGGCACGCGTGGCTGGCCTCGGTCCCGTACGGCGGCACGCTGCTCGTGCTCGCGGCGCTGTACGCCGTGCAGGCACTCCTGCTCCTGAACCTCGAGGGGCGGCGCGACGAGGCCGGCAGCGCACCGGCGGTGCCCGCACGCCCGCTTCGCACGATCGTCGCCCAGCCCGTGTTCGTGGTCGCCGTCCTCGGCGGCACGACCGGCTACGGCCTGATGACACTCCTGATGACGGCCACGCCGCTCAGCATGCACGTCAACGACGGCTTCTCGCTTGCAGACACCGCCGCGGTCATCCGCATGCACGTGCTCGGCATGTACGTTCCGTCCCTGGTTTCCGGGTTCCTCATCGAACGCTTCGGCGTCGTGCGCCTGATGCTCGCGGGCGCCGGGCTGTTCGTACTGACGTCGGTCGCGGCCCTGCAGGGTCACGAGTTCGCGCACTACGGATTCGCGCTCGTGTTGCTCGGCGTCGCGTGGAACTTCCTGTACGTAGGCAGTACGACGATGCTCACGTACACCTACACGGACGGCGAGCGCTACCGCGCGCAGGCCGTCAACGAGTTCATGGTTTTCGGCGCCTCCGCACTGGCGTCCCTGGCCGCCGGCGCGGTGATGCACTGGTTCGGGTGGGACAGCCTGGCGTGGCTGCCGCTGGCCCTGATAGGGGTCGTCGTCGTCGCGCTCGTTATCGTTCGCCGGGACGAGCTGCTCCGCCGCCCGCCGCCGGTGACGGCGCCGGAAACGCCGTAAGCGCGCCTGCGGCGCGGGCTGAACCCGGCGCGGCCGGCGCGGTCAGAGCAACGGACCGACCCGGAAGCGACACAAACCCCGATGCGACTTGCGACGCCCTTCGTCAAGCTTCCCGTGCGCTTCGACGCGCTGCGCCTGGCCGAGGAAACCAGCCAGTTCGACGAACGCGACTGGCGACCGCACCCGCAGCGTTTCCAGGGCAACTCATCGCTCATCCTGGTCTCGTCGCTCGGCGAGGAAAACGACCGGGTGGCCGGTCCCATGCAACCGTCGCCACGTCTCGCGAAGACGCCGTACATCCGGCAGATCATGGTGCATTTCGACACGGTGATCGGCCGTTCGCGGCTCATGCGGCTCGCGCCGGGGGCGTCCGTCGACCCGCACACCGATACGCATCACTTCTGGCGCGACCACCTGCGCATCCACATACCAATCGCAACCACGCCCGACGTCAGCTTCCATTGCGGCGGTGAGCAGGTGCACATGGGCGCGGGCGAGGCGTGGACGTTCGACAACTGGCGGCAGCACCGGGTGCACAACGGCTCCGACCGACCCCGCATCCACCTCGTGATCGATACCGTCGGGTCGGCGTCCCTGTGGCGCATGATCGAGTCCGGCCCGGCCGGGCCGCTCGACGTCGCGTTCGATCCCGGGCGCGACGCCGTGCCGCGCTTCGAGGGCTTCGCGGGCCTGCCGGTCATGCCCGTGGCGGAGCTCGAGACGAACCTCGAAGTCCTGGTGGCGGACATCGCGGAGGAAACCGAGGACGCCCTGGCGTGCAAGGCCGACCTCCGGCGCCGGACGGCGGACTTCGTCCGCGACTGGCGCTCGCTGTGGGTCGAGCACGGGCCGGGCGCCGCAGGCATGGATGCGTTCAGGGCGTTGCTGAACGGCTACCGGCAGGTTGTCGACGAACTGCCCGCGCGTCTCGTCCTCGCCAGCAATCGCGGCACGTTCAGCGTCGCGGCCAGGAGCACCCTCGACGCGGCGCTCGCGCCGGAACGCCTGTCGGCGCACGTGGCGCGCGCGCCGGCCGGCGCCACGGCGCCCTCAGTGCCGCGCTTCGACCGGCCCGTCTTCATCGTCGCCGCACCGCGCTCCGGGAGCACCTTGTTGTTCGAGACACTGGCGAATCACCGGGCACTCTGGACCGTCGGCGACGAGAGCCACAGGCAGTTCGAAGGCATACCGGCATTGCGCCCGAACAAGGCCAACCAGAGCAACCGGCTGACCGCCGAAGCCGCGACGGCCGAGGTGGCGGAGGCGCTGACGCGGGCACTGACGGCCGACCTCGTTGACTGTGACGGCCGGTCCGCCGTGCTGCTCCCGCCCGCACTGCAGCCCCGCGAATTGCGCTTCCTTGAAAAGACGCCGAAGAACGCCATCCGCATCCCGTTCCTCCTCGAAGTTTTTCCCGATGCCCGCTTCGTCTTCCTGTACCGCGAAGCGCGGCAGAATATCAGCAGCCTGCTCGACTCGTGGCGCTCGCGGCGCTACGTGACGTACCCGCGGCTCCCGGGCTGGCGTGCGGAAGAGCCCTGGTCGCACCTGCTCGTACCGGGCTGGCAGCGGTTCATCGGGCGCCCGCTTGCCGAGACCGTGACCTACCAGTGGGTGATCACGAACCGGATCATCCTGGACGACCTCGCGGCGCTGCCGCGCGAGCGCTGGTGCAGCGTCGAGTACGACCGCTTCCTCGCGGAGACACCGGCGGAACTGGAACGGCTGTGCCGGTTCGCCGGCATCGAGTTCGATGCGCGAATGCGCGACGTCGCGACCGGGCCCCTCCGGCCGTCGAAGTACACGCTCACGCCGCCGATGCCCGGCAAGTGGAAAAAGAACGCCGCCGAACTCGAACCCGTGTTGCCCGTCACCGAGCCGCTGATGGCGGAGCTGCGCGCCCTGTGACGGGCGTGTCGCTCAGCCCGCGACTTTGGCGATGCGCTCGTCCGTGTCGGCGATGGCGAGCTTCGCCTTGCCGGACTTGACGGCCTTGCCGGACATATCGAGCGTGCCGTTGAACTCCGCGCCGTCGTCGACCACGATTCGCGTGCAATGAATCGTACCGGTGACGATCGCGGTCGAGTACAGGTGCACGATTTCCTCGCCGTGGATCGCGCCATCGACGCGGCCGCGCACGTCCACGACCTTCGCGTAAACCTCGGCTTCGACCCGCCCCTGCTTGCCCACCGTGAGCGTCTTCTTGTTGTGGCGGATGACGCCCTTGACCGTGCCCTCGATCACCAGTCCTTCGTCGGCCGCGATTTCGCCGCAGAGGTACATCGTCGGCCCGACGTAGGACACGCTGCGGGTCGAGTATTCGGGGCCCTCGGTCTTCGTGGCCGATGCGGCCAATACGTCCTCGCGCACGACCTCGCGCACTTCGGGTTCCTTGCGAAACATGCCTTTCTCCTCGGCGACCGGCCGCCGAACGGGACCGGTGCGCATTTCTTGTTGTAATCGGGATTCGTCGCCTTCGGCGCTCCCGCTGTTGTCCGGTGGGCCGGCCGTTTCGTTTGCGCTCGCTTCAGGCGCCGCCACCTCAACGCTATCCTCCTACCGATTTGTCGGGTAATGGCGACGTTTTGACATATGTGAGAAACCCGGCAACGGCAAAGAGGCCAGGCGGCCGCCGCATTGCTCCCGGCGCCTGCGGTAGACTCCCGGATTCCCCGGCCGGACGGATCGAACGCATGCAGCACGAAGAATTCGAAGCCGTCGTGCACGCGGTGATGCAGAGCCTGCCCGACTGGGTGCACGCGGCGTTCGACAACATCGACGTCCAGGTCCTCGACGAGGCGGGCGAGCACCTGGACCCGGAAGGCGACGGGCTCCTCGGGCTGTACGTGGGACTGCCGCTGACCGAGCGGGGCAGCGACTACGCCGGCGAACTGCCCGACGTCATCTACATTTTCCGCCTGCCGCACCTCGAGCTCGGCCTGCCCGGGCACGAGCTGCGCGAGGAAATCGCGAAGACGCTTATCCACGAGATCGCACACTACTTCGGCATCGACGACGAGCACCTGGACGAGATCGGCTGGGCCTGATGGCCCGGTATCAAGCGGCGTTCGGGACCCGGATCACTGTTGCTCCGCGGGCTGCACGCCGTCGTCGACCCAGGCCTTGAACCGTCCGCAGGCCTCGTCGCGTCGGCGGGCGGTTTCGTCGTTCGGATGGTTCTCGTGAAATTCCATCCACTCGGTGCACAGGCGCGCGAGGGCCTGGCCGCGCGGCGAATCCATGCGTTCCTGCGCCGCGCTCGTCGCGCTGCCGGCCAGCGATTCCGCCAGCGATTGCTGCATCGCTTCGAGGTTTTCCGCGGACTGCCGGTCGATGTCGGCCTGTTGCTCCAGCGGTACCTGCCGTCGCTCCAGCAGCGCCTCGATTGCGATCCACAGGAGCACGCCGCCCGCCAGGGCGGCCAGGGTGAACAGGAGTGCGCGGCCGGCCGGCGCGCGCGGGGCGGGGTGGGGACCACGTCGCATGCAGGCCAGTGTAGCAAAGGCGCGCGTGGAGGCCGTCTGCGCACTCATTTGTAAAGGCAGCGTCGAATGGCGATAATCGCGCCCGGCTCGCGTCGGCAACCCCGCGACGGTCAGCCGTGAACCCCGCCAGGCCCGGAAGGGAGCAACGGTAGCGGTGAAACCGGGTGCCGGGGAACGGCTGGCGCGGGCCACTTTCGCGCTTGCGGCCGCAGGCCGGTACGCTACACTGACCGGCCTCCCCTGAATCGGCGCAACGCCCTCGCATCCTGATGAGTTACCTCGTCCTCGCCCGCAAATGGCGCCCGAAATCGTTCACCGACACGGTCGGCCAGGAGCATGTCCTGAAGGCGCTCGTGAATGCGCTCGAATCGGGCCGCCTGCACCATGCCTACCTGTTCGCGGGCACGCGCGGGGTCGGCAAGACGACGATTGCGCGCATCCTCGCGAAGGCGCTGAATTGCGAAACGGGCGTGACGGCGACGCCGTGCGGCACCTGCAGCTCATGCCGCGAGATCGACGAAGGCCGCTTCGTCGACCTCATCGAAGTCGATGCCGCGTCGAAGACCAAGGTCGACGACACCCGTGAGCTCCTCGACAACGTCCAGTACGCGCCGGCGCGCGGCCGTTTCAAGGTGTACCTCATCGACGAGGTGCACATGCTTTCCAGGAACTCGTTCAACGCGCTCCTGAAGACGCTCGAAGAACCGCCGCCGCACGTCAAGTTCCTGCTCGCGACGACGGATCCGCAGAAGCTGCCGGTCACCGTCCTGTCGCGCTGCCTGCAGTTCAACCTCACGCGGCTCACGCCGAAGCTCATCGGGGACCGGCTGCACTACATCGCCGAAGCGGAGAACATCGCGGCGGAGCCGGCGGCGCTGGCGCTCATTGCGCGCGCCGCCGACGGCAGCCTGCGGGATGCGCTGAGCCTCCTCGACCAGGCCATCGCCTACTGCGGCGGCGCCGTCGCGGCGGAGCCGGTCCAGCGGATGCTCGGCACGATCGACCGCGATCACGTCGTGCGGGTGGTGCGGCTCCTCGCCGCGAACGACGCGCCCGGACTGCTCGCGGCGGTGGCCGACATCGACGCGACTTTTCCGGACTATGCGCGCCTGCTCGAGGATCTCGCCAGGCTGCTGCAGCGCGTCGCGATCCGGCAGGTGATCGGCGCGGCCGATTACGAAGACGAGTTCGATGACGATTTGCTGGCCGAGCTCGCCGGTGCCATGCCGGCGGCCGACGTGCAGCTGTATTACCAGACTGCTCTCATCGGCCGCCGGGACATCCACCTCGCGCCGGAGCCGCGCGGCGGCGCCGAGATGACGCTCCTGCGGATGCTGGCGTTCCGCCCCGCCGCCGCGGCGGCCGCCCCGGATTCCGCGAGCGCGGGCAGCGCCGGGGGTGCCGGCGGCGCGGGCCGGGAGCGGCGCGCGGCACCGGCGGCCGTACCGCCGCCAGCCGGTACGGCCGCTGACGTCCCGGCGCCACGTGCTGCGGCCGGATGGCAGGACCCCGACTGGAGCCGGCTCGCGAATTCCCTGCCGCTCAAGGGGGCGGTGCGGATGCTGGCGATCAACTGCGCGTACCTGCGGCGCAACGGCAACACGCTCCATTTCTCGGTCGATCGGAACGCGGAAGCGGTACTGACGCGTGCACGCCAGCAGGCGCTGGCGGAGGCGCTGTCCGCGCACTTCGGCGAGCCGCTCCTGGTCGACATCGTGCAGGACGGCGGCGCCGGCGCCGCGGGCCGCGAGACGCCCGTGCAGCAGGCGTCCCGGGAAACGGACGAACGTTATGCCGCCGCGCGCCAGGCGCTCGAAGCGGACCCGAACGTCCGGGCGATGCAGTCGCTGTTCGGTGCCGAACTCAAGTTCGACAGCATCGAACCTATCGCGCCGCGGCAGTCCGACTGACGGGGTACGCCGCCTGCCGCGGGCGGGCATTGACATCCATCGGGCGCCCGGGCGCCCTGGTATTTCCAAGGAGTTTCCCTATGAAAGGCGGTATCGGCCAACTGATGAAACAGGCGCAGAAGATGCAGGCCGACATGAAGAAGGCCCAGGAAGAGCTCGCGCACCTCGTCGTGACCGGCGAGTCGGGCGGCGGCATGGTGAAGATCACGATGAACGGGCGCCACGAAGTCCAGTCGATCGAGATCGACGACACGCTGGTCGGCGACGACAAGGAAATGCTCGAGGACCTCGTCGTCGCGGCGTTCAACGATACCCAGCGCAAGCTCGAGGCGCGCATCCAGGAGAAGTTCTCCGGCCTGGCCGGCGGGCTGAACTTGCCGCCCGGAATGAAACTGCCGTTCTGATCCATGCCGTACTCGCCACTCCTGACGCGGCTGATCGAATCGCTGCGTTGCATGCCGGGCGTCGGCCAGAAATCGGCGCAACGCATCGCGTTTCACCTGCTCGAGCGCGACCGCGACGGCGCCCGGCGCATGGCCGCGGCGCTCGCCGAAGCCGCCGACGGCATCGGCCATTGCCGGCGCTGCCGGATGCTGAGCGAGCATGCAACTTGCGCGATCTGCGCGACAGCGGGTCGGGACTCTGGCCAGCTTTGCGTCGTCGAGTCACCGGCGGATGTCATGGCCCTCGAGGAAGCCACCGGTTTTCGCGGCCTGTATTTCGTGCTGATGGGTCACCTGTCGCCGCTCGACGGCATCGGGCCCGGCGAGCTCGGGCTCGCTGCACTCGAGGAGCGGCTGGCGGCGCGGGAAGTGCAGGAGCTCATCATCGCCACCAACCCGACCGTCGAGGGCGACGCCACGGCGCACTATCTCGCAGAACTTGCGTCGCGGCACGGCGTCGCGGCGAGCCGCATCGCGCACGGCATACCGCTCGGCGGCGAACTCGAGTACGTCGACGGCGGCACGCTGTCACACGCTTTCTATGGCCGCCGCGCCGTCGAATGATTCGACTGACCGGAGATGCACATGGGTAAACCCGTAGCCGACTGTTTGTTCTGCAAGATCGTGGCGGGCGAAATACCGGCCGACGTCGTGCACGAGTCCGCCACCGCACTGGCCTTCCGGGACATCGACCCGAAAGCGCCGACGCACGTCCTCATCGTGCCGCGCGAGCACATCAGCACGGTGAACGACATCGTGCCGCGGCACGAGTCGATCGTCGGCAGCCTGTTCACCGCGGCGCAGTCGGTCGCGCGCGAGGCGGGCCTCGCGGACCCCGGCTACCGGCTCGTGATGAATTGCAACGAGGGCGCCGGGCAGAGCGTCTTCCACATCCACCTGCACCTGCTCGGCGGCCGCCGGCTCGGCTGGCCGCCCGGCTGACCGGCACGCCGGCTGCAACCCCGGCCCGTCCACTTCGGGCAAGCCGCAAATGCCGGGGAAGCGGCGCCTGCAGGCCGTAGGCGCAGGCGGTGCTTCGCGTTACTCTTCCCCGGTGATTCCCCTTGCCGAGTTTTTCGGCGACCAGAGCCCGCTCCGGTCGCTCCTGCCGGGTTACCGGGCGCGTGCCGGCCAGGCCTGGATGGCCGAGGCCGTCGCGGAGGCGATCGCGAGTCGCGGGCGGCTCATCGTCGAGGCCGGCACCGGCACCGGCAAGACCTTTGCGTACCTGCTGCCGGCGCTCGCGAGCGGCGGCAAGACGATCATCAGCACCGGCACCAAGGCCCTGCAGGACCAGCTCTTCCACCGCGACCTGCCCCTGCTCGGGCGCGCCGTCGGCCAGCCGCTCAAGGCGGCCCTGCTCAAGGGCCGCGCCAACTATCTCTGCCTGCACCGGCTCGGCCTGGCCGACGACGTGCCGCCGGCGCTCGCCGGCGACCTGGCGCGTGTGCGCGAGTGGCAGTCGCGAACGGTGAGCGGCGATCGCGCCGAACTCGGCGAGGTTGCGGAGGATGCCGCCGTCTGGCCGCTCGTTACCTCCACCGCGGAGAACTGCCTCGGCCAGCAATGCCCGCAATACGAGGCATGCTTCGTCGTCAGGGCGCGGCGTGAAGCGCAGGACGCGGAGCTCGTCGTCGTCAACCACCACCTGCTGCTCGCGGACCTGGCGATGAAAGAGGAGGGCTTCGTCGAGTTCCTCCCGGGCGCGGACACGGTGATCCTCGACGAGGCGCACCAGGTGCCGGACCTCGCCGTGCAGTTTTTCGGCGTCGCGCTCGGCAGCCGCGAACTGGAGCGCCTGGTCGAGGAGACCCGCGCCGCGACGCTGTCCGTGGCGGGCGCGGGTTTAAGGAGCCGGATCGATGCGCTCGACACCGCGCTCAAGGCATTGCGAGCCGCCGCGCCGCCGGAAGAGGGCCGCCACGAACTCGCCGCCGTGTGGCCGGGGATCGGTTCGGCGGTCGGCGACCTGCGTGGCGCCATCGATGAGCTGGCCGTGGCGCTGATGCCGCTTACCGGTACCGCGGCCGATATCGCGAAGCTCGAACAGCAGCTGCAGGTCGCCGCCGAGCGCCTGGCGCTGCTCGTCAGCGAGGACGCGTGGGACGGTTTGCGCTGGCTCGAGGTGAATCCCAGGAGCGTGCGGCTCAACCTGACGCCGCTCGACGTCGCGGATACGCTCGGCAGCCTTTTCGGCCGCGCCGACCAGGCGTGGATCTTCACGTCGGCCACTCTCGCCGTGGGCGAGGATTTCTCGCATTTCACCTCGCGCGCGGGCCTGTCCGACGTGCGGGCCCTCGCGTTCAGGAGCCCGTATGCGCTCGAAGACCAGGGACTCGTATACCTGCCGGCCGGCCTGCCGCAGCCGGCCGCGGCCGGTTACACGGAGGCGATGCTCGCCGTCGTCGCGCCGCTCTTCGAACTGACCGGGGGCGGCGTATTCCTGCTGTTCACGAGTCACCGGGCGCTCAATCTTGCCCGAACCTGGATGCGCAGGAATCCGGCCGTGCTCGCCGGCCGCCGCCTGCTCGTCCAGGGGAGCGTCCCTCGCGACGAACTCCTGCGCCGCTTCCGCCAGTACGGCAACGCCGTGCTCCTCGGCACGAGCAGCTTCTGGGAGGGCGTCGACGTGCGCGGCCAGGCGCTCACCGTGGTCGCGATCGACAAGCTGCCCTTCGGATCGCCCGCCGACCCGCTCATGGTTGCGCGACTCGAGCACATCCGGCGCGCCGGCGGGAACGGCTTCGTGGAGCACCAGGTGCCGCAGGCCGTACTCGCACTGAAACAGGGCGCAGGGCGCCTGCTCCGCGACGAACGCGACTACGGCGTCGTCGTGCTTTGCGATCCGCGCATCCGTAGCCGGCAGTACGGCAGGCACTTCCTCGCCGCGCTGGCGCCGATGCCGGTCACCGATTCGCTGGCCGACGTCGCGCAGTTCTTCGCCCGCCACGAAGGCCGGGGCGAGGTCGCATGAAGCTCCTCGCCATCGATACGTCGTCGCTCGCGTGTACGGCCGGCGTACTGGCCGGCGGCGTCCGGCACGTCCGGCACGCCGAGCGGGAGCGGGAGCACACGCGGCTGCTCGTGCCGATGATCCGCGACGTACTCGCCGCGGCTGCGCTCGAGCCGCGCGAACTCGACGCCGTCGTGCTCGGCAACGGCCCCGGCTCCTTCATCGGCCTGCGCATCGCCGCTGCCGTCGCCGAAGGCATCGCGTACGCGGCGGGCCTTCCCGTTGTCCCGGTGTCCTCGCTCGCGGCAGTGGCCATGCGCGCCGGCAACCGCGGTGACACGGTGGCCGTCGCGCAGGACGCGCACATGGGCGAGGTCTACCTCGGCCTCTACCGCATCGACGGCGACGGATTTCCCGAACCGCTCATCGACGAGCGCCTGCAGGCAGTGGCACCGATCGACAGCCTTGCCGGTCGCGCGGGCCCGGTCGTCACGGCGGGCGCGGGCTGGCAGCGATACCCGGGTCTGGCCGAGGCGAACCGCGCGCCCCTCCTCCGTCCTTCGGCGGTGCTCTACCCGCACGCCGACGAAATTCTGGCCCTCGGCGCCCGGGCCCGGGACGGCGGCGCCGGGATCGCGCCGGAAGACGTCGATCCCGCCTACCTGCGGCACGACGTGGCGAGCCCGGCGCCGCACCGCGTCCCGTAACAGTCCTGTAATATGTCGATGCTCTAATGCGAGCCCGAACGCCCGGCCGGGTGCCGTGCAGGGGCCGAGATGGCAGGCAACAAGATACTGATCGTCGAAGACGAAACGCCCATTCGCGAAATGATCGCGTTTCACCTGGCGCGGGCCGGGTACGAGACACTCGAAGCCGGCGACTGCAAGAGCGCGCGCGAGATCCTCGCGGACGAACGTCCGGACCTCGCGCTGATCGACTGGATGCTGCCCGACATGAGTGGGCTCGAGCTGACGCGCATGCTGAAGCGCGATCGCGGCAACGAGGATCTCGGCATCATCATGCTGACCGCGCGCGCCGAGGAATACGACAAGGTGGCCGGTCTCGAAGGCGGCGCCGACGACTATGTCACGAAGCCCTTCGCGCCGCGCGAACTGATCGCCCGCATCCAGGCCGTCCTCCGGCGCGCGCAGTCCGTGGCGGAGGAGGAAGTGGTCCGCGCGGGCGTGCTCGAACTCGATACCGCCGGGCACCGCGTCATCGCGGACGGATCGGAAGTCCGGCTGGGCCCGACCGAGTACCGCCTGCTGCATTTCCTCATGACGCACGCCGACCGCGTGTACAGCCGGGCGCAGCTCCTCGACCGCGTGTGGGGCGCGAACGTCTATGTCGAGGAACGGACTGTCGACGTGCACGTCCGGCGGCTTCGGAAGGCACTCGCGGACGCCGCTGCCGACAACTACATCCAGACCGTACGGGGCGCGGGCTACCGGTTCTCGACACGCGTCGAAACCTGAAACCATGCCCGAAACATCGCGCAAGTTCCTCGTCGGCCTGTTCCTCCTGTTCGTCGCGGGGGGCGTGATCGGGTGGCTGTACGATGCGCCCGCGACGGGCATCCTCTGCGCCGCGCTGCTCGCGCTGTTCTGGCAGGTGCGCCACCTGCTCGCGTTCGTCCAGGCAATGCGGACGCGCAACTTCGACCTGTTCCGCCTGGGCGACGGCGTGTGGCAGCAGATCTTCTCGAGTTTCTCCTACCAGCAGGCGCGGGCGGCGCGCTACAAGCGCCAGTACGGGCAGCTCCTGCGGGAGATCCGCAAGTCGACCGACGCGATGCCGGACGCTGCCGTGATCCTCGACGAAAGCAACGAAATCCTCATGTGCAACAAGGCCGCGAAGGAACTCGCGGGACTGAAGCCGCGCAAGGACCGCGGTCAGCGCGTCGACAACATACTGCGCGACCCGAAGCTGACCGAACTCCTGAAGAGCGAAGACTTCAGCCGCGCCATCGAGATCCCCTCGCCGGTGAGCGACGACGGCTGGCTGAACTGCCGGCTGGTGCCCTACGGACCGGACCAGAAGCTCCTCATCATGCGTGATGACACCGAGCGCGTACGGCTGAGCCGGATGCGCCGGGACTTCGTCGCCAATGCCTCGCACGAACTGCGCTCGCCGCTCACCGTGATCTCGGGATACCTGGACAGTCTGGCCGACGACGCGGCCATGCCGCGCGAGTGGGCGCTGCCGGTTACGCAGATGCAGATCCAGGCACGGCGCATGAACCGCATCGTTGCCGAGCTGCTCGAACTCTCGCGGCTGGAGAGCTCCGGACCGGCGCGCGAACAGGACCTCGTCGACGTGGGCGGGTTGCTCGAGGCGGCCCGTCGCACGCTGTACAAGCCGGGCGAAACCGCGGGCATACACGTGGTCGTCGAGTCGAAGGCGCGGCTGCGCGGCAGCAGCGCGGAAATCGAGTCGCTGATCACGAACCTCTTGTCCAACGCCGTGCGGCACACGCCGGTCGACGGTCGCATCACGCTGTCCTGGCGTTCCGACGCGTCCGGCGCCGAGCTGGTTATCGAGGATACGGGCGAGGGCATCGACCCCGAGCACGTGCCCCGGGTCACCGAGCGATTCTTCCGCGTCGATCGCGGCCGGTCCCGGGACGACGGCGGCGTCGGCCTCGGCCTCGCGATCGTGAAGCACGTGCTGACCCGGCACGACGGCCGCCTCGAGATCGCGAGCGAGCGCGGCCGTGGCAGCACGTTCACCTGCCACTTCCCGGCCGGCCGGGTCGTCATCCGGCCCCCGATCCCGCTGACGGGCGAAGCGCAGAAGGCGTAACGGGCGCGTGTCGCGAACGGCGAAACGGGCCGTGCCCCGGCGCCTGCAATCCACGGCCGGATGCGCTACAGTGCGGCCCGGCGGCCCCTGTCACATAACTGCAACATTCGTGTCACGGAAGTGTCACGGCGCGTCGTTAACGTGCCCGTCGCCGGATCGTAACCTGTTCCTAACATCGTACTGTTTGCACCTGCCTGTGACCGCCGCCAACAAGCACGCCGTCCCGACCGCCGCCGTCCTCCTTGTCCTCGCGTCGTGGCCGGCTGCCGCGCATGCCGACGAGGCGGACCTCGCGGAGCGCGTCGACCTGTCCGGCGACTTCCGCCTGCGCTACGAGTCCATCGACCGCGCCGGACTGCCGGAGCAGAGCCGCAGCCGCTACCGCGTGCGGCTCAATGCCGGCGTGGATCTGTACGACGACGTCCGCTTCGTCGTGTCGCTCGCGACCGCGGCCGACAACCCGGTGTCGCGCAATGTGACGTTCGGCGGCAACGCGCTCGATGACGACTTCGGCGTCGACCTCGCCTACGTGCAGTGGCGACCGCGCCCGGACCTCGATGTGTTCGCGGGCAAGATGAAGAACCCGATGTTCGCGCCGGGCCGCGACCAGCTCGTCTACGACAACGACCTGAACCCGGGAGGCGTCGCGGCGGCCTGGGCGCCCGGGAACTGGTTCGTCAATGCGGGTGCCTTCGCGGTCGAGCAGCGGTCGCTGACGGCCGATACGCTTCTTTACCACGTGCAGGCGGGCGGCGACTGGCGCTTCTCCGGCGTGACGCTCAAGGCCGGCGCGGGCTATCTCGTGTACACGAACACGGTCGGCAATACGCCGTTCGTATTCGACCTTCCGGCCGGCAATACCGTCGACGCCATGAACCGATACGTCTACGAGTACGCCAATGTCGAGGCGTTCGCGGAGTTCGGCGCGGCGCTCGGCGGCCTGCCGCTCAGCGTGTTCGCCCACTACACGGAGAACGTCGAGGTGAGCCGGGAGGATGCCGGGCTCGCCGTCGGCCTGACGCTCGGCGAGGCGCGGGACGCCGGGAGCTGGGAGGCGGGCTGGACCTGGAAACAGGTCGAGGCGGACGCGGTGGTCGGCTCCTTTACCGAGTCGGACTTCGGCGGCGGCGGCACGGACGTCGAGGGCCATGTCTTCGGCGGCAGCTACCTGCTGCGCGACCGCCTGACGCTCGAGGCCACCTTGTTCCTGAACGAGGCCATCACGTTCCGGGACGACGCCCGCGATTACCGGCGCGTGCAGCTTGACCTCCAATTCGAATTCGATTGAGATGGAACCCAAGTGCCGGAATTCCGGTCCGTTTGTCACGGATTCGCCATGAATTACATGTTGTACTGACGGATCGGCCACGGTGGTGCCTAGCATGCAAGCCTCAGACCTGACGGACCACATCTCCCGACGTTTCAACAAGGACCTCGAGGACCTGCGCAACATGGTCCTGTCCATGGGCGGCGTCGTCGAAACGCAGCTCTCGCGCGCGATTGCGGCGATCGTCAGCGGCGACAGCGAACTCGGTCTCAAGGTCGCGAACGACGACTACAAGGTCAATCAGCTCGAGGTCGAGATCGACGAAGAGTGCAGCCGGATCCTCGCACGGCGCTCGCCGGCGGCGGGGGACCTGCGGCTCATCGTCGCCGTCATCAAGACGATTACGGACCTCGAACGGATCGGCGACGAGGCGGAGAAGATCGGCTACCTGGCGTCGAAACTCGCCGCCATGGACCGGCCGCCGGATTCGTACCGCGAACTCAAGAATCTCGGCACGCACGTCTCGCACATGGTGCGCGACGCGATGAACGCTTTTGCCCGCCTGGACGTCGGTGAAGCGACGGACGTCGTGCTCGAAGACGAGCGCGTCGACGACGAGTACGACCTGATTACGCGACAGTGCATCACGTTCATGATGGAGGACCCGCGCAGCATCAAGCGCGTCATGAACGTTACGTGGGCGGCGCGTTCGCTGGAGCGGATCGGCGATCATGCGAAGAACATCTGCGAGTATGTGATTTACATGGTCGAGGGCAAGGACGTTCGCCACACGGGTTTCGGCGACGACGAACTGCCGCCGGAGGAGTAAATGGGCCTGTCGCTGCCCGGCAAGCGCGTCCTTAACGCCGCGGGCTTCGCCGCCTGCGCCGGCCTCATCGCCTACGCCCTCTACTCGGAGCATGTCCTCTATTACGAACCGTGCCCGCTGTGCGTGCTCCAGCGCGTCGCGGTGATCGCGCTCGGGCTCCTGTTCCTTGCGGCCGCGCTGCACGGTCCGCGGCGCCGGGGCGGTATCGCTTACGCGGCACTCGTCGCGCTCACCGGACTCGGCGGGCTCGTCGCGGCCGGGCGGCATGTGTGGCTGCAGCACCTGCCGGCCGACCGTGTGCCCGCCTGCGGACCGGGGCTCGACTACATGCTGGACAATTTCCCGCTGCAGCAGGTCGTGGACATGGTGTTCACCGGGTCCGGCGAATGCGCCACCATCGACTGGCAATTTCTCGGGCTGTCGATGCCTGCATGGGTGTTCATCGCGATCGCCGCGCTGACCGCGGGCGGCGTCTGGAACAATCTGCGCCGCTGACGCCCTGGCGGACTTTCGCCTACCGGGTCGGCTCCGGCAGGAGGTCTGCCATCACCCGGCCGTACATCCGCGCGAGCGTGACGACGTCACTCAGCCGTACGTGTTCATTGACCTTGTGAATGGAGGCGTTCACGGGGCCGAGTTCGACGACATCGACGCCCGCCGGCGAAATGAAGCGGCCGTCGGACGTGCCGCCGCCCGTCGACAGTTCCGGTGTCGCGCCCGTCTCGGCCTCGACCGCCCGGACGACCGCGTCGATGAGCGGGCCGGGGTCCGTGAGGAACGGTTCCCCCGAGAGGTGCCAGTCGATCGTGTAATCGACGCCGTGCCGGTCGAAGATCTCCTGTACGCGGCGCTTGAGCCTTGCGTAATCCCACTCGGTCGAGTATCGGAAGTTGAATCGCGCGGAGAGTTCCGACGGGGTTACGTTGACGGCGCCGCCGTTCGCTTCGATGCGCACGAACTGGAAACTCGTCGGCGGAAACCACTCGTTGCCGCGGTCCCATTCGGTCGCGTACAGCTCGGCCAGCACCGGCGCGAAGCGCCGGATCGGGTTGTCGGCGAGATCGGGGTAGGCGACATGGCCCTGGATCCCGTGGACCGTCAGCGTGCCGCTCAGCGATCCTCGCCGCCCGATGCGTACGACGTCGCCGAGCGCCGCGGCGCTCGACGGTTCGCCGATCACGCACCAGTCGATGCGTTCGCCCCGGCCGGACAGCGTCTCCATGACTTTGAGCGTGCCGTCTCGTGCACGGCCTTCCTCATCGCTCGTGATGAGGAGCGCGAGGCTGCCCGCGTGGTCGGGATGCGCCGCGACGAAACGCTCGATCGCAACGAGCATCGCGGCGAGGCCGCTCTTCATGTCCGCGGCGCCGCGGCCGTACAGGAAGTCGCCGTCGATCACCGGCTCGAACGGGTCGGTCGCCCATTCGGCGATCGCCCCGGGCGGCACGACGTCGGTGTGCCCGGCGAAACACAGGACGGGCGATGCCGTGTTACGGCGCGCCCACAGGTTCGTGACCTCGCCGAAGCGAAGTGTCTCGCAATCGAAGCCGAGCACTGCGAGCCGCTCCCGGAGTATGGCCTGGCAGCCGGCATCGTCGGGCGTGACGGACGGGCGTCGCACGAGGTCGCACAACAGGGCAGTGACGTCGCCGGCGAGCCGGTCCGCTGAATCTCCTTTCATGGTTTCTATGAAAATTCCGTAAACATCTAATTTAACAAGGTTTCATGCCCATCATGCGGGTACCGATTCGCGGCGCGTGGCCGGCGGGTTGCAACATTGCGGTAACAATGGACCGGTAAGCTCCGTCCCATTCCATCGACCGGTCCCGGGAGGAAGCGTGGCCAAGAAAAGCACAGGCGCAATCGCACTGGCAAGCGCAGTGGCAAGCGCCATCCTGATCGCTGCCCACGGCGTCGCCGTCGCACAGGCAGCGCGCGACTACATCTACATCGTCGGGTCGTCCACGGTGTACCCGTTCGCCACCGTCGTGGCGGAGCGATTCGGACGCGGCAGCGAGTTCAAGACGCCGAAGGTCGAATCCACCGGCTCGGGCGGCGGGATCAAGCTTTTCTGCGACGGCGTCGGCGTCGATTTCCCGGATATCGCCAACTCGTCGCGGGCGATCAAGGAGAGCGAAATCGAGGCTTGCGCGGCCAACGGCGTCGACGAAGTCATCGAGGTCAAGATCGGTTATGACGGCATCGTGCTCGCGCACGCGATCGGGGCGCCCGATTTCGCGCTGACCCGCCGTGACATATTCCTTGCGCTCGCGAAGCAGGTGCCCGACGCCCAGGGCACCTTCGTTGCGAACCCGCACCGGACGTGGGCGGACGTCAACCCGGAACTACCCGCGACGCGTATCGAAGTGCTGGGCCCGCCGCCGACGTCGGGTACGCGCGACGCCTTCGTGGAACTCGCGATGGAAGGCGGCTGCAGCGCAATACCCGAAATCGCGGCACTCGCCGACAGCGATTCCGAACGCTTCAAGGCAATCTGCCACATGGTGCGCGAGGACGGCGCGTTCGTCGAGGCCGGCGAAAACGACAACCTGATCGTGCAGAAGCTGCAGGCCAATCCGGATGCGCTCGGCATCTTCGGCTTCAGTTTCCTCGATCAGAATGCCGGCAAAGTCAAAGGCGTTTCAGTGGACGGTCACGAACCGACGTTCGAGGCTATCGCGGATGCCGAGTACCCCGTCTCCCGCCCACTGTACTTCTACGTCAAGAAGGCCCATGTGGATGTGATCCCGGGGCTCAAAGACTACCTCAGGGAATTCACGAGCGAGCGGGCCTGGGGCGACGAAGGCTACCTGTCGGACCGGGGTCTCATCCCGATGCCCGAAGACGAACGGCGCCGCGTCGCAGCCGATGTGCGCGAACTGAACCCGCTGTCCGTGGCGAGCGCCAGGTAGGGCCGCCGCGGCGTCGCCGCGGAGTCGCCTCCCGGCGCCGGGGAAACCGACCGAAGCGATGCACAACACGACCTTGCTCCTGCTGCTCGTCGGGATGACGATCGTCGCCTTCTATCTCGGCCGCAGCCGCTCGCTCGCCCGCGTCGGTGGTGCCGCCAACATCTCGCGGCTGCATTCCCTGCCCGGTTATTACGGCTATTTCACGGCCGTCTGGTGCCTGCTGCCGGCTCTCGCGCTGATGCTCATCTGGGTACTGGCCGAGCCGCGCGTGATCACGGCGCTCGTGGTCGAGAGCCTGTCGGCCGCCGGCGACGGGCTTTCACCCGGCGAACTCGACCTGCTCGTCAACAACATCCGCAATCTGGCCGCGGGCGACGCCGTATCCGGCGACGTGAACGCGCACCTCCAGGCCGCTGCCGATCGGTATAACGCTTACGTGGACCGCAGCCACTGGCTGCTCGCACTGTGCGTGCTCGGCATCGCGGCACTCGGCGCGGCCTTCGCGTGGCGCCGCATCGCGCCAGGGCTGCGTGCGCGCAACCGCGTCGAGAAAGTCATCGAATACCTGCTGATCGGCGCCTCGAGCATCGCCATATTGACGACCATCGGCATCGTCCTGTCGGTGCTGTTCGAGGCGATCCGGTTCTTCCAGAAGGTGCCGGTCACCGAGTTCCTGTTCGGCCTCGACTGGAGCCCGCAGACCGCGATCCGCGCCGACCAGGTGGGTTCGTCCGGAAGCTTCGGCGCCGTGCCACTGTTCGCCGGAACGCTGCTCATCACGCTGATCGCGATGCTCGTCGCCGTTCCCGTCGGGCTCATGACGGCGATCTACCTCGCCGAATACGCGCCCGGGCGCGTGCGCGCGATCGCAAAGCCGCTGCTCGAGATCCTGGCGGGCATTCCCACCGTCGTCTACGGCTTCTTCGCCGCGCTCACCGTCGCGCCGTGGGTACGCAGGACGGGGGAAGCGCTGGGCTTCGAGGTCGCCTCGGAGAGTGCGCTCGCCGCCGGGCTGGTAATGGGCATCATGATCATCCCGCTCGTCTCGTCGCTCGCGGACGACGCCATTCACGCCGTGCCGAGCGCCATGCGCGACGGCGCACTCGGCCTCGGTTCGACCCGCTCTGAAACCATGACGCGCGTGATCCTGCCCGCCGCACTGCCGGGCATCGTCGGCGGCATCCTGCTCGCCGTCTCGCGCGCGATCGGCGAGACGATGATCGTCGTTATGGCGGCGGGGCTCGCCGCGAACCTCACCGCCAACCCGTTCGAAGCCGTGACGACGGTCACCGTGCAGATCGTGACGCTGCTCGTCGGCGACCAGGAGTTCGACAGCGCGAAAACGCTGGCCGCCTTCGCGCTCGGTCTCGTCCTGTTCCTCGTGACGCTGTGCCTCAACATCGTTGGCCTCGGCGTCGTGCGCAAGTACCGGGAACAGTATGAGTAGGCAACTGACCGCGGAGCGACAGCTCGGCACGCGCCGGAAGGTGGAGGCCGGCCTCCACCGGCGCCATCGCCGCGAGCGGCTGTTCCAGGCGTCCGGCATGCTCGCGACCGGCGTCGGCATCCTGTTCCTGTGCGTGTTCTTCTATACGCTCGTCGGGAACGGCGCGTCGGCATTCGTGCAGACCAAGGTGCGGCTCGATGTGGAGTTCAGCCGTGAGGCACTGGCGCCCGACGGAGAACTCGACCTCGACTACGCCGACTTCGACGCCCCGGTGCGGGAGGCGCTGCACGAGCTGTTTCCCGAGGCGACAGGGCGGAGCGAACGCCGCGAGCTGAATCGCATGCTGAGCATCGCCGCCGGGTACCAGGTCCGCGAGCTGCTGCTCGAGAACCCGGCGCTCCTCGGCGAAACGAGGGAGCTCTGGGTACCGGCAGCGGCGAACATCGACATGCTCCACAAGGGCAGCATCGAGCGCACGCTCGACCCGGCGCTGCGGCCGGTCTCGGACCAGCAGATCGCCTGGACCGACGCATTGCTCGAACAGGGGCGCCTGGCGACGCGGTTCAACACCGCGCTGTTCTCGAACGGCGATTCGCGCGAACCGGAAATCGCCGGGATCAAGGGCGCTCTCATGGGTTCCTTCTACATGCTGGTGGTCACGGTACTCCTCGCGTTTCCAATCGGCGTCGCCGCAGCCGTCTATCTCGAGGAGTTCGCGCCGAAGAGCCGCTGGGCCGACCTGATCGAGGTGAACATCAACAACCTCGCGGCCGTGCCGTCCATCGTCTTTGGCCTGCTCGGACTCGCCGTCTTCATCAACTGGATGGCGCTGCCGAGATCCGCGCCGCTGGTCGGGGGCCTCGTGCTTTCCCTCCTCACGCTGCCGGTGATCATCATCGCCTCGCGTGCCGCCATCAAGGCCGTTCCGCCGTCGATCCGACAGGCGGCGCTCGGGCTCGGCGCCTCGCGCATGCAGGTCGTGTTCCACCACGTCCTGCCGCTGGCGCTGCCGGGCATGCTCACGGGGACGATTATCGGCATGAGCCGTGCCCTCGGCGAAACCGCACCGTTGCTGATGATCGGCATGGTCGCGTTCATCGTCGACGTGCCGGGCGGGTTCACGGATCCGGCTACAGCGTTGCCCGTGCAGATTTTCCTCTGGGCCGACAGCCCGGAACGCGCATTCGCTGAGCGGACGTCGGCGGCTATCATCGTGCTGCTGGGCTTCCTGCTGGTCATGAACCTGGCCGCGGTAATCATCCGGAAACGTATGGAACGCAAGTGGTAGGCAACTGGGGCGGGCCGCGCGTTTGAGCCCGGGAGTGACCTGTATGAGAATGGCCGGAATGTCAGAGTTCGAAGCGAAAGACGACGTGCCCGCCGCCGAGGCGGCGCCGGCGGTGGAAACCCGCGGCGCACACCGGCGGCATACGCGCGCGCCGGAGCGCCTGACGTCCCTCACGCACGAGACGGTCGGGGAAATCCGCTGCGAAAACCCGTTCGTGATCGCGGAAAACGTCGACGTCTATTACGGGACGAATCACGCCATTCGCAACGTGAGTCTGGAGATCGGTAAGGAAGAAGTCATCGCGCTGATCGGGCCGTCCGGCTGCGGCAAGTCGACGTTCCTGCGCTGCCTGAATCGCATGAACGACTCCATCGAATCGGCGCGGGTAACCGGCCGCATCACGCTCGACGGCCAGGACATCTACAGCAAGGACCTCGACCCGGTGGCGCTGCGTGCCCGTGTCGGCATGGTGTTCCAGAAGGCGAACCCGTTCCCGAAGAGCATCTACGACAACGTCGCGTATGGGCCGCGCATACACGGGCTCGCGGCCGACAGGGCCGAGCTCGACGACATCGTGCATACCAGTCTCGAGCGCGCCGGCCTGCTGCAGGAAGTCAAGGACCGGCTGGACGAACCGGGCACCGGCCTTTCCGGCGGCCAGCAGCAGCGACTCTGTATCGCCCGCACGATCGCGGTGAACCCGGAAGTGATTCTCATGGATGAGCCGTGCTCCGCGCTCGACCCTATTGCGACGGCAAGGATCGAAGACCTCATCGATGAACTGTCGCAGGACTACGCCATCGTCATCGTCACGCACTCGATGCAACAGGCTGCCCGCGTTTCCGGCCGCGTTGCGTACTTTCATCTCGGGCACCTGGTCGAGGTGGACGACACCGACCGCATCTTCACGAACCCGCAGCACAAGCTGACGGAAGACTACATTACGGGCCGTATCGGCTGACGATGCAGGCGCGGCGGGCGCGCCGGGCGCGCCGCGATATACCGCGATATACCGCGATATACTTATGTGCCCGAATCGCGGCATCATCGCCGCTACTCGTAAGGCCCGGCACCATGACGTGACGGCGCTCGAGCGGCGTCGCCGCCATCGCCTGTAGCCGCCACGGCCGCCGCGCCTGCGTCCACCTGCAGAGGAATGCTCATGCTCGAGGAAAGCCGCCAGTACTTCACCAGAGCCGCCGACGTCCTGGAATTGTCCCCGAAACTGCGCGAGATCCTGCTGGCGCCGCAGCGGGTGGTCAAGGTCGAACTCGTGACCGAGTGCGACGACGGCAACCTGCTGCATCATTTCGGTTACCGCGTGCAGCACAACAACGCGCGCGGCCCGTACAAGGGCGGACTGCGCTATCACCCGGACATGGACGAGGAGCACGCGTCGGCCCTCGCCAACCTGATGACATGGAAGACTGCGGTCGTCGACGTCCCGTTCGGCGGCGCAAAAGGCGGCATCGACTGCAACCCGGCCGACCTCAGCACGCCGGACCTCTACAACATCACGCGCGCCTACGTCGAGGGGATACACGACATCATCGGCCCGAACGCGGACATCCCGGCGCCCGACGTCAACACGAACGAGCGGGTGATGGGCTGGATCATGCACGAGTACTCGAAGTACCACGGTTTCTCGCCCGGCGTCGTGACGGGCAAGCCGCTGCAGCTTTTCGGCTCGCCCGGACGGTCCGAAGCAACCGGCCGCGGGATCCTGTATGTCCTGGACGAGGCCCTGAAATCGAAAGGCCGGACGCTCGCGGGGGCGACCGTGGCTGTGCAGGGTTTCGGCAACGTCGGCAGCCACGCGGCACGGCTCATTGCCGAGCGGGGCGGCAAGGTCGTCGCCGTCGGCGACCACCTGGGCGGAGTTTCGCGGGCGGGCGGACTCGACGTGCCGAAGCTCTTCGCCTGGGCGGCCGAGCACCGGACCGTCAAAGGGTTTCCCGGGGCCGACGCCTTCGACAGCCCGGCGGTGCTGGCGTGGGACGCGGACGTCCTGATCCCGGCAGCGCTCGAGAACGCCCTGACCGCGGACAATGCGCGGAACGTGCGGGCAGAGATCATCGTGGAAGGCGCGAACGGGCCGACCACCCCGGAAGCCGATGCAATACTTCGGGACGCGGGTGTGCTCGTGGTACCCGACATCCTCGCAAACGCCGGCGGAGTCAGCGTCAGCTATTTCGAATGGGCACAGAACATCCAGCAGTTCCGCTG